>NZ_CP019343.1:2874907-3194342 GCF_002117105.1 Oceanicoccus sagamiensis | reverse complement strand
CTCATCTATGACCTCGCCGTATGTTGGTTTTATTGAGGTATCGTACTGCACGGACAGGGGATTTTTTCTTCTATAAATTCTTGGGGAAAGATAATTTGGGAGATTTTATTCAGTATAAGCTACTTATTTGAGGAATTTTTTCTTTGGAGGTGATATTGGTAACTCAATGGAACGGGCGGGATTCCAGTTGACTATAAAACAGATTCTATCAGTCGACATAAACGATCATTTTCCACTCCCTGGAAATAAAAAAACCGCCCAACATAAGATAATGCCAAGCGGTTTTTCCGCCTTAAGCAGGTGGGCTAACTGAATAGCGCCTGCGAAAGGTAAGTAGTGGCGAAATAGTAAGTGGCGTCCTAATTGTCGTCAAGCAATAGTATTGAAGAGATTAACTGATTGGCTCATAACGCATCCCCGGCATATTAGGCGGCCGCGCTTTAAAGCCTTGCTGATTATAAAAAGGCTCAGTCCCATCAGCGGCGAACAGGTGCACGCTAAAAACACCGGCATCCTTGCACTGTTTGGTAATATTAGAAACCAGAGCGCTGCCAATACCCTGGCACTTAAACTCTGGCACAACAATAACATCATAAATCGTTGCGTACAGCACACCATCCGAGACGGCACGAGCAAATCCAACTAGCTTTCCTTCCGAATAGGCACAAACAGCAAAAGTACTGTTAGAAATTGCCCTCTCAATGGTTTGCGAATCCGCCTGATAAATATCATTCCAGCCGGTGCTTTGGAAAAGTGGCCAGTATTGTTCAATCGGCGGGATGGTATTTTTATAGTCGATCATTGCTTTCTACCCTATTGACTCACCAAAGCGAATAGCATTGCCATAGGGCTCATTCACCTGCATTTCTTTCATCCCCCATGGCTGCTCCGCCAACTCATAACCAAAGGGCGCACCACTTTGCTTAAACTCAGCAAATAACTCCTCAATATGATTTACCCTGATATAGCAGCTACTTTGACTGGCGATAGCTTTGGCCTCTTCTTTACTCGGTGCTTGCCAGAAATGAATTTCTGCATTGCCTCTACTTACAATAAGATGGCCATGGTCGGGGAATTTGTTTAACACTGTGAAACCGAGCTTTGATTCAAAGAAATCGGCGGTTTCGTTGATATCACCGGTTGGTAGTTGTGGGATGGCTTGGGTTAATTCGGGAAGGCTCATATTGACAAAACTCTTAGGCAAATTGGTAGCAATTATTTAGGCTGTATTTTGAATAATTATAACCTTAATGTTTCTGCTATACGCTCCCTTGGTAAAATCATTAATAGAATAGGCCAGGCGATGATAACCATCCATAATAGTCTCCCTACCGCTATGATTCATTAAAACGATGGGATAGGCTATTAATTTTAATATCATTTATGATCTATTTATGGCTAAAAACCTACTTATAGATCAAAAATGATCTATAAAACCAAAATACGATAACCAGCTTTATCTACCCTCTGAGCTATAGACCTGAACCCTTTAGGGAATAATCTCAAGAATATGCAGCCTAACCACTTTTGTTTCACCCAAAGGGTCAATCTGCACTTCTTTTAAACACTTGATATTCACTCTGGGTTGCAGCATGGAATAAATATAATCAGACTGCCCCTGGCGGCCGAAGACAGTAAAACTGTATTCGCCTTTATCAATCGCCTCCCCCATGGCCACCTTTAACTTTCCGCCATTACTATGTTTATTAAAATCAAAGACCTCACAATCAATGGCTATTGGGTCTGTATCGATTTTGGTATCCAGTTTAAAAAGGTCCTTACTGCTGGCATCCAGTACTACTTCAGGTGTATCTGCGTTACCCAAATGGACTGAGTTGACGCCGTCGACTTTTAACAGAGAGGTGAGTTTTTTGTAATGGGGGATGCTGGCTTGCGCCAATACGGTTACCGGGCCATTAAACGTATAATTGCCGTCACCATAAACAACCGTAGTCGTACCATTATCATTGGTTTGATAACTAGGTGTTTCACCCTTTTTGGCGCGTTCATAAATCAATTTTAAAAAGCCCCATGTTTCCCTGGTGTAATTCCACACGGTATCAGGGCCATAAGCCATGACTCCGGGTAGAACAAGTTGTGCTGTCTGGTAGATAATATCCAGGTCAGCTATCAGGCAGCCCTGCCTGATGGATGTCGCTTTTATATAGAAAGATTGTCTATCTTTTCTGAAAATACGCTGTTTATTCTCGAGGTGAAGATAGGGTTTATCAAGAATGGACTGAAGTTCTGTCAATCCCTCAGTCACAAGATGTAAAGGAACGCCATCATCAAAGACAGGCCCCATCATCTTAAATTCCAGCTCTGGCATAACCACTCCCTGTGCGTGCAGGTAAACTCCATAATTGATATTGGTTGATGGCTAAAAAACGACTGGTGCAGGATATAACATCACTCAGCTTATGTAATTGACATTTATGACATATTTTTTTAACACTTTTGACAGAGAAAGATGTGACTGACGAACTGTGGGTCTTAAGACTTTATGAGTTCCGCCACTTTAAATGATAACTCCAACACCTGCTGTGCATTTAACCGGGGGTCGCACTGGGTTTGATAGCAACTGGCCAAATCTTCTTCGGAGACATGGTAAGCACCGCCTACACATTCCGTGACATGAGCCCCGGTCATTTCTAAATGCAAACCACCGGCATGCTGACCACAAGCTGATAGCACAGCAAAAAACTGCTCAATTTCCAGCATAATATGATCGAAGGAGCGGGTCTTATAACCATTGGCCGCCTTTACCGTATTGCCATGCATAGGGTCGCAGGACCAAACCACCTGCCGACCTTCATCGGCTATACGCTTTGCCAGAGCAGGTAAAAACTGCTCGGTCTTATCTGCACCCATCCGTGAAATTAACGTTAACCGCCCCGCTTCATTCTCGGGGTTTAAAATATCTACCAACCGCAGTAAATCATCCGCCGCTATCGCATTACTAATCTTTACGCCCACAGGGTTCGCAATACCCCGCAGAAACTCAATATGCGCACCATCCAACTGACGGGTACGCTCACCCACCCATAACATATGCGCCGAACAATCAAACCATTGACCTGAAGTACTATCCTGTCGGGTTAGGGCCTGCTCGTAATTTAATAGCAATGCCTCATGGGAGGTAAATAAGGTGGTGCTCCTTAACGCCGAACTGGTCTCTGAGGTAATACCGCAGACCTCCATAAAAGCCAATGCATCCTTAATTTGATGGGCCAACTGTAAATACTGGTCACAGCCAGGGTTGCCGCGAACAAAACTTAAAATCCAGTCATTAACCTGATGTAGATCCGCCAAGCCACCCTGGGCAAAAGCGCGCACCAGATTTAATGTTGCTGTAGATTGATGATATGCCTGTAGCATACGCTCAGGGTCAGCGGCTCTTGCGGCGGCGGTAAACTCAACACCATTAACGCTATCACCACGGAAGGACGGTAGCTCTATACCCTCACGTACTTCTGTATCCGCTGAGCGGGGTTTGGCAAACTGCCCCGCTAAGCGCCCTACTTTAATCACCGGCTTGCGGCCCGCATAGGTTAATACCACTGCCATTTGCATCAGGACTTTAAATAAATCCCTGATACCTGCGGAGGAAAAATCTGCAAAGGTTTCTGCGCAATCGCCCCCTTGTAATAAAAAGGCTTTGCCTTGGGCCGCATCCGCTAATTGCCGGCGCAATTGGCTAACTTCATCGGCAAAGACCAGTGGCGGCTGCTGGCGTAACTGTTCTTCTATAGTTAGCAGTTGCGCCTGGTCGTTATAGTGGGGTTGCTGCAAAGCGGGTAAGGCTCTCCAGCTATCGGGGGTCCATAGAGTCATTTTTTCGCCTATAATTTCCAATATAAACCAAAGCACTTAGTACAAATAATGCTCTGGTGATCTTATAACTTACTTTACCCCAACCTCTTTTGTAGAAAATACCTTTCATATTTTCCCATATAGCCGGAAAGTGTGCCCACGATAGAATAATCAAGCGATTTATAAAATTCCAATGCCTGAAAGCTAAATGTATCCAATGTTGAGCCAACACAACCTCGTTCTATGGCTTCCTTTTCAGCTGCAAGCATTACTTTTGAACCGAGACCATCACCCCTTCTGGGTTCACTAACCCATAAGTAATCTACATGAAGCCAATCCCAGAAGGTCTTACCAGTGAGGCCCGCTATAACCTCACCATCTTTAGTTTTATAAAAAACCGATAACAGCTCAAACTCATTGGGTACATACTTCGAGTTATATTCCCGAGTTTTACCAATGATATAGTCATCATCCTCAACTCTAGGGTCATTCGTAATTTCTAGCTTCATAGGTTACTCATGCTAGCCAATGGTTTAAGGGCTATCAGGTTGCGCCTCTGGTGCGGCACGCTTAAAGGCATCCAACGTATTACAGTGGCTAACAATAGCATTAATTAGCGGAAAGTCATCCATAGGGCATTCAAAACGGTGGGCATTATAGACTTGCGGGATTAGGCAGATATCAGCCAATGTCACGGTATCACCAAAACAAAACTGGCCCTGACTGCCCTGCTGTAAACGGTTTTCTATTGCTGCAAAACCGGTAGTCATCCAGTGGTGTAACCATTCAAACTTGTTACTTTCGCTATGTTGCCACTCACTGGTCAGAAAATTAATAATCCGTAGATTATTAATAGGATGGATATCAATAGCGACCTCATAGGCTAGCGATCTGATCTGTGCTCTTTCGATAGGGTCAGCGGGTAATAAGGCGGGCTTGGGGTTAACTTCTTCCAGATATTCCATAATGGCCAGCGACTGGTTAAGTATCTGCCCACCAATATCCAAGGCTGGTACTAAACCCTGCGGGTTTTTATCAAGATAGCTTTGTCGATAATTTTCCTGCTCCAGCAGGTTAACTGGAATAGACTCAAAGGCCAGTCCTTTTAAGGCCAGGGCAATACGGACGCGGTAAGCGGCGGATGAACGATAGTAACTATATAGCTGCAGCATTCTCTAATTCCTCAAGCTCAGTATCCGTAATCCGTTCGGCAATCGCGGCTACTAAGACTGGTAGGTTTTTCTCGTTGATACCGGATAGGTTAACCCGCCCGTTATCCACAATATAAATTGCGTGATGGCTTTGCAAGGCTAATATTTCTACGCTGCTTAGGGGGAACATGGCAAACATACCGCTACCCTGTAATAAAAAATCCCACTGACGTTGAGGTATCGCAGCACTTAGGGCTTTTGTTAGCTGTAAACGGATGGTAATTAAACGCTGGCGGATGGCCTCCAACTCTTCACACCAGAGGGTACGTAACGCTGGTTGTTGCAGGATACGCTTTACCAAACTGGCACCGTGAGCAGGAGGCGTAAAATAATGTTGGGTAGCCAATTGCATCCATTGTTGTTCTAGTACGGGCCTATGTTCAGGTGTGGCGGATAAGGCCATTACCATACCGGTTCTATCGCGGTATAAACCAAAGTTTTTTGAGCAGGTATAGCAGAGAATTAATTCGCTAAGGGATTTAGCCATTAGCTGTAAACCTTGCTGTTCTATTTCAAGGCCCGCCCCTAAACCGTGGTAGGCCATATCGATAACCGGCAGTAATTGCTTTTGCTGGCATAGCTCTGCTAATAGCTGCCACTGCTCTAATGAAAAATCCAGACCGGTGGGGTTATGACAACCGGCCTGTAATAAAATCGCATCACCGGCCTTTGCTGCCATTAATTGTTCCAGCAAATCAGTAAAGGGCAAACGCCCTAGTTCGCGCTGGTAGTAGGCATAGGTATTAACGGGCAAGCCTGCCCCCTCAGCTATGGGGTGATGGACTTGCCAGGTGGTATCACTTACCCAAAGGGTGCCATCCGGGTTGGTGGATTTTAATAACTCAAACGCTAAACGCAGTGCGCCTACTCCACCCGGGGTTTGGGCATAGGCTATGCGCTGCGATAAGGTTTGCGCCAGTGTTTGGCCCAAGGCTAATTCACTAATCGCCTGGCAAAAGGCGATATCACCCAAGGGGCCGATATAGGCTTTATCTTCTTCATTATCGACGCGCCATTGTTCTGCTTGTTTTATCGCAGCAAAGATGGGCGAGCGATTAAGATGATCGCGGTAGACACCAATACCCAAATCCAGCTTATAGGGGCGTTGGTCCTGACGGTATTGTTGTAATAAACGAAAGATAGGGTCCTGACCTGTAAAAGTGCCAGTACCCAGTAATGCCTTATCCATGGTGAGCTCCTATCCCTAAGGGTAACGCACTACACGCTGGTTAATATCACCGAAAAGGTTTTGGTTATCTGTATCCAGCATATTAATCACCACCCTGTCACCAAAGCGCATAAATTCGGTCGTGGGTTTTCCATCGGCTATAGTTTCAAGCATTCTGACTTCTGCCAGACAACAGGAACCGCTGGAGCGATCAAGATTGGAAACAGTACCGGAGCCGATAATGGTGCCAGCGCCTAGCGGACGCGATTTAGCGGCATGGGCAATTAGCTGGGGAAATTAAAAGTCATATCCAAACCGGCATTAGGGGCACCGATCAGTTGGTCGTTAAGCGTAACACTTAATGGCAAATGCACTTTCCCATCCTGCCATGCATCACCCAGTGCATCGGGAGTAATGGCGACAGGGGAGAATGAGGATGAGGGCTTGGCCTGATAAAAACCAAAACCTTTGGCCAGCTCACCGGGGATTAGATTGCGCAAGCTAACATCATTAACCAGCATAATCAGCTTGATATACTCTGCGGCATTATCTGCCGAAACTCCCATGGGTACATCATCCAGTACAACAGCCACTTCCGCTTCAAAATCAATACCCCAGCTTTCATCTGCCATGGCGATATCTTCATAGGGGCCAATAAAGGTATCGGAACCGCCCTGATAGATTAAAGGGTCAGTCCAAAAGCTTGCCGGCATTTCTGCATTGCGGGCTTTGCGCACCAGCTCAACATGGTTGACATAGGCGCTAGCATCGGCCCAGTGATAGGCGCGCGGTAACGGTGAAGCGCAGTGTCTTTGCTCAAAGGCTTCACCTTTGATGGTATGGTTTTCTAACTGTTGAAATAAATCACGTAAAGGGACTTCGCAGTTAGCCCAATCATCTAAGGCTGCCTGCAAGGTAGGCGCAATATCGGTAGCACTGGTATAGCGGTCCAAGGCATTATTAACCACCACCAAGCGGCCATCGCGGCCATAATTTAATGAAGCTAATTTCATTACAATTTCCTTTTATGACTGGTGCAACCACGCCGCATGTTGCGGGGCGCGCTTGGTTTGGTCCCATTCTTCTATCATCGCGGGGGCGAGTTTATGCAGGCGCTCCAGCATACCCGGCTTGGCGGTATTGGCGGCCAACTCTAAACGGTGGCCATTGGGGTCAAAAAAATAGATGGATTTAAAAATGGTATGTTCTACCGGGCCGATGACCGTAATACCTTCCGCCTCTACGGAAGCTTTGGCTTCCAGCAAGGCCTCAACACTTTCCACTTCAAAGGCAATATGTTGCACCCAATCTGGTGTATTGCGGTCTTTATCCATGGCCGGTGAGTTGGGCAGCTCAAAAAATGCCAGCACATTTCCATTGCCCGCATCGAGAAAGACATGCATATAAGGGTCAGGGGCTTTGGTTGAGGGGACTTCGTTTTCAGCGATAGCCAGTTGGAAGTCCATATTCATTACCTGCTGGTAAAACGCCACGGTTTCTTTAGCGTTATGGCAGCGGTAGGCCACATGATGAATACGCTGGATATTCATTACGCGCTCTCCCCTGCCTGACGGGTATCGATGGTGCCGCGGTTAACCTGATCGCGTTCTATGGATTCAAATAGCGCTTTAAAATTACCTTCGCCAAAGCCTTCATCCCGTTTGCGTTGAATAAATTCAAAAAATACCGGGCCAATTAAGGTCTCGGAAAAAATTTGCAGTAATAAACGGGGATCATTATTTTGGGTGGAACCATCCAGTAGAATACCCCGGCATTGTAGCTCTGCAACCGGTTCACCATGGCCCGGCAAACGCTCTTCCAGCATGGCATAGTAGGTATCCGGGGGCGCAGTCATAAAAGGCACACCCCGGGCTTTTAGTTGATCCCAGCTGCCTGGCAGATCATCGGTTTCAAAGGCGATATGTTGAATACCTTCGCCATTATAGGCCATTAGAAACTCTTCAATCTGACCACCTTGTGAGGCTTCTTCATTCAAGGGTATACGAATCTTTCCATCGGGGGCGGACATAGCTCTTGACAGCAAGCCGGTATATTCGCCTTTGATATCGAAGTAGCGAATTTCACGGAAGTTAAAAATACTCTCGTAGAATTTAGCCCAATAATCCATTCTGCCGCGATAGACATTATGGGTTAAGTGGTCGACAACTTTAAAACCACAGCCTACAGGGTTGCGATCGACCCCTTCGATATAGTCAAAATCAATATCGTAGATGGAAGCACCCTGCTTATAACGATCAATTAAATACAGCGGCGCACCGCCAATACCTTTGATGGCAGGAAGTCGTAGCTCCATCGGGCCTACGGGAATATCCACCGGCTGTGCGCCCATTTCAATGGCACGTTCATAGGCTTTGCGGGCATCATGGACTCTAAAGGCCATACCACAGGCAGAAGGGCCATGTTCCTGAGTAAAGAAATAGGCGTAGCTATTAGGTTCATAGTTAATAATAAAGTTGATATCGCCCTGCCTGAAGAGCAGTACATCTTTGCTGCGATGGTTGGCCACATGGGTAAATCCCATCATCTCAAATACTGGTTCAAGCACACCTTTATCCGGCGCTGAAAACTCTACAAATTCAAATCCATCCAACCCCATTGGATTATCAAACAAGTCAGTCATTTTGCTCTCCCGCGTTATGCACTTATCCTATAAACAATAATTGTAAAAGAGCTTGAAGCTCTGTTTAGTTGTAATAGCAACTATTATTGGTTGTAATAACAACTAATGTCAAGCCTGTTTTGATAAGCAGCTGTAACAGCATATAAGTCAGGCCGCTAACGCCTTACCCTCAGAAGGGAAAGCAAAGTGATACTCTGGGCTTTACTTATCATCAGATGATACATATGATGTAAAAAGATAAGCATTAGCAAGGATAGCTATATGAGTCTCGACTCAGGATTGGATATATTATTAGAGCTGCATGGTACTGAATATACTGAAGAAAATGGTTATTGGTACAAAATTGAGGCTTATAAGGTTACTGCCACTGCATAACCGCTTCAACCAGCGCATTATGAGGTTTGATAATGCACATGCCGTTAAGCCCCAACAAAGTAGAGGCAAACAAGGGTTTGGTGGCAGGCATATAAGCTTTGATCACCAACATCGATCAGAGACAGACAAAGGCGTACTTTACACCTTCACAAGTGCCCAACAATTGCTGGAAGACTTTTTTACTGAAGTAAACCGAATCATTGAGGAACTATCAGAATGAAAACATTAAAAATAGGCATTATGCCACGCAAGCAGTTTCAGGAGCGTGTGAAAGCCATTGCCGCCGGTAAGTTAAACGTAAAAGCGGGGGAACCCAAGGTATGGTTTAGCTCTATCAAATCATTAAGCGAAGTGCTGAGCGATAATAATGTGCGCTTACTTAAGCAGATAAATGAATATCATCCTCAGACGATAAGCGAACTGGCGGAATTAAGTGGGCGCAAACCCGGCAACCTTAGCCGCACCCTGAAGACCATGGAAAAATACGGTATTGTTGAGCTGAAAAAATACGATAGTAGAAAGGTTCGGCCTATTGCCAAAACAACACAGTTTGATATTCGCTATGCAATTTAGGCTGCCCAATAAAAATAAAGTGTGAAAACACCATGACTAAAAAAATCAACAAACAACAAATCCTGACTCTGGAACGCTACCTGCCCTACCGGCTATCTATCCTCTCTAATAAAGTTAGCGGTATCATTGCCCAGACTTATAAGGGCAAGTTTGCACTATCGATTACTGAATGGCGCATTATGGCTGTACTCGGTGAATACCCTGAGGCTTCTGCGGACGAAGTCTCTGCCCGAACCCAGATTGAAAAGTCGATATTAAGCCGGGCGATTAGTAAGCTGTTATCGAGAAAATTGATTACTCGCAGCTTTGATAAAGACGATAAGCGCCGGTCGATTTTGATGCTGACAAAAACTGGCTTGTCGGTTTATGATGAGATGGTGCCAATTTCTTATAAGTATGAACAGGATTTACTGACTTGCTTTAATAAACAGGAGCGGGAAGTATTTAGTCAGTTGATTGATCGTTTGTATAGCCATGCAGGAGAACTGGAGGAATAAACTTATTACACCCTGCGCTGCGGAACCAACTGAAATCCGATAGACCGGATAATGGCATTTACATTATCCAACCGAGGGTTTCCCTTGCTAGAGAGCGCTTTCTGCAAACCCTGCCTGGTCATGCCAGTTTCTTTTGCCAAGGCGCTAATACCTTTGACTTTCGCTATGACTCGCAGCGAAGCTAGCAGCACGGCGGAATCACCATCCTCGGCATAGAGCTCAAAAATTTCTTTCAGGTAAATTTCAATTTCTTCCGGGTGTTCGCGAAAATAGTTTTCTTCCAGCTTATCCAACGTTCTGTAATTGCGTTTACTCATTGCTTAAATACTCCTGCCAATAACGGGCGGCTCTGTCGATATCTTTGCTTTGTGAGCGCTTGTCACCACCGAGTAACAACACCACTAACTACCCCCGATCAACACCAAAATACAGTCGATAACCCGGGCCGAAAAATAACCTTAGCTCATAAGCACCCTTTTTAAGTGACTTATAATCTCCCCAATAACCCTTCTCCATACGGCGTAGTCGGGACAGAATTCTTCTTCGATCCCTTGTATCGGATATTTCATTAAACCACTCAGTAAAAGGCTCTGTACCATTCTGGCAAGAATAGATAATCATGGGACAGGGGTATGCAAGCTCAATCATAAGCACACCGGCACCATACTTCTGCAAACTATAGTTTGCAACAGAAGGAGGTTAAAAAAGAGAAAAGGTAGGCTCATAGCGTCATCCTTGTCGCTGAAAATTTTGGGAGGCTTAATCCTTTTAAGCTAGCAGCCAACTTACAGGTATGGTCGTTGTTTTACAATAGTTGCGGTGGCCTGCAATGCACGAATCCCGCCTTCGCGCATTAATGCTCGGAAACAAATACTGTAGATAAACTCAAGCCCGCAGGGTGGATTATTATCCACCGGTTATGGCGGCTCATCGCTGGGCGCGGTGGATTATAATCCACCCTACAAATGATTGTGGCTCAGACTGATTCTGTGGCTGGCTGTTTTATATGCCCAACTGTTGTTTAACGTTTGCAAAAGCGACAATAGCCATATCAAGGTCCTCCTGTGTTAAAGCCGCCGACATTTGGGTTCGAATACGCGCCTTGCCTTTTGGCACTACAGGAAAAGAAAACGCCACCACATAGATTCCTTCGACCAACATCGCTTCTGCAAATTGGGCTGCCAATGCTGCATCGTGCAACATCACCGGTACGATGGCATGTTCACCTGGCAATAAGTCAAAACCCAACTCGGTTAAACCCGCCCTGAAATATTCGGTATTTTTCTGCAGCCGATCTCTAAGCTCACTGGATTCACTGACGATATCCAAGGCTTTAATCGCACCTGCCACCACCGGCGGCGCAACGGTATTGGAAAACAAATAAGGGCGTGAGCGCTGGCGTAATAAATCCACGACTTCTTTACGTGAACTGGTAAAGCCACCACTGGCTCCACCCAAGGCTTTGCCTAAGGTACCGGTAATAATATCCACCCTATCCATACAGCCGCGATACTCATGAGTACCGCGACCATTAGCACCAACAAAGCCGGTGGCATGGGCATCATCAAAATGCACCAAAGCCTGATACTTATCCGCAAGGTCACAAATTTTATCCAGTTGGGCAATATAGCCATCCATGGAAAAAACACCGTCGGTGCTAATTAATTTAAAACGGGCGCCCGCCTGATCCGCTGCCTGTAATTGTGCCTCAAGGTCAGCCATATTATTATTTTTATAACGGAAGCGCTTAGCTTTACATAAACGTACCCCGTCAATAATGCTGGCATGGTTAAGCTCATCAGAAATAATGGCATCCTCTTCACCCAGTAGGGTTTCAAATAAACCGCCGTTGGCATCAAAACAGGAAGGGTACAAAATGGTCGACTCCATACCCAAAAACTGACTGAGTTTTTCTTCAAGTTGTGTATGCAACGTTTGCGTGCCGCAAATAAAACGCACCGAGGCCATACCATAACCCCACTGTTCTAAACCCTGTGTGGCGGCGGCATTGACCGCCGGATGCTGGGCAAGACCCAAATAATTATTGGCGCAGAGGTTAAGTACTTCACCGCTGGCAACACCGATATGAGCACCCTGTGGCGAGGTAATTTCTCGCTCGCGCTTATAAAGCCCGGCAGCTTCTATGGCAGCAAGCTCACTGGCAAGATGTTGTTGAAAATCACCGTACACAATTATCTCCTTGTGTTATTCCCAATTTAAAATCACTTTGCTGGCTTCACCGGCATTCATGGCATCAAAACCCTGCTGAAACTCGGTGTAATGCAAGCGGTGTGTTATCACCTGTGAAATATCCAAACCGGACTCAATCATAACTGACATTTTGTACCAGGTTTCATACATTTCACGGCCATAAATCCCCTTTAGTGTCAGCATATTAAAGATCACCGTATTCCAATCGATCGCCAGAGACTCGCTGGGGATACCCAGAATCGAAACCTTGCCGCCATGACACATATTGGCTAACAGATCTTTAAAGGCTGAAGGGTTACCGGACATTTCCAGACCTACATCAAAACCCTCACTCATGCCCAGTTTCTTTCTGACATCAGCCAAGTCTTCCTGCACGGGATTAACGGTATAGGTAGCGCCCAGTTTTTTCGCCAGCTCTAATCGCTGGGGGTTAATATCGGTAATCACCACATGGCGCGCACCTGCATGTCGGCATACGGCGGCAGCCATGGCACCAATAGGCCCAGCCCCGGTAATTAACACATCTTCACCCAGCAGGTCATATTGCAAAGCGGTATGGACTGCATTACCTAAGGGGTCGAATAAAGAGGCAATATCCAGGTCAATACCTTCTCGATGTTCCCAGACATTGGCCATGGGTAGGGATAAATATTCTGCAAACGCGCCCGGTCGATCTACACCAATACCACTGGTCTGTGCACATAAATGCCGCCGCCCCGCCATACAGTTTCGGCAGCGACCGCAAACCACATGCCCCTCACCGGAGACAATTTGCCCTGCGCGGTAGTCATTGACATTACTACCCACCTCAACAATTTCACCGACAAACTCATGGCCTACGGTCATCGGCACGGGGATCGTCTTTTGTGCCCAGTCATCCCAGTTATAGATATGTAAGTCCGTACCGCAGATCGCGGTACGTTTGATTTTAATCAGCACATCATTAATACCGATTTCGGGTTCAGGGACATCTTGCAGCCAGAGCCCCTCACCCCCCTGCTTTTTTACCAACGCTTTCATTTTAAGTTCCTTTTAATAACCACCGGATGTGGACCTTTACAGCCAAGCTGTTAAACTCCACCTTGTTTACTATATGAGATAAATTTCCTGCATCATAGAATTATAAATTCCTATATGCAAGATATTAATCCGACATAAGAGAAATAATATGCCAAATAAAAAGAACAGCAACCCCGCACCAACACCGGACGAGACCAGCCAGGTGCTCTGTAGCCGGGTTACTGAGCTGCGCAAAAAGAACAAGCTGACATTAGAACAGTTAGCCACAGCCTCCGGGGTTAGCCGGTCGATGTTAAGCCAGATAGAACGGGGCCAGGCCAACCCTACTCTGACGGTAACCTTCCGTATTGCTCAGGCTTTTGGGATCAGTATTGGCGAGTTGGTTGACCAGCCCTGGGCCGCATCCCCAATTGAAGTGGTCCATGGTGACGATGCCAGTAATCTGTTTCGCTCTGATGATGAATGCCAAATCCGCACGCTCTCTCCGCTGCATATGGAAAAAAATATAGAGTTTTATGAGTTAAGAATCGCCCCCAAAGCCCGCCTGGCCAGCGCCCCACATTATGAGGGCACTAAAGAGCTGTTAACGGTTGCCAGTGGCAGTGCCAGAGTGATCGCCGGTGATACCGACTGTAATTTATCGGAGGGGGATTCCGCCCACTACCGCGCTGATTTACAGCATACGATTGAGAATAGTGGGCGTAAGGAGCTGGTCTGTTATCTGGTTGTCACAAGCTAGCTAAAGTATTCAATCACGGATTGATAATATCACCGGTAATCTCGCCAAAATCAGTCTCACAGGCGACACCATAGTCCGCAGCACCAGACTCGGCTGTGGCCTGAAAAAGGCCATCACCGGCAGACGCCAAAGCCGAAGGCGCTGCAAATACAGCCAAGGCTGATTGACCCAAGACCATAGTCTCACCGTTGCTATAGCTGGCATAAAACAAACCGCAGCTATCAAATTCCAGGCTAACTAATGAGCCCGAAGCAAAGCCATCCTGTTCAACCGACTGCGCGGCAAAATCGCTACCCGCCTCAGTACTGCCATCCAGAGACACACTAAAATCTGACACATCGGCGGTGGCTCCACTGGAAGAGGACTGCGCAGCGCCTTCCGGGTTCCAACCATCAACGGTTAGCTCAGTTGGCACAGTAGTTTCCAGAGCCCCTTCTGCTGAAAAGGTCACTTCAAAATAACCACTACCAATGGCAATCACATTTTGCGGGGTACCATTATCATCGGCTATATAAAGATAGAGTTGCCAAACACCGGCAGCCGCTGTGTTAACAAAATAGAGGTTCAGGGTATGGCTCTGCCCCCGGCTATCGTAGATATCAACAGAAAACTGGTGGGTAAATGAGGTGCTATCAAGTGCATTAAATGGCGTGGCAGCTGGTAGGCCGCTGCGTGAATCCAGATTGACCTCTAATGCGACTGCAGCTGTTTGCTGTGGCGCTAAATCAGACAAGGGGAATAACAAATCATCGATAATGTTGGTGATATCACCGTTGCTATCGGCTAAATAGGCCTGAGGCTGGTAGGCATCTTCAGGCTCAGTATCAAGCAGGGCCAGCGAGCCGGACAAGGTTTTGGCCAAACGAATATTCTGCGCATAGATTTCTTCTACCTGATTATCCAAAACAAAATAACCATCGCCACTGACCGATAAGTCGAAAGCATTATCAATAGCCTCAACCTCGACGTCACCTACCGCTAAAGCACCCAGCTCGCCAGACCCGGCAGTCCCAACAACTGGCTCACCCGATGCTGCGGTTTGGCTATACACCCCCTCTACTGACTCTTCCAGAAAATAGGGGGCTATAAATTTGGCCAGAGCAATCTGCGCAATGACGGTAGTGGTACCTGACACCTGAGCACTAATAACACCAGCCTCATCAATATCAACCGTTGTGATTTCAACATCACCAAGGTCAATGGCGACTGGCGTTCCACCCACACGCATATTGCCGACTGACAAGAACCCATTGACCTTATAACCCTCAGCGGTTAGCAATTGCTCATCTTCAATGTTTAGTGTGACAGAGCGGCTATAGAAGCTGCCGCCACTATTGTCAGATACAATAAAGTACCCCTCACCATCGACTGCAATATCTAACTCACCACAGCGTAATAAGTGGCCATCAGTATCACCATTAACCGAGCAGGAAGAATCACTATCACTACTATCACAGGCCGTCAGCCAAAGTGATAAAAAGGTAATAAAGACAGAGAAAAATAGCGGTTTTAGGGTAAGAGAGTTCATAGCAGTCCATTGAGAAGTTGGCGATTTATTATTCTGCAGCCAAAGGTAACCTACATCACTGTAAAAACCAAGCGACAAAAAAGATAGCGGTACATAATCCCCTGTATCTTTAAGTCTTACTCATCACGATTACAACTACTCAGTTAAATTAAATAACTGAGTATTCCCGCCTCTTGCCACTAAATTTTCCGTTCTTGTTTTCTCGATAACAAAACGCATCAACAAGGCTAAAGATTGATACTTATTATTTATCCACTGAGTATGGCTCGGTAACACAACCAGCGGTAAAAGAGCCCCTTGACGAGCAGCTAATCGCTGTTTTACCAAGGCCAAGTCCGGGTCATCATATAACAGGCTGACACCAGCAATTTCTGCACTGACCAGGCAATCCTCAAGCTCTGAAAGACTAATAAAGTCTAACACCGTATTTTTAACATGTTTGATTATGCGAGTTACTTTAGCCCGACTAGCCGGTTCAGCCGCCACCTGTACCGAGCAGCCAGCTAGCAGAGGCAAAGCAAGCAACTGAGCTATATTGGCGTCTGTATAGGCATCGCGAACAACACAAACAATACGTCCACGGCCGTATAAAGTAAGTCTATTCTCTTCGCCGGTAGGGCCAGGCAGTAGCTCGGAGTGCTGTAAATACTGCTCGGATAAAGCAATCAGCTTTTGACATACCTGTACTGCATCCTCATCAACAGCACCTCCCTTATCATCCGGCACTGTATTGGCAAACCGCAATAAATAATAGGGCCCGCCAGCTTTTGGCCCAGTACCCGACAAACCATGACCACCGAATGGATTAACACCCACGACAGCCCCCACCGTATTGCGGTTGATATAGGTATTACCTACCCTTGTCTGCCGGTAAATATACTCCGCTACTGCTTCAATCCGACTATGCACCCCCAGCGTCAAGCCATAACCACTTTGATTAATTTCATCCAGGACTTGCTTTAAATCACAGGCACGATAACGAACCACATGTAGTACAGGCCCAAAGACTTCCCGGGGCAGTTCGTTTAAGGATTGAATTTCAAAGACATGGGGCGCGAAAAAATATCCCGCCAAAGCTTGCTCCCCTTCTACAGTGACGGTAGCAATAAATCTGGCGGTTTTATGCAGATGTTTTATATGGCTCTGCAAACCTTGCAAAGCCTCTTTATCAATCACTGGGCCAATATCCGTTGATAACTTAGCCGGATCACCCAGGCTTAAAGCATCCATAGCACCGGCCAACATGGATAAGACTTTATCGGCAATATCCTCCTGTATATAGAGCACACGCAGTGCCGAACAACGCTGGCCTGCACTTAAAAATGCTGAGGCAATCACATCATCAACGACCTGTTCTGGTAGCGCAGTTGAGTCAACAATCATGGCATTCTGGCCACCGGTTTCAGCAATTAATGGCACGGGGTTACCCTCACGTAACGCTAATTGCCGAGAAATAATCTGTGCGGTTTCTGTTGAACCAGTAAAGGCTACGCCGGATAGACGTGGGTCGGATAATAACGTCGCGCCGATACGGGCACCATCGCCGGGTAGTAGATGTAAATTATCAACCGGCACTCCCACACTGTGAAATAAAGCCACAGCTCTGGCTGCCACCAAGGGGGTTTGCTCGGCAGGTTTTGCCAGCACGCTATTACCCGCTGCTAAAGCGGCGGCAATCTGACCGGTAAAAATCGCTAAAGGGAAATTCCACGGGCTAATACATAAAAACGTACCGCATGCGGTTAATGAATTGCTATGGCCAGAAAAATAATATCTGGCTGACTGTGCATAATAACGACAAAAATCTACTGCCTCTCGGACTTCTGATAAGGCATCAGCAATAGTACGCCCTGCTTCGGCAACGATAATGGCCATTAATTCTTCAGTGTGCTGCTCTAAGATATCCCCCATCCGCTCCAGAATAACCGCTCTAAACTCTCCGCTCAGACCCTGCCAATCCGGTTGCGCAGTATGGGCTAACAGTAAAGCGCGCTGCACATCCTTATCTTGTGCTTCAGCAATATGACCGACGACACGGTGTCTATCTGCCGGAGAAACCACTTCTTCAAATACGCCGCCACATTGCTCACCACCGACAATAGCGCTGGCTTGCCGGTCGCTGTTGTCTGTATTAATCACGGTCAGCAAGCGTTCCACCGCAATAGGGTTATCCAGGTCAATCCCTTTGGCATTATCCCGCTTATCTCCGGCCGCCCGATAAATACCTGGCGGCAAAGGAATATTGGGATGGCGGTAGGGTCGGTATTGCAGCACCTGGGTATAGACATCATCTAATAATGCTTCTACTGGGGTTTGCCGATCTAAAAAACGGTTTACAAAAGAACTATTGGCACCGTTTTCCAATAGGCGACGGACTAAATAGGGCAATAAATCCTGGTGCTGGCCAATCGGAGCATATACCCGTAATGGCGCAGGCTTAGCAGTCAGCTCGAGATGCTTATAGAGCAATTCTCCCATCCCATGCAGGCGCTGAAACTCAAAGTCTTTGCCTTTAGCTATCGCCAACACCAGGCATACGGTATAGGCATTATGGGTAGCAAATTGCGGATAGATAGCCTCTGTGGCTGCTAATAATTTTTCAGCACAAACCTGATAACATAAATCGGTATTGGCCTTACGGGTAAAGACGGGGTAATCTTTAAACCCCTGTTCCTGAGCATGTTTAATTTCCGCATCCCAATAAGCCCCTTTAACCAGACGCACCATTAAACGACGCCCGCTTTCCTGCCCCAGGGCAATTAACCAATCAGCCACCGCCGGCGCGCGTTTTTGATAGGCCTGTAATACAAAACCCAAACCCTCCCAGTCAGCGAGTTCTTTATCCTCGGCCAGCGATGCAAAAATATCCAGAGACATATCTAAACGCTCTGACTCTTCTGCATCAATACTTAGGCCTAAACCATACTCTTTTGCACATAGACATAAGGCTTTGATACGCGGTAGCAATACGGACATAACACCGTTCTGGTGCGAATAGTGATAGCGGCAATAAAGCGCTGAGAGTTTTACGGAAATACCATTGGCACCCACTACCGTCGTCTTAGCGTTGTTTTTACCAATGCGGCTAATCGCCTGATAGTAAGCCTGATAATAGTTCTCTGCATCCGCCTCAGTCCGCGCGCCCTCCCCCAACATATCAAAAGAAAAGCGTGTCCTTGCAGGGTTTTCTTTAACACCGCGCTGCATACCTTCATCAATCGTGCGGCCCAATACATATTGCCCGCCCATAATCCTCATGGCTTGCAATACCGCCCTGCGCACAACAGGTTCACTGACCTTGCTAACCAATTGAGTCACCCAACTATCAGTTTGTTGGGTAATCTCCGTATCCAGAGCGACTATTTTCCCGGTTAGCATTAAGCCCCAAGTGGAGGCATTCACAAATAGAGAGTCTGACTTGCCGCGGTGGCAAGACCAATTACCCTGGCTGATTTTTTCAGCAATTAAGCGGTCGGCGGTAATGCCATCAGGCACCCGCAATAAAGCCTCGGCCAAACACATTAGAGCGACACCTTCTTTATTGGACAGGCCAAACTCCTGTAAAAACGCATCCATGGTGCCCTTGCCCGATTTATCACTGCGACACTGACTGACCAAGTCTCGCGATTGCGATAATATCTGTTCACGGCTTACCTCGTCAGTACTGGCAATAGCCAGTAAGTATTCCACCGCCTGATGCTCGTCTTGATGGGTTAACTGGCGAATCTGATGGCGTAAGGCAGCTAGTGTCATAGTAAGGGGCTCCAATGCAGCTTTATTAAATTTGCATTTTGCCTAGGTAGCTGCAATATTAGCCTTCAAATATCGAGTTAATACGATATTAAAACCTGGATTAAGCTTAATTAAATATATTTTATGCTTTATGAAAGGAGCCCCCATGAGCAGAACTCTGGCCCAGCTGGATCGCACTGATCGTCGTATTCTGGATAAACTGCAACAACACGGTCGCATCTCAAACGTCGAGCTCTCCCGCCACGCTAATTTAAGCCCCACGCCCTGCCTTGAACGTGTTAAGCGTTTAGAAGCGGACGGTTTTATCAGCCACTATATTGCCCTGCTAGACCCCATTAAATTAGAAAAGAAGCTCTGCGCTTATATCGAAATATCCCTTAACAGCACCACCACCGAAGCACTGCAAGAGTTCGACCAATATATGCGGGCGATGCCTGAGGTACAGGAATGCCAAATGGTAGCGGGGGGTTTTGATTATCTAATTAAAATCCGGGTTAAGGATATGCAGGATTACCAACGCTTTTTAGGCGAACAACTGGCCACCACACCGGGTATTGCCCAAACCCATACTTATGTGGTGATCAATGAGGTAAAGTCGGAAACGGCTATTCCGATTGATTGAGAAAGAAGTCGATAATTTCCTCTGCGCCTGAAATATCCCCGGATTTCTCACCGAGGATTCTGGGGGCACGGGTAATCGTTGAGGGCATGACATGGCCTGAGCCCTGAAGGCTATAAAAGCGGACTTGAATACCTTCGTTATTTTGCCAGCGCTGTTCAATCACCGAGGTATGAGCTAAACCATCCCGCTCAGGCAGTGTTTTTTCTTGCGCTGCTGAAGTGATACCCGCGAGGCGCAGCCAGTAATCAACGGTTTCACGGGTTGATAACACAACGCCACGGCTGGTATCGCCAAACAGGTCAACCAGACCACCGTTATAGGGGTTGATGGCATCTTCAGTGCCATTAAAAATAGCCACGGATATTGGCTGGCCAGACTGACTGCAATCCAGGTTACTCTGTTCGGGGAGGTTGGCGGCAAACGTGGCTATCGCCGTAACGGATTCCGGGGATTCAAAGGCCAGCTTATAGGCCAGCTGGCCACCGTTAGAAATACCGGCCACAAAAACCTGCTCACGATCAATCGAAGCCTTGTCGACAAAGTAATTAATCATCGCCTTAAAGAATGCGATATCGTCGATATTGTCCGTATTGGCAGCATAGCTTGCCGAGCCCCGGCAATCATTCCAGTGTTTTTTATACCCTTGTGGATAGACCATAATATAGCCGTGCTGCTCGGCTAACTGGTCAAATTCATAGGCTGTGGCCATACGGATAATATCGGCACTATTATTGGAGCCATGCAGAAAAAAGATTAACGCGGGCTTGTTAGCTTTATTAGCTGGTGTATACCAGGAGAAACTACGCTCGTTGTCATCTACCACCAGCTTGTCAGTGGCAAAGTTTCCAGCAAGGCTGGGCTTTTCCACTGCTGGCACATAGAGAAAATAGAAAAACAGCCCGACAGCTACCAAGACTAAAATAAAAACAATAAATAGCAGCCGTTTTAACCAACGCATGATGTTTATTTCCGGTTATTGTAGAAGCCTAGCCTGCCGCTGCAATCATACCGCCATCCAGCGCCAGTGTATGGCCCACAACCCAAGCCGAAGCTCGTGAAGAGAGGTAGATCACGGTACCAGCAGCATCTTCAGGGCTGCCTATACGGCCGCGAGGAATAGTCGCGCCAACGGCTTCTTCCTGACCATCGACAGCAAAAGCCGTCATTTTACTGGGGAACAGTCCCGGTGCAATGGCATTCACATTGATATGCTCTTTAACCAAATCAACTGCTAAATGGCTGGTCATTTGTATCATGGCAGCCTTACTCGCCGAGTAAGAGTAATTTGGCATACCTGGATAAGTAATACCGTTAATAGAAGCGATATTAATAATACGGGCCGGATCTTCGGCATTGGCCGATACACGTAATAAAGGCAGACACTTCTGAATTAAAAAGAAAGGCGATTTAACATTCAGATCCATCACCTTATCCCAGCCTGTTTCAGGGAAAGCGTCAATAGTTTCGCCCCAGGTGGCGCCGGCGTTATTAACCAGAATATCCAGTTGGCTTTCGCGCTCTGCAATAACAGCGACTAACATCTCAAGGCCGGACACGGTAGAAATATCGCCGGGGATAGCAATACACTCTCCCAATGCAGACAGACTCTCTGCGGTTGCTGTTAACTCTTCTTCTTTACGGGCGGTAATATATACTCTGGCACCATTCTCTACCAGACCCCGAGCAATCATTGCACCAATACCACGAGAACCACCAGTAACCAAAGCGACTTTACCCGCCACTGAAAATAAATCTTTCATAATATGCTCTTGTTAAACCGACAATTAAAACCAGTTGATATTCATCTCATGGCTGGTGCTATCAATAGATTGCAGCAACGCAGCCCAGGCATTGATTTCAGGTAATTCAAATTTAAAGAAGTAACGCATAGCGTGTAGCTTGCCACGGTAGAAATTTTCATCGCTTTCATGAGGCTGCTTGGCCAAGGCGGCACTGGCCACAATGCCCTGCTTTAACCACATCCAGGCAATCACTACATTGCCAAACAACTCGAGATATTTGACCGAGTTAGATAAAGCCAGATCGATATCCTGCTCCATCATCGCGCCTAACAATTTTTCTGTGGTGGTTTTAAGCGTGGCAATAGCGGCTTCCAACTCATCGGCATAAGACAATAAAGCTTCATCGCCTCTGGCCTGCGCAATAGTGTCAGCCATCGCAGCCAATGCAGCCTGATAACCCGCCATATTTTTCATCGGTACTTTACGGGCCAACAAATCGATGGATTGAATACCGGTAGTACCCTCATGAATTGGGTTTAAACGGTTATCACGATAAAACATTTCAACCGGATGTTCATTAACATAGCCTGAACCACCCAATACCTGAATAGCAAGGCTATTGGCTTTAGGGCCATATTCGGAAGGCCAGGTTTTAATCATTGGGGTTAAGAAGTCCAATAACAAATGCGCTTGCTTGCGCTCTTCTTCAGTCTCGGCGGTTTTCTCATCATCCGCTAACTGGGCACCCATTAGGCAGAGTGCCAAAGCACCTTCACCGTAGGCTTTTTGTGCAAGCAACATACGCTTAACATCAGCGTGTTCAATAATATTAACCGGGGCTGAATTGGGGTCTTTTGCCGAAGGCAAGCGGCCCTGTGGTCGCTCTTTGGCATAATCTAATGAATACTGGTAACCAGTTAAGGCAGTTAGTGCCGCACTGGTGCCTACCATAACGCGAGCTTCGTTCATCATATGGAACATATAGCTCAGGCCTTTATTTTCTTCGCCGACCAAATAACCGACAGCACCGCCTTTTTCGCCAAAGCTTAATGCCGTTGAAGTTTGTCCACGGCCACCCATCTTATGAAACAGTCCCGCCAACTGGACATCATTACGCTCACCTAAAGAGCCATCATCATTGACTAAAAACTTAGGAACGATAAATAAAGAAATACCTTTAACACCTTTTGGCGCACCTTTAACTCTGGCTAACACCAGATGAACAATATTTTCATTCAGGTCGTGATCACCACCGGAAATCCAGATTTTATTACCGGTAACTAAATAATCACCTTGCTCATTTTTCTCAGCCGTTGTGGTTAAGTCTGCAAGACCAGAACCGGCATTAGGCTCACTCATTGCCATAGTGCCTGCAAAACGACCAACACGCATTGGGTCAACCCATTTACGCTTTTGCTCTTCGGTGCCATGAGCATCAATCAGGTTTGCATTAGCATTACTTAAACCGGCATAACCGGCAACAGTACTACCGGCAGCCGTTAAATAACCACAGGCGGCGGAAGCTACAATCGCTGGCAACTGCATACCACCGGATTCAAAATCGGCGCTGGGAGAAATCAACCCCGCTTCTGCGATAGCATCACAGGCGATTTTAATTTCAGCAGGCATATCAACCTTAACACCGTCAAAGGTAGGCTGGTTTTGATCAACTTTAAGGCGGTTGGGTAACAGGTATTTTTCAGCCAACGCCTTGGCGGTATCAATCGCCGCATCAAAGCTTTCGCGGTTATGATCTTCGTAGCGTGGACGTGTTGTTAAGCCTTCGGCATCGAATAATTCATAGATCATAAATTCGAGATCACGACGATCAAGGACTGGGGCTACCATAAGCTTTTCTCCACAACGGCTAATTATTCAGTGTTTGGATTATTCAATGACTGGAGGGGACTTACCATGACATTCCTTGTCCGGTAAGTAATTTGTAGGCCGGATTATAATCCGGCATGGATGGTGGATTATAATCCACCCTACGCAGGTTACTGTTCCAGAGCGAAAACAAGTCCTGCTTTGCTTTGTAAACGCTCGATCAAAGCAGCGCCCATGGCTGGCGCTGAGGTTAGGCAGCCACCAGCAGTGGTGGTGTTTTGTAATAGACAGATACCCGCCTCAGCAATCATTTTTGAGGTAGAGCCATAACCTGGGTCCAGGTCACCTTTGACAGAGGCCTGAATGGTTTGGCCGTCGCTGGCGGTGCCATAAAACACAATATCGTAATAACCCGCTTCACGCTGCTCTTTGCTGGGGCCCTCACCAGGCTTTAGGGACATATCAAAGCCCATACCTTCGCCAAGGCTTGCCGGCTCTTTACCTGACCCCATTGACACCATTTCGTCATAGACCAGGCCCTCACCGTATTGATGACCCAATAAGAAATTCGAGCGATGAACATTTTTGGTATTAATGGTGGCCATAATAAAAGGGCCAGACCAACTATTAATATCATCTTCAAAAATAGGCTTATCGCCGGCAGGTTGTTCGGGGCCGGTAAAATCACCCGTTAAAGCAAAAGGGTTAGCTAAAATACTGACTAGCTCCGGCGACTCTTTAGCTGCCGCCATAGTCGCCATAAAACTGGCAACCGTACCGCCTGAGGCCATACCATTCATATCACGCACGCGGCACTTAATCCGAGGCACAGGGCCACCGAGTTTTTCCTGAGCGGCTTGTTGTAAAAAGTAAACGCCCATATCAAAAGGAATAGAATCAAAACCACAGGAAAATACAATTCTGGCACCATTGCTTTTAGCCAACTCATCATACTTGCCAATCATTTCATGCATCCATGCGGGCTCGCCACACAGATCAACATAGTCAGTACCATTTTCAGCACAGGCTTTGACGACATCAGAACCATATTGCTGATACGGCCCCACGGCACTGATTAATACACGGGTACTGGCTACAAGCTTATTCACGGAGGTTTGGTCCGAGGTATCGGCCACCAATAGGGCTACTGAATTATCCAAACCCAACTCATCACGCACTTGCTCAAGCTTTGACTGGCTGCGCCCAGCCATTGCCCAATTAACTTCACCGTTAAGGCCATAGCTTGTATTTAAGTGTTCGCAAATTAAACGACCTGTAAAACCGGTAGCTCCGTAAACAACAAGATCGAACTTTTCAGAATCAGTCATTATTTATCTCTCTTATTAAAGGATTGGCTAACCTTAACGGGGCCAGCCTGAGAAGCAAGAAAAAAGGCCTCAATAATGAGACCTTTTTGGCATAAACACTGATAACAGTTAGAAAACTTCAAACAAGCCAGCAGCGCCCATACCACCGCCAACACACATGGTGATAACAGCGTACTTTTCGCCGCGACGTTTAGCTTCCATCATGGCGTGCATTACCATACGAGCACCGCTCATACCGTAAGGGTGGCCAATAGAAATAGCGCCACCATTAACATTCAGTTTTTCATTGGGAATACCCAATTTGTCGCGGCAGTAAAGTACCTGCACGGCAAACGCTTCATTCAATTCCCAAACACCGATATCGTCCATGCCAAGGCCATTGCGCTCTAATAGTTTTGGAATAGCAAACACAGGGCCAATACCCATTTCATCAGGCTCACAACCGGCCATAGCCATACCGCGATATACACCCAGCGGTTCAAGGTTACGCTGTTCAGCCAATTTGCTATCCATCATCACAACAGCCGCTGCACCGTCAGATAATTGCGACGCATTACCCGCAGTGATAAAACCACCATCACGAACCGGGTTAAGGCCATTTAATGACTCCAATGTCGTTGAAGGACGGTTGCCCTCATCCAACGATAAAGTCACCTGCTCTTCGCCAACCTCACCGGTTTCTTTATTCATCACCAACTTGGTGGCAGTCACGGGCACAATCTCATCGGCAAACTTACCCGCTTCCTGCGCTGCGGCAGTACGCTGTTGAGATTGCAGTGCGTATTCGTCCTGCGCATCACGAGAAACGTTATAACGGTTGGCTACTACTTCAGCAGTATCCAGCATTGGCATATGGATATTTGGCGCATTGGCAATCGCTTTAGGGTCAACCATTTTATGCGCATTCATTTTATCGTTTTGTACCAGGCTGATAGATTCACAACCGCCAGCTACCAAGGTCTGCATACCATCCATAACAATTTGTTTTGCGCCGGTAGCAATAGCCATTAAACCGGAAGAACACTGACGATCAATGGTCATACCGGAAACAGAAACTGGCAGGCCTGCAGCCATAGCTGCCTGGCGACCCAGATTAAAACCTGTGGTGCCCTGTTGCAAAGCAGCACCCATAATACAATCTTCCAATTCGGCAGCATCCACACCCGAACGCTGTACCGCAGCTTCTATGGCGTAGGAAGTGAGTGACGGAGCTTCCAGATTATTAAAAGCGCCCCGGTAAGCTTTACCAATTGGGGTACGCGCGGCTGAAACAATAACGGCTTCTTTCATGATTAATAACTCCGGATTAATTTACGATTGTGACTGAACGTGGGCAAAAGCTTTACCCAGGAATTTTTCTGACTGTTTAAGGCCAGACTCCAGCTCAGACTGATTAGCGGTATTGGTCACTTCAGCCCAGTTTTCCAGTACCTTTTCAGGGGTCTGGTCTTCAGCCGGGATAAACGTACCGTCCGTTTCAAATAAACGTGTGCTGGCATAACCACCGGCACCCGCGCAAAGAATCATGCGGTTTGGCGCGTCTTTATGACAAAGGGTTAATGCACCTGCTGTTACCGCTTCAGGGGTTAGCATCTCTAACACTTCAGGAGGCATTAGGTCTTCAGTCATACGAGTACCCGCCGTTGGGGCCAGGGCATTAACACGAATATCGTATTTAAAACCTTCCAACACTAAAGTGTTCATCAAACCCAGTACTGCCATTTTGGCTGCACCATAGTTAGTTTGACCAAAATTGCCATACATACCGCTAGAGGAAGTCGTCATCACGATACGGCCATAACCTTGCTCTTTCATGATTTCCCAAACGGCTTTAGTACAGTTAACCGAACCCATTAGGTGAACATCCATCACTAAACGGAAATCATCTAAATCCATTTTTGAAAAAGATTTATCACGCAAGATACCGGCATTGTTAATTAAGATATCAACACGGCCCCACTTATCCATCGCCTGTTTGACCATATCTTCGACTTCATCGAACTTGGCGACATTGGCACCGTGAGCAATCGCTTCACCGCCATTGGCTTCAATCGCAGCAACAACTTCTAATGCTGCTTCAGAACCTCCGCCGCTACCATCGCGAGCGCCACCAAGATCGTTAACCACAACTTTAGCACCACGAGCTGCCAGCTCCAGAGCATGTGAACGACCTAAACCATTACCAGCGCCTGTAACAATTGCTACTTGGCCATCAAAATTAACTGTCATAACCTTACCTACCTATTTAAAAATAATGTGTTAGCAAATTTGCATGGTGACCCATTCAGCAATCAAAGCAGGCTTGTCTTCGCCTTCAATCTCAATCGCAATACTGGTTTTCACCACAAACTGGCCAGGGTTCTTTTCATCAATCGAAACAATCGTGGCATTAGCGCGAATTTTGCTGTCGACTTTTACCGGTGTTAAAAAACGGATCTTATCGAAACCATAGTTAATAAAAGTATGTGCACCATCAATCACTGTGCCGTAGGTCTCAGCAAAATGAGACAACATCGACAAGCTAAGAAAACCGTGGGCGATGGTAGTACCAAAGGGGCCATTTTTTGCCGCTTCAGGATCAACGTGGATAAATTGATGGTCCAGCGTACAATCGGCAAACTGATTGATTTGTTCCTGGGTAATCGTATGCCAATGGGTAGGCTCAGCGGTATAACCCTGATATTCGGCGATAGCGTCAGCCTTGATTACTTGCGTCATGGTTGCTCCTTAATTGTGAGGTTTGACCTGAGTTGGCTCAGTATAGTGAGGGTTTTCTGATGGACAAGGACATCAGATGACCGGTTAAGGCTTGCAAAGGTAACATTATGACATATATTATGACAATACAAATAAGCACAAACGGGTAAGAATAAAACGATGACTTATAAACGACAGCCTATAGTAGCCAACCCCTATTCGCCCTATTCCCGGAAAATGCTGGCCCTGCTGCGTTATCGACAAATCCCCTATGAGGTTATCTGGGGCGACCCCGCCACGACGCTGGACGCCATGGGCATAGCCAAACCCAAACCGATATTTTTACCGACCTTTCTGTTTGATAATGAGCAGGGAGACACTGAAGCCGTCTGTGACTCCACCCCGATTATCCGAAGGCTGGAAAGTATGGTCGAAGGCCGCTCAGTAATACCCGATGACCCTGCACTTGCGTTTATTAATTTTCTGCTGGAAGACTTCGGTGATGAGTGGTGCACCAAATATATGTTCCACTACCGCTGGTATTTTGAAAAGGATGCCGATAATGCCGGTTCATTACTGCCACTAACCGGTGGTGTTAGCTTGCCCGAAGATAAGCGCTTACCGTTAAAACAGTTTTTCTCTGAGCGACAAATTGGCAGACTGCCCTATGTAGGCTCTAACGATATAACTGCATCAGCCATTGATGCCAGTTACCGACGTTTTCTACGGTTACTGGAAGCTCACTTTCAACAGCTACCGTTTTTACTAGGCCAACGCCCTGGCTCGGGTGATTTTGCCATTTACGGCCAATTAACCCAGTTAGTCGACATGGACCCCACACCCGCGGCTATTGCCAGAGAGCTGTCACCAAGAACGGTGGTTTGGGTACAGATGATGGAAGACCATTCAGGCCTCTCGCCTGAGGACAGCCCCTGGTCTGCGATTGAACGTTTGCCCCCCACCCTAAAAGCCCTACTTGAAGAAATTGGGAAAACCTATGTTCCCGCTTTGCTGGCTAATGCCAAGGCACTAATGGCCGGTGAAAAACAGTGGCAAACGGATATTGACGGGGTGCAATGGCAACAGCAGAGCTTCCCCTATCAGGGTAAATGCTTGCAGTGGATTAATGCCGAGTACCAAGCGCTTAATGCCGGGGATCAACAGCGGGTGACAAGTCTGTTGGAGGGCACTGGCTGTGAGGCTTTATTTAATCTTTAAGTAAATCCAATACCAGATCCAGTACCAGATTGTAAATCAGCTGCCTGGCCGTTTTCTCAGACAGCCCCTGATGCATTTGCAAACGCTCATAAAATTCAAAGGAGGTCACCGCATCCACCGATTCACGGGTTTCCGCTTTGCCCTTTTTAAGCTCGGGCAGCATTTTCATCAGGTTTTTACGCAGCAATAACTGGTTGGCCTGATAAATTTCCCGGATTGGTGCAGACCGCCACAATAAAGCATGGGTCGCCTTTTCCAGATAATAAGTATCTAAATAACAATTAATGCGGGCGTCTACGACTTTATAGACTCGCTCTTCCAGCGTGCCGTTATAATCCTGCGCTTCAAAAAAACGCTGGTAACTGGGTTTTAGCATCTGGTCAATTTCGACGTATAGCAAATCCATTTCAGAAAAATGACGAAAAACCGTACGGATAGAAATATTAGCCTCGTCAGCCACTTGCTGGGCCGTGGGAATATAATTGCCACCGCGCATTAATGTCATTAATGCATCGATTATTTGCTGGCGGCTGCGCTCACTGCGCTTTTGACGTCCGTCTACTTTACTTACACTCACAAGTTTCTCACTGCTTTGTCGTTTCGATACTTACTAATATTGTGCTTAAAAATCAATAGGATGGCCAATCTTACACAAGCTGGCAGGCTTTGTATGTAGCGGTGTAATTTTTACCTTTTCTACCGGCTAGTATAGTTGCTTTTAAATATATTGTCACATATGATGACAATATATAAGCAATAATCAACAGGCCATAACCCATGACTCAACTTACCGAACTCCACGTTAATCGCAAAGACTTTAGATCTACCCAAATTGTTAAGCAGGCCATCCCTGTGGCAGGTGAAGGCGAAGTGTTAGTGGCCATCGATAAATTTGGCCTGACCGCCAATAATGTCAGCTATGCCCTCTCAGGCGATGCTATTGGCTATTGGAACTTCTACCCAACCGATGCTGAAGCTGCGGAAAACCACTGGGGTAAAGTCCCGGTCTGGGCCTGCGCCAATGTCATCGAGTCCAACTCTGATGAGATTGCTGTGGGTGAGCGTTTGTGGGGCTTTTTCCCAATGGCCAGCCATACCACTCTTAAACCCGGTAAAGTCATTGCAGAGCAATTTTTCGATACCGCTGAACACCGCCGACAACTACCTGGCCTCTACAACACCTACCGCCGCACTCAGGCGGAACCAGCCATTGCCCAGCAATTTGAAAATGAGCGCTGCCTATTAGTACCGCTATTTACCACCTCCTATGTTTTATACGACTACCTTGTTTACAACCAACTATTTGGTGCCCAGCAAGTCATTATCGGCTCGGTTTCTTCAAAAACCGGTTTTGGTTTGGCTAAATCACTGCATGATGACCCAGCACTGAATATCAAAGTCGTGGGTATAACCTCAGCCGGCAATAAAGACTTTGTCGACCATCTAAATTGCTGTGATCAGGTTATTGTCTATGGCGAAGAAGACCAAATCGATAACAGCCTGCCAACCGCCTATATAGATATGTCAGGCAATATCCAGCTAACCAGCACCCTGCACCATCACTTGGGTGACAATATGGTAGAAAGTGCCATGGTCGGCGCCAGCCACTGGGAAGCCGGTGGCAAAATGGAACAATTACCCGGCGCCAAACCCACCTTTTTCTTTGCTCCCGGCCATATCAGCACCCGCGATAAGGAATGGGGCCCCGGCGCCACCATGATGAAAGGGATGGAACACAGTATAAAACTGGCGGTTGAGCTAAAAGAGTTAATGACCGTTGAGTGGATTAAACATCCAGAGGACTTGCAGCAAATCTGGTTGGACTTACTGGATAACAAAGTGTCCGCCAATCGAGGTTTAATGGTCTCTTTACTTAACGAGTAACTACCAGCCACCATGATGTCACTGATCATTATTGCAAGTAGCGTCTTTCTCTATGCTCTGTTCTGGGTTTGGTATGTAGGCTTTGGCCGCAAAGCCAGCCCAGAGCTGATAGCCAGAGCCCTCCAGGCGCTTGACCAGCACGGCGGCCACTGGACATCAGATACCCATCGCAACCATATTCGCCAGCTACTCGAAAATGATGATGGCAAAGAATTTATCATGGTTAACCTGCTGACCTTTAAACGGCCGCGCAAGCAATCTTACAAACTACTGAATCAATACTACCAAGTGTTTGGCAAAAGCCTGTTAAAACGGGCAGGCCACCCTATTGTCGTTGCCTCTTCCGCCTCGGGAAAAATCGAATTTTTGGGCGTACCTGTCGATGAAGAATGGGATATGGCCGGCTTAATGCGTTATCGCAGCCGTAGCGACTTTGCCGAAATAGTTATTGCAACCGCCGGTAGTGAACATCACGATTTTAAACTGCAAGCATTGGAACGCACTATCGCTTTTCCAGCCTCCCCTTCAACGCTTATTGGTAGCCCCAGAGTTTTGGTAGCACTGATACTAGCCTTGCTAGCCAGCCTGCTGCATATAGCACTGGTTTAATTTTCCCAGAGAGACCCCATGAAAAAATTGTTAGCTGTTATTCTTGTATTGGCAACGGTAGCGCTTGCGGGCTGGCAAAACCGGCTTAACCTGCTGTTGTGGGCTGGCCCAAAAATCAGGGCGGCGACCAGTACTATAGAGCCTAACAAACCCGTAGTATGGCCAAAAGGACCCGCGACGGCCGCGCAAACGGCCGCGGAACGCCCACCCAATATTATCCTGATCCTCACCGATGATATGGGCTTTAATGATATTTCCCTGTACAACGGTGGTGCCGCTGATGGCAGCTTGCAAACACCGAATATCGACAAACTGGCGCAGCAAGGTATCCGCTTTAATAATGGCTATGCCGCCAATGCTGTCTGCTCTACTTCTCGCGCTTCCTTATTAACCGGGCGCTACTCCACCCGCTTTGGCCTTGAATACACCCCTATTTTCAAAACTGGCGTGCGTATTTTTAATTGGATGGAAGAACTCAACCCCAGTACTCCCCCCGTACTGGTGAATATGGATATTGCTGCAGCCCTCCCAACGATAGATGATCTCGGCATGCCCAGCGAAGAAATAACCATTGGCGAAGTGCTGCAACAGCAAGGTTATTACACTGCCCATATTGGTAAATGGCATCTCGGCTCTATTGGTGATATGCGGCCGGAAAATCAAGGCTTTGACGATAGCCTCTATATGAAAGGGGTATTCTATCTACCCCCTGACCACCCAGAGGCGGTCAATGCCAAAATCCCGAACAATGCTATCGACAATATGGTCTGGGCAATGGGCAGCTATGAAGTGCAATGGAATGACAGTACACCTTTTGAGCCCAAAGGCTATTTAACCGATTATTTTACCGACGCTGCTATTGATGTTATTGAAGCCAACCGCAATCGTCCGTTCTTTTTATACCTCGCACACTGGGGGCCACATAATCCTGTCCAAGCCAGTCGAGAAGATTATGATGCGCTGTCTCATATCAAAGATCACCGGCTAAGAACCTATGCTGCCATGCTCCGTGCACTGGACAGAAGCGTAGAAGAAATCGCAGCCAGTCTGGAAGAAAATGGCTTGAGTGATAACACCCTTATTATCTTTACCAGTGACAATGGCGGTGCCGGTTATTTAGGCCTGCCCGAACTCAATAAACCCTATCGTGGCTGGAAACTCACCCACTTTGAAGGCGGTACCCATGTGCCCTTTATGGCAAAGTGGCCAGCACAAATCGAAGCGGGTCTTGTCTCCGATGAGGCCATTCACCATATCGATTTATTTCATACTATTGCCGCAGCCGCTGGCGCCAGCGTTCCTACTGATCGCAAATTGGACGGCGTTAACTTATTACCCTTTATCAAAGGCGAGCAAACCGGCGCCCCCCATAAAACCTTGTTCTGGCATACTGGTCATCAGCAAACGGTTTGGCATAAAGGCTGGAAAATGATTCGAGCTGAACAATCCGACAAACCCGGCACTGACCCCATTGTGTTTTTATTTGATTTAAATAATGACCCAACAGAGCAACATAACCTGTTAACACAGCAGCCAGAAAAAGCGGCTGAACTTACCGCCTTACTGGATGCACACCACGCTGAACAGGCTGAATCATTATGGGAAAGTGCCTTAAACGCCCCGCAGCTAATCGATAAACCAACTAACAAAAGCTATCAGGAAGGGGACACCTACCTGTATTGGCCCAATTGATACGACGATGACTGTATGAACGCCCTTAATCAACTGGTCAACGCACTGCAAGTCACAAAAATCAGTGAGCGTCAGTTTACTGGTGAGGCCAGTAACAATGACTTCCATGTTTATGGGGGCCTTATTCTCACCCAAGCCATTGATGCCAGCAAACAATGCTGCCCGGATAATTACGCTCTGCAATCATTGCATGGTCAATTTTTACGGCCAGGCATCGTTAAAGAAAAGATTGATATTCGTGTTGATAATTTAAAAGATGGCCGGCGATTTAAAGTTTTTAATGTATATTGTGAACAACAAGGCAATACTATTTTCTTTGCCACGGTCACTTTCCATCTTCCCGAACCTAGCTTTGAGCATACGCGTGAAGTACCAACCCTAAGTCTGCCAGCAGAGGATAAAGCCAGCTTCTTTATCGATCGCACAACACCCTTACCGAAAGATAAAACGCCAGACGATGCAGCATTGGAAGTACGCATCGAAGAGATCAATCAACATGATGCCGAATTAAAACCGGAACAAATCACCTGGTTTAAAACCACAGACGATACCTCGGCATTAACTCAGTGGCAGCACACTTTATTACTGGCCTATTGCAGTGATTGGAATATGCCAACAGTCGCTCTTAGACCCCACACCATTAGTGAGCAACAAAAGCTTAAAGTGGCCAGTCTTGATCATAGTATTTGGTTTTATCAGCAAGCCCAACTGGATAACTGGGCCGCTCATATTAAAGATAGCCCGGCAGCACAAGATGGCCGTGGCCATAGCCGGGGTTTATTTTATTCGGCCAACGGTGATTTATTGGCCTGCGTTAACCAGGAAAGTTTTATGGTAGCGCTGGATAAAAGCTAAACCTGCTTGAGTAGTTTATGGTTGACAATCAGGCCGGCACATTAGAGCCTATACCCTGATTTAATAATAATCAGCACTAACCACCTGGATAAGTTATATGCGAAAAACGCTAAAACTTATAGCACTTAGCCTACTGCTGTCGACCCATAGTCTTATCGTGTCGGCCGAGCAGATGGTGGTCGGAATTTCTGCTTTCCAGGAAGCGTTACCACCTATTTTGTGGCAGGACTGCAAGGGGAGTAACCAGGGCTATGCCGCCCTGCTTTATCGGCAACTCAGTAAAAGCATGAATATGGAACTGGCGGGGCATATTATTACCGCAGAGAAAGAGCAACAACTAGACGCCACCTCAGCAGCACTAGAGAATGGCGACTTTAATATTATTGCCACCGCCAATACTGAATTTTTAAATAAGCAACTCACTTACGCTAGTGAGCCTTTTATTAAATCCAGCCTGGCGATTTACTCAAAAAAAGTATTGCCGCCAACCTCCAAACCCTGGTTAGCCTTAAACGATATGGAAGGCTACTGGGTGGTTTCACTTCCCAGTATGGCTCCCGCCGTTCGTATCGAGCTACAAAAAAAAGTAGGCCCTGATACTGAGATAAATATGCAATTTAACTATAACGAGGCTATTTTAGCGCTGGATAGCGGGGAGATTGATTATGTTGTTACACGGCGTCTTCTCGGTAACGCCCTGATTGAACATCTGGGTATCACACAAACGATTCAAGTCACCGATCTGGCCTTGCCCATCGGTTCGGTCTATTTAGGCGTGGCTAAAAACTCTCAATTGATTCATCGACTAGATGATATTAACACCTTTCTTAAAGACTTCCGCAGCAGCGGCATGAACCGGGTAATGATGAATGCCAGCATGAATCGCTGGCTTAGAAATCGCGAAGAAAACTGCAACCCCAGCGCGCAATAATAGCTATTTTCACACAAATAACACTTCCCAAACACTCTGTTTTGTCATAATCTATGCCGATACATTATCTTGTCCGCAAGCGAGTTTATTATGGCCAGCACCCTAAAAAAAATCGGCATCGCACTGGTAGCTTTAGTTATCCTGATCGCCATTGCCCTGCCAACCCTGTTACATAAGGCAGGCATACACCCAGCTTATAACGGGCCCACTACAGAGCTACCGGGTAAGCGTGCATTAATTATTACCACTAGCCATGCCGTGTTAAATGCGCCCGGTGAAACCACGGGTGATGCTACCGGTGTTTTCGCTTCAGAAATGACCCACCCTTACTACACCTTTACCGATGGCGGCATGAAAGTGGATGTAGCGAGTATTCAAGGCGGGGAAATCCCTATTGACCCACAGTCCTTTGCCCGCCCTATTCGCAGCCCGGAAGATGATCGCTATCTTGCAGACTCTGTTTTTCAAGCCAAGGTTAAAAACTCACTCAACATTGGCGAGATAGACTTCAATCAGTACGACATTATTTTTCTTTCCGGTGGTTGGGGCGCAGCCTATGACTTAGGCCAATCCGAAGTATTGGGTGAAAAAATTTCCGAAGCTTATTTTAATGCTAATAAGATGCCGGTGATTGGCGGCGTTTGTCACGGCGTACTGGGCTTAATTCAAGCCAAAGATGAAAACGGAAAATTGTTAATTGCCGGTCGCAAAATGACCGGGGTAACGGATAAGCAACTGAAACAGCTTGGTATTACAGTAACGCCCCTTCACCCGGAAACGGAATTACGCAAGGCCGGCGTGATCTATGAGAGCAATACAGCCTTTATTGATATGTTTGCCACCCATGTAACCGTCGATGATGAAAAGCGTTTTGTAACGGGACAGAATCAAAATTCAGGTTTGGAAGCTGCTCATAAGATGATGGTGGTTATTGCAGAGAGACAATAATTTCCGCCATCGCGCCGATGACAAGAGCTCTTTATACACAGCCCGTAGGGTGGATTATAATCCACCGATGATAACGGCCCCGGGCAGAGCCTTGGTGGATTATAATCCACCCTACAATGTTCAGATAAATTGCCTGACCGTTAGTTGAATGTCGAAACCTCTCATTGGCTTAACACGCCAACATTACAATACGCCATGCGCCTTCATGGGAATAACATAAGTAATTGGAAGGTCTTTATGCATAGACGAAGGTTTAATAGTCTACAACTTGTTGTGTTTTTACTAGCGCTGACTAGCTTATTATTCTCAACATGGGTAACGGCCTCTGCTGCGAAACCTAATATCGTCGTTATCCTGGCCGATGATCTGGGCTACTCCGATATCGCGCCCTACGGCAGTGAAATCAACACCCCAAACCTCGATCAACTGGCACAGCAAGGTTTACGTTTTAGCCGTTATTACACCTCTGCCAGCTGCGCCCCAACCCGGGCCATGTTACTGACCGGCGTAGATAGCCACCGAGCCGGGGTTGCCAATATCGCAGAGGCGCTAACCCCCGCACAGTCCCACTCCCCATTTTATCGCGGCACGCTTAATCATAATGTTGTGACTATTGCGACGCTATTAAAAGACGCCGGCTATCACACCAATATGACCGGCAAGTGGCATCTGGGCCATGAAGACCCGGGGTTAATGCCCAGCCAACGCGGTTTTGAACAAACCGTTATGATGCCTTTTTCAGGCGGTGATAACTGGACCCAACAGTCCTATTTACCCAACTACCAGAAAACCTTATGGTTCGAAAATGGCAAGGAGATCACCTTGCCAGAGGATTTTTATTCCTCTGAATTTATCGTCGATAAAGCCATTGCGCAGATTGAAAAACACCGCGGTGATAAACAGCCGTTTTTTTCCTATCTGGCTTTTCAAGCGGTACATATACCGGTGCAGGCACCTAGGGAATATACCGAAAAATACCTCAATACCTATCAGTCTGGCTGGAGTACATTGCGAGCCCAGAGAGAGCAAGCAGTTAAAGATTTAGGACTGATAGCCAGGGACGCACCGATAAAAACGATGAATACTACGCTAGACTGGGACGGTTTAAGCGACGAAGAAAAACGCTATAACAGCAAGCGCATGGCCGTCTATGCCGGCATGGTGGACGCCATGGATTTTCATATCGGCCGTTTGCTTAACTATTTAAAAGCTATTGGAGAATATGACAACACCGTTATTATTTTTACCTCCGATAACGGACCGGAACCCTCTGACCCTGCCACAATGAGCGCACTATTCCCCCTGATCAGAGAGCATTTGCTGGGCTACAACGCTGATATAGATACACTGGGAGAGCGCTACAGCTACAATACTATTGGCACTAGCTTTGCCAGCGCCGCAGCATCACCTTTAGGGCACTATAAGTTTCACTCCGGCGAAGGGGGTATGCGAGTCCCAATGATCATTAGCGGCCCGATACTCGCGCAACAGCTGCAAGGCCAGATCAGCCACAGCAAAGCTTTTGTTAAAGATTTAGCCCCTACCATTTTAGCGATTGCAGGCACCGAACACCCCGGCAGCCTATACCAGGGTAAAACCATTGAGCCTCAAACCGGTAAAGATTTAGTACCGCTTATCACCGACAATAAAAAAACAGTCTATAGCGACACCGATATTATTGCCTATGAAATTGGCGGCAATGCCGCTTTAATTAAAGGCGATTATAAGATTAGCTATAACCGGGGCAGCCAAAACGACAGTCGTTGGCATTTATACCACCTTGTAAAAGACCCCGGCGAAACTCAGGCTATTGAAAGCACATTCCCTGCTATTTTTTCTGACCTTTTAAGTGAGTATGAAATCTATACCCGGGAAAATGGTGTTATCCCCGTACCGGAGGATTACAACCAAACCAAACAGGCTGGCCGTAACGGCTTGATAAAACGTTTAAAAGAAACCAAGGTCAATCAGAACGCAATACTTTTACTATTGCTAGTAGTAGCTGCTATGGTTGTTATCTCAGTTAAACGTAAAAAAAGATAAACCATGCCCAAGCCCTATACCGTTTATAAATCGGATATTTCTTACTTCTCAGGAAAACTGGAAGCCTATTTACGCTATAAAGATATCCCCCATACCACGGTAGACTGCAACCAACAAACCCTGCGCATGATCGGTAAAAAAACCGGCACAGCTAAAATGCCGGCCATTGAAATGGCCAACGGTCAGTGGCTCTATGACACCACTCCCACTATTCAGTGGTTAGAGAAACAACACACTAACAGCTCCGTACTCCCCGAAGACCCTGCCCTGCGATTTATCGCCCTGTTAATGGAAGACTATGCCGATGAATGGTTATGGCGCCCGGCCATGTGGTGGCGCTGGGTACCCAAAGCCTCAAGAGTCACCTTAGGGCGGCGTATAGCTGGGGAAATGGTCGCCAAACCGCTGGCCATACCACTGGGGTTTTACTTTGGCCGGCGCCAGCTTAATGAATGGTTATGGAAGGACGGCGTCGATAGCAGCAATAGTGATACCGTTAGGGATATGTTATTTCGGGAACTGGAATATCTGGAACCCTTATTTGAACAGCAACCATTTATACTTGGCAGCCATCCCAGCGTTGCTGATTTTGGTTATTTTGCTTCGATGTTCCGGCACTTTGGTAATGACCCCATTTCCGCCGAAGTAATGCGCCGGCACGGCCCCAATACTTATGAATGGTTGGCAAGGCTTTGGAATAGTCACCACAGCAAACTGAGCAACACCGTTAGTTGGGTTTGGCCTGAAGCCGACTATTGGCAACCGTTGTTAGAAAGAATTGCCAACGATTATTTACCCTATCTGCATCAAAACGCCATGGCCTTTGCCAACGGCCAACAACGCTTTGATTACCAAGGCAATAGCCTGGCATTTCCCGGCACGGTGACCACCCATTACCGGGTCTGGTGCCGCCAGCAGTTGCAGCGAGAATTTGCCTTATTAAACCCAGAACAACAACAGCGTATTGAACAGTGCTTTGCCATGGCCGGTGGCCTGGCCAGCCTGCATCAGGATGGGGTGATTGACTCAGGCCTTGATCAGCAACTGCAACTACCCATCACTGCTGCTACGGTAAAAAACACCCTGACCCTGCGCCAAAAAATCTTTGGCCAACCCAGAAATTGATAACCCCCTTATCGGGCACTGAACCACTGGTAAAAATCCGGCGACAGGCGTTTTAGCCACCATAGCCAATGAGTCGATCTGTGAGGTAATAACATAAACTGATTTCTTTCTACGGCTCTGGCAACCATCACGGCAATATCCTCTGCAGAGATCGAAGACTGCTCAGCAACGGCCTGCATTGAGGCTTTGGCATGGTTATTTTCCGTTAAGGAACCTTCGACAATACCGGTTTTGAACATTGACGGACAAACCACAGTCACGCCAATAAGATAGCGCTTCAGTTCCCAGCGCAGGGTTTCTGATAAGGCAATAACGGCTGCCTTGCTGCTGTTATAGGCCGCCATCATCGGCGTGCAGCTAATACCGGCAATCGACGCGATATTAACAATATGACCACCGCCCTGGGCTTTAAACGCTGGCGTAAAGACCTTGCAACCGCGTACCACACCTAAGGTATTAACCTGGAATAATTTCTCCCAATTCTCCATGGACTCTTTATGGATGGGGGCTGAGGAGGCAATACCCGCATTATTAATCAGCACATCCACACCGCCCCACTGCTGCTGGCAACTGGCCAGCAGCGCTTGTAGATCGGCTTCTTCACAGACATTACAAGACTGGAAAAAAGCGTCTCCACCGGCACCAATTATCGCTTCAACGGTAGCCTTACCCATCTCCTTATTAAGATCAGCCACTGCCACTTTATAGCCCAGTGACGCAAAGTGCAGGGCCATAGCTCGACCAAAACCTCCGGCGGCACCGGTGATCGCTACGCGTTTTTGACTGATATAAGGCATAAAGGGAATCACTTGTATTGGCACAATATATGCCATAATATAACAATCATTAAACAATAACACCAGACGCTTAACTCACACCTTTAATTTCAAAGACAGGCAAAGCCTCACTATGACTGCTAAACGTAAACTATGGCTAATCAGCGCCCTGCTCTATCTGGTCTTTTTTAGCTGGTATACCGATTTCAGGCCACCGCTAAGCGATCAGGAAATTGATAGCTGGAAGGCCAGTCGTCTGGCCGATAATGCTGACCCGGCAGCGATAAGCAGAGCTGAGCAGGCCTTCAGGAATGACTCGGGAGGCCAGCTATTAATGATTAACCTGATTGATTACAACGAAAACCCAGGTCTGGTGAAAGGTGCCCAAGCCGGTGAAAGCGCCGAAGATTTAATGATGCGTTATATGCAGCATATGTTGCCAGCGATGTTGGCCCGTGGCTCTCATCCGGTACTGGTGGGCGATACTGTCGCTGATGTTTTCGACTGGATGGGGATTGAAGGTGCCGAACACTGGGATAGCGGTTCCGTATTTCGCTATCGCAGCCGCCGTACCCTATTCGATATTGTTTCCAATCCAGCGTTTGTAGGCGAGGTGCATTTTAAACATGCCGCGATTAGCAAAACCATTGCCATTCCGGTTGCACCACAGTTATTTCTTGGGGATTTACGGTTGATATTAGGGTTGCTGATGTTGGCGGTAACGGCTTTGCTGGATGCTTTGGTGTTTGCCAAACGGAATACTTGATGCAGTGGCTATTGGTGGATTGTAATCCACCCTACGGATTATTGGAGCGAATCAATATGTAGGGTGGAATATATTCCACCATCCCTCCCTTGAAACTGGTCAATCTGGTGGATTGTAATCCACCCTACGGATTATTGGAGCGAATCAATATGTAGGGTGGAATATATTCCACCATCCCTCCCTTGAAACTGGTCAATCTGGTGGATTGTAATCCACCCTACGGGTTATTGGAGCGAATCAATATGTAGGGTGGAATATATTCCACCATCCCTCCCTTGAAACTGGTCAATCTGGTGGATTGTAATCCACCCTACGGGGCATGCGGGGAATTAGTCGGCGTAGCCTTTCTGTTCAGTCAGGGGAAGCTTGCTGCGCACAAACACACCATTGCCCCGACCTATTTCCCTGTCTTCGCTATCGTAGACCACCGCTTCGGCAATAAACTGTGATCGGTTTTGATTGACCACTTTACCCACCGCCTTCATGATACCTTCTGAAACGGGCCGAGTAATATAGGTGGTAAAAGACGTAGTCAATACAAAGACTTCAGATTCAAGAGAATTGGCGGCAAAAAAAGCGGCATCATCCAGCATTTTAAAATAGACCGAACCGTGCACTCCGCCTCCCGAGTGAAAATATTGTTCTGACAATTCGATTTCAATCTCGGCACTGCCTTCAGACACCTTGATCACCGGTTGGTAAATCTGGTTTACAGGAGCAGCCAGATACAAATTTTCCAAAGCCTGATAGTGCTGGTTATTACTCATTGTCTATTGACTCTCTGCTCTCTCTATTTGTTTTAGCAATGAAGAAAACCCCTTCTCACCCTGAGTCTGAAATTTTTTATCAAAATACAGCTTGCCTAACAGGGGTATAGTAATCGTCCCTTTAGACACCCAGGTCACTTTGGTATGGCCATCAGCGTCCTCCAACTTAATAGAGCCTAACTGATGATTAAACGGCAATGGAGCGGATCTTTCTATTTTATAGTCAAGACGATGGGGGCGTTCAAAGCAAGTAATACGCTCATCAAAATTAACGATGCCTAAATCGAGATAGCGCAAGGCACCAAGGCCATTTTTTTCACTCTGCCCCTGCTCCAACAACTTTGAGCGTTTTATTCCCCTAAACGTTGAATAAGCACCATGGTCAGCCAGCAACTCAAAGACCTCTTCAATCGGTCTGGCGATCATCTGTTCTATATAAATATTAAACATAACTGCCTCGTTAGTCCTCGGTTTTGGCCTGTGCTTCTTTTTCCTTCAACCGCCGGATACGGGCATCGGGGATACCATCTTTAATAAACGGCGGTGTAAAGCCATCAAATAAACCATTATGCAGAACCCCACCACTCATCATAGCGGGGAGTATCTGAGCCTGATTGAGTACACTATCAACCTGCTCCTTATCCTGCCCCGTTAATGCCTGATAGCGCAATTGCAGCTCCTCAAAACTCCAGCCTCGATATTGATGGGCACTAAAGCTAGCGTTTACGCCATAAATTTCAGCCTGGTAGTGCTTTTCTCTTTTAACACAGGCCTCGGCACAGTTTTGTGCAAAGGGGATATAGGTTTTACCGATATAAGCCAGCAAGTCCTGCAGACTCTCTGGTAAACCGTTATCAAAATCTATCCAGTCACCAAACTCAGTTTGGCCAGCGCAACCGCGGGTATCGCCCAAATCGCTGATGGTCTGTATCCAGTTACAGGTCCGTGGCGCCAGAGTTTCCATAATTTCGTTAGAATAAGGATCTTCATAAAAGTGAACTTTAAGGGGACCATAAAGCGCAAAATCCGCTATTGAAGGCTGGTAGCCCAACAGAAATTGATAATGCAAAAAGTGCTGCTCCAGTATCGCCAGTAAATCTTTTACCTGCTGGTCCAGACTGGCACGGACACCCTCACCTTCGAGCCCTAAATGCTGGTCAAAACCGGTTTGGCGCTGCCGGAGAATGGGGGCCAAATCCGCGGTTTCCATCTCCGTACTGCCAAAAGTAATGGCGCGCGATATACGGTGGCTTAAGGTATTGCGGTTCTGTTCATTCCCCCAGCGGGTATGCATCTGGAGTCGGGGCATATATTCGTCTGAGAACTCCTCAATCAACCACATTATAAAAGCTAGTCCAGTTTGATCGGGCACAGTTTTTTTATCCGGGAACGCCTGCTCCAGATAGATCATAATCGGCGTAGAGTCCTGCATAACCTGTCCGTCCGGGGCCAGCATAATCGGGACAATGGATTGCCCTGCCACTTTTTTGGTCCAAGCTAACTCCATTTGATTGCCGATCACTTTTTTATAGGGGATGCCTTTGTAATTCATAAAGGTCATCACCTTATAGGAATACGGTGAGGCCTGGGCCTGCCAGATACGGTAGTGATCTTCTTCGCCGGGCTTTAGCGCTTTACTGTCGGCGTGAAGTTTTTGCTCATGGTGAATATTGGCTGCATTAGTGAGTTTTTTATTCATGTTGAGGCTCTAAAAAATACCAGGATTAACCACTGAAACGTGGGAAAAATATCGAGCGTATCCAGGAAAACACCGTATTGCCCTCAAGCGCAAGGCGGACCAATTCTTCCTGCTGCTGTTGAAAAGCGCCTTCCTGCTGAAACATAAATTCACGCTTCAACATCTTTCGCTTTGGGTTTAACTGTTTTATCACCACAGCGGGGTTACCCCCTACGACGACATTATCAGGCACATCATTGACCACAATGGCACCGGCGGCCACCACGCTGTTTTCACCAATAGTGACCCCCTTGCCCACCTTGGCACCGTGCCCAATCCAAACATTATCTTTGATCACAATAGGTTTACTACAACGGAAAGGCCGCAGGCGATTATATAAACCATGCCAGTCACTATCCGACAGATAACAATCGGTGGCAAACATACAGTTTTTGCCAATATCAATACTGACTGCCGAAGTGATAGTCGTGCCCGGGGAGATTAAACAATAGTCCCCAATACGAATACGGCCACTGGATTTTTTATCGGCCCAACTGGTCAAGCGAATCGGCCTGGCGTTATCGCTGATCATATGCAGACAATCACCCGCTTCAATCTGGCTGCCAAATATTTCCACACTGGCCGGTTTAACCACCAAAGGTTCACGACCAAGGCGATCAAAATGTTTACGGAAAAAATGCTGGATATAAAAAGTATTCCAGCGATCTTGCAGCTGGCTAAACAGATAGGGAGTATAGTTTTTTCGCACCAGGAAACCTTTTTATTGTCATTATTATAACGTTATAACACAGCTTAAGATTAAACCGACAGTGTCACCGGCCCCTGGAAGGAGTCGCCACTGGCAAAGAAGGAGACACGGGCAGGAAAAGGGACTTCGACAAATAGGTCTTCTTCCAGAGTAAGCTCACGAATTGTCCACCCCTCCGGCAGTACCCGCTCTTGTGAATCAGGTAGCCCGGGCAAGCCCGCGGCACCCTTAATCTGTGGTACATAATCCCGGCCATCGCCCATCGATAGAATCTCCAGGGTACGGCCTTTAGCAAACATTACACTGTGGTGCTTATTCACCGTTATTACTAACAGGCCGTCTTTTTCTAAGGTATAAGCCGGGTCGGCTTGACCGGGTATAGCCACCAGGGAAAAGAGTCTGCCATCAACGCTCATCGTTTCCAGTGGACCATTCTGTTGCTCCTGCGGTGACCGACGAAAAAAAGCCGCATCATGGGTAGCACACCCGGTACCGCTTTTAATAAATCCCTCAGGCACTTTAAGCGCGTCATATTGTTCAGGGGTGAAGGATTGCTGACACAGCCAGACTTTCAGCGTACTTAATTCCATAATCTCGCCGTAGCGTTGCAAGCCGTCCAGCGTCCAGTTTTGTGGCCAGTCCGGATTGCCCATGCCTGCTTGCGCGCGTTCATATACAGTAGTCATGATATTGTCTGTCTCAATTAAAACAACTGAATACGTGCACCACGCTTGCGCGGCACCTTATGCTCTTCAGGTAACTGGCAAATCCTTTCCAATACCGTGGTAGTACCGTCGGCATATTCCCATATCAACTGATCGTCACGAAGATAGCGATTGACCACCACTGGACCCCAGCCAAATGCGTTAAACTCCAACACATTATTTCTCCAGGTCATGCTGGCAGAAGAGCGGCCACAATATTCTTTATCCCCAAGCAGAAACAACACAGAGCCTTCCGTATCGTTGGAATTAAGACCTATGGTATCGGCGTTAAGATTTGGCCCACCATCATGAATAACGCCTGCGCCGGTAAGAACTTGCCGCGAACCACATTGCTCCCAGCGCTCCACATGCCCCACTTTGCCACTCACTGCCTGCCATAAGCCGCGAATATCATCGACACCTTCTGCCAGCGGCTCGGTACACTCTGCCAGAATCGGCAAGGGGAAATGATCATAGCCACAACCAGGGGTATTGCCTTTGGGAATTTGTGCTGCGGTTTTGCCACTGCCGTCTAGCTCTGGCAGCTCACAATAATTAATCGTACTGCCATCACCGGCCAGAGTGGCTGGATCAGTCATGACGGGTGGGCGTGCTGAAAAATACATCTGCCAGAATGCCATTAGAAACAGCACTAACAGTGCAGCGGGAATACCAATCAACCATTTCTTCATAAAATTATTGCGCTCTATTTAACATCCAGAAAAGGAATAATTTCAGCGACTAGCTCATCAGGTTTATCCTCTTGGATAAAGTGGCCACCACCGTCAATTCTTTTGTGATTCTGCCCTTGGGCACCGCGTATATCCCGCTGAAATAATCTATCCATACCCCGGCTAATAGGGTCCTTATTACCGAACAGCGTTATCACCGGTTTCTCGAAGGTTTTTAACTTCTCCCAGGCGGCAAGATTCTGCGGCAGCCCCGGATTATCCGGAAAGACCGTAATCAGCTGGGGAAACTGGCGAATACCTGACTGGTATTTCTGGCGAGGAAATGGGGCTTTGCGATAGGCTGCAAACTCTTCATCGCTAAAGTCCGGATTTAAAATAGCTTTTCTAAAGGCTGTTTTAAAAGGGAAAAGCGGCATCCATTTCATAATTTTAAGCCACCAGTATAACCACTTGTTGCCTTTACCCAGAGGAATACCGGTATTGGTCGCGACAATGCGATCAAAGCGCTCCGGGTTATCCGCGACCACATTCAGGCCAATCGTTCCGCCCCAGTCCTGACACACTAAGGTGATATTGTTCAGATCATTAGCCAGCAACCATTTTTCTATCCAATCGACATGACGCGCCAGCGTGTAATCACTTTTTTTCGCGGGCTTATCGCTGCGCCCATTACCGACCAGGTCTACAGCAATCACCCGTCGACCGGTTTCCAGTAAGCCGGGAATCATTTTGCGCCAGATATAGCTCCAACTGGGATTGCCGTGCATTAATAAAATCGGCTCGGCATCGCGGGGGCCTTCATCAATGCTATGGATTCTAATCTCGGTACCATCGTCATCTTTGATGGTCGTATAGTGTGGCTCATAGTTATAGCCAGGTAGATTGTCAAAACAGCTATCTGGCGTGCGTAATACTTTCATCATTATTAATGGCTCTTGTTTAAGAGGTATAGTTTAAGCGGTATTGTTTAAGCGGTATTGTTTAAGCGATTTCCTCTCCCCAGACTTCTATTAAATCGGGGCGTTCAACCCGGCGCTTCGCTTTCAGGCTTATCAAGTTTTGTAAATCCAGTGTGGTATAGCAATCGCTGATTATTGTTTGCTGCTCACTATCACACTGAGTGAAGTAATCAGTGATTCTCTGCAACATATAAAGCTGGTAGGGAATAACCATGCCTGTCACGGTGACATCACGGAAAGGATAATCCATGGCTTTGATAGACTTTAACCGCGGTTTGGCAGTGACACACTGCCCTTCTTCTACCGTATTTTCATCCAGCCATTGGTTGATTTCACTCACCATACACTGCATTTCAGGGACAAAATCCCGAGCGATTAAACGCAAAATGGCTTGCAATGTATCCGGAAGTTCATCGTTAGCAAAAAACTGTGGCGGGTAATCCGGGTACTCCGGCATATCCGCGTTCTCGGCATTCATCCGCTCAACCCAGCGGTAGACTCTTTGGGCCTTACTTTTCATAATCATGCCAGGGTAAGGGTCGCGGGATAAATGCGCGTAGAGCGGCGCCATTAAGCCGTAATCCGCCACCGACGGCAGACCGCCCAGCAAGTAAGGGTGCTGTTCAAAATGCTGATTCAGTAATTCCAGTAATTCCAGGTACTGGGCTTCTATGGCGGGAATGGTTGTTTCGTTAACACCCAACATCGGCAAATAAGCTTGCATCGGTTGCATGACTTTACCGGCAACCTGACGAACAACATCAGGGGTAGCACCCGGTGCAATATGATCACCAAACTCCAGCTCAATAAAAGCCTTGTTATGTTCCAGAAAATTCCAGCGATAATGCATAGCGACTTTAAGCATGCCTTCACTGCCAAACATATCAATAATCAGCGCCGCTATATGCTGCTTTGGCGTTTTTGGGTAGACGGAAAATGTAGCCTGCCCCGACTGTTCAAAGTGATCAATAATATCGACGGTATCCTGAATCACCGTACCATCGGCTAACTCGACCACCGGTACGATACCGCGCTTGGTCTGTGGAATAATTTTTTCGCCATAGCTGGGATGACCTGGCATCACTTCATTAAAAGCAATGCCCTGCTTACGAAAATAAGAACGCACCTTGCCGGAGTACATAGACATGGGCGCTGCATATAAACTCATTGCATCCGTCATAAAAAACCTAATCGACCAGTTTGATCATTAATTTGCCGTTATTTTTTCCCTGATAAACCATTTCTACCGCTTCGGGAAACGTATCAATGCCCTCTACAATATGTTCACGAAAGCGTATTTTTCCTTCATGCTCCCAGGTCAGCAAATCAACAAAGGCTTCTTTAGCACGATGCATATAGTCACGCATGGTAAAGCCCTGCATCAGGCAGCTTTGCGTCAGTAGTTGCACATAATTACCGGGACCTACGGGGTTTTCTATATTTTCATATTGCGTGATGGCGCCACAGATAATAATACGAGCATGGCGATTCATTTGCATCAGTACAGCATCCAGTGTTTCACCGCCTACCGCATCAAAGTACACATCAATACCTTCGGGGGCCGCCGCTTTTAGTTGGCCTGCGATATCACCCTGTTTGTAATCAATAGTCGCATCGACGTTTAGTTCATCACTGAGGTAGGCACATTTTTCCGGGCCACCGGCAATACCGACAACGCGGCAACCTTTAAGCTTGGCTATCTGGCAAACCACATGCCCTACTGCTCCAGCGGCTGAAGAGACCACCACGGTTTCTCCCTCCTTGGGCTTGCCAATATCCAGCAAACCAAAGTAAGCGGTAAAACCTGGCATGCCTAAACCGCCCATAAAGCGCGTTAGCGGTGCCAGCTTGGGATCAATTTTTCGCAGCGCACGGCTATCAAAAATGCCGTGGGTTTGAATACCGGTAAAGCCGGTGCAGAAGTCACCGACCTGATAAAAGTCAGAGCGTGACTCAATCACCTCTGCCACACCAAAACCCCGCATCACCTCGCCCAATTCAACCGGCTCGATATAACTTTTCTTTTTCGAGATCCAGCCCTTCATCGCCGGATCAACAGACACATAATGTATTTTTACTGCAATCTCGCCCTCTTGCAGAGCAGGCAGTGCATCGTGGGTATATTGCCAGGTATCAGCAGTGGGCAGTCCGGCGGCCTCTTTGGCAAAACGAACCTGGGTAATGGCTGAACTCATAAGGCTTCCTTAAATAGCGTTTAGGGATCTAACAACCCGGTAATTATTATATTTTGTCACAACTCATGTCAATACCTATAAGTACCAGCCTCCCCCATGATCTTCTACTTAGCTCGGACTTATTTGCTACACTAGCGCCTTTCAAGCCTTGGCAACCCTTCCCATGACAGAGATTAACAGCGACAACAGCAGCTACTATGTACTAAATCGTGAGTACTTTAGTGAATGCTATGACCAATCAGCAAAGACCGATACCGGCCTTAAAGCCTACCGCAAGGCCCTGTTCTTTTTTATTGTTGCCGGTATCTTCTTTATGCAGGCACTGGAAGCTTATGTAGCCTGGTTTTTACTGTGCCTTGGCTTTGTTGAGCTGTTATCAGTACGCTATAAACGCAGTTGGTGGATTGCGCGACAAATGTTTAGCCGGGCTGCGGGTAGCAAAGTGACCGTGCAAATTGATGACCAAGGTATCTTTATCCACAGCCCCCATAAGCAGCAACGGATGCTCTGGGAGACTATTAATCAGATTAAGGCAACTGAAAAAGGTTTTTTGATCGAGCTTAACGGCAGCACCAGTTATCTTTCAAGGATTGGTCTGGATAAGAAAGCGCTGGATAAATTGACTGAGAAAGTGCAGCCGGGGCCGAAGCAATAAACCAAGCAGGACACTTATAAGGGCTTAGCACCAAAGTAAGATAAATATTTAGCCTTGCTCACTAACAGATTGACTAAAGTGCGAATGATCCAGACGCCCGGTTAAGGCCTCGAACATCATCACATAATCTGCCCTCAGGCTATACCAAGGGTAAATAAAGGTAGCGGGCTTGTTTTTCTCAAAGAAAAAATGCCCCACCCAGGCAAAGCTATAGCCCGCTATTGGCACCAATAACAATAATAGCCATTGCTGCTTAAACAGGGCAAAGAGCAACAACAACATCGATAAGGTGGTGCCTATATAGTGCAGCACCCGGCTAATACGGTTGCTATGTTGGTTTAGATAAAACGGATAAAACTCTGCAAAGCTGCTAATCGTTTTTTCCACGACCTTTATCCTTTTTCAATTAAGCGTTTAATAGCGCGGGCAAATAGCCATAAGCGATCCTGCCCCCATAAGGCCAAAACTTGCTCACCGTGTTTATCCAACAGGCGATAACTGGGTACACCCCATAAGCCCATACCGTACATAGCTTGCCGGTTATCTTCCAGCAGTGATTGCCAGGCTGTATCACCGATTTGAGGTTTAGCCTGCTCCCAGGATAAACCCGCCTGCTCCACTACATAACGCAAGCCTTTATCGTTATTCGTATTGACCCGCTCGGTGAACGCCGCTTTTAAAAAGGCAGAAATAAAGTCTATACCTTTACCCTGCTCACAGGCCCAAGGGTAAAGGGAATAGGCACGCCGTACCGGTTCGCCAATGGGGTCATAGATATTACCAAACGGGACAGCGGCGGCGCGGGCTTCGCGAGCGGTATCAAATAAAATATATAAACCCTTTTCCTTGGTAGCAGGCACACCACGCATCACCATGGGGATAACCGGTCTAATCACCAAATTAACCCCGGTATCTTTTGCCAGTTGTACCGTGCGGTCAAAAACCATCGCAGTATAGGGGCTTCGTAAAGAAGGATAGATTTCCAGTGTCAGGCTGCCGTTATCTTTTTTCTCACCCACTTCGATAGGTGGGCGTGGCATTAATAGGGGCTGGCCTGAATGGTTATCACACTGAAGTTCTGCCAAACGTTGCTCAAGGTGATACAAACGATCAACGCCCCAGTACCACTCACCACCATAATAAAACATAGCGCCCGAATAGTGTTGTAAGGTTTGCTGACGCTGACTACCAGCCTTTATTTTTTCTGCGGTCAGTGCATCGCTTGCACTACCCAATGTCTCAGCGAGCTGATTAAGTGCCGAGCAATCGCAGGACCATAAGGCTTGACCTACTTCAACAAGAGACTCTAACAAAGTGTCTTGTTGCTGAGCAGCCAGTATAGATTCAGCCAGCTTCACCTGCTCGGTTGTCGGCAAGCGGGATTGTTGAGGGAAATCCAGATGGTATTCAGGGGCCACTAAAGCGGCATCGTATTGGGCCAGTTTTAGCAATAAATCAGGTTCTGCAACATTATCACCCACTGGGCCTGTGACTAAATGACAGACTACTTCAATGTTATAGCGTGCCAGCAAAGGTTTTAATAACTGTGCGGCTAGATGACTGTAAGCATCATCAACCTGATGAAAGTACTCAACGATATGCGGCAGGTTTTGTTTGCGTCTAAGCTGTTCTGCTTTGGCCCGCTTTTTAACCATGCGCTCAGGGCTGGACATTAGCCGCATCACTTTCGAGGTTACCCAGCGCCTAAAAAAGCCAGGGTCCATCGTGGCAACACCACCCTGTTCTTTAAACGGCTTTTCTCCTGATTGCACCATGGGTATGACTCGGGTTTAAAATTTGGAAAAATCGGGCTCTCTGCGCTCCATAAAGGCAGTCATCGCCTCTCTGGCTTCAGGGCCTCTTAGTAATTGCGCAAAGGCTTCACCTTCGGTTCTCATACGCTCCTGAACCAGAGCATCTTGCCCTTGCTTTAAAAACTGCTTGGTCATGCGTATCGAGGTTGGTGGCTTGCTGGCCAGTTTATTGACCAGATCATTGGCTAAGGCTAAATAACTATCAGCAGCGGCAATATAGTTGATAATCCCGCATTCTTTAGCCTGCTGGGCATCAAAGTTTTCACCGAGCAACAATAATTCCGCAGCCCGTTGATGACCGGCAAGGCGCGGTAATAAAAAACTGGACGCCGCTTCCGGGCATAAACCCAAATTGCTAAAGGGCATACAAAACACGGTGGTATCTGCTGCAACAACCATATCGCAGTGCAATAACATGGTGGTGCCAATACCCACAGCAGGGCCATTGACCGCAGCGACTATCGGTTTTTCAAGGGTGGAGATCGCTAACAGAAACTGAGAGACGGGTGCCTCCTCTCCCGAGGCTGGGTTATTCAGAAAATCACCCAAATCATTACCTGCGGTAAAGCACTCTTGCGTACCGGTGATTAATACCGCACGAACCGCATCATCCTCTGCTGCCGCCTTAATAGCATCCGCAGCAGTAGCATACATAAGCTGGGTTAAGGCATTTTTCTTTTCAGGGCGATTCCAGGCAATGGTCATGACCTGGTTCTCAGTGCTTATTGTTACTGGTATTTGATCGGTCATGGTCTCTGCTCCCAAGGATTATTTTTGCAGCATATCCTGTGCATTATCAACAAATTTTTCTGCGTCTTTATCATCGTCTAACAAATTACCCAAGCTAAAGGGCACTTCAATACCTTTAGCTATACCGGGCTGTTGAAACATAGCTTCGCTCCAGCGTTGCAAATGTTCCAGGCCTTCAACGGAAATGCCTGACCACTTATGGGTACGTACCCAGCACCAGTTGGCAATATCTGCAATCGAGTAGTCCGCTGCCAACCATTGATTATTCGCCAGATGACCATCTAACACTTCAAATAATCGGCGACCTTCATTTTGGTAACGGTCAATAGCCGGTTGAATTTTTTCCGGAAAATAGCGAAAGAACACATTGGCCTGCCCCATCATGGGACCAACACCCCCCATCTGAAACATCAACCACTGTATCACTTCGGCGCGGCCCTTGGCATCGGTGGGCATCAGACGACCGGTTTTTTCCGCCAGATAAATCATAATGGCACCGGATTCAAAGATCGGAAAGTCACCCGCGTCGCGATCCACAATTGCCGGGATCCGGCCATTAGGATTAATCGCTAAAAACTCTGGTTTTTTTTGTTCACCTTCACCGATATTAACGAAGTGCGCGGTGTACTCCAGCTCCAGCGCCTCAAGGGTACAAGACGCTTTATGACCATTAGGTGTAGGGGCAGTATATAAATCTATCATAGTTTTCCTCACTCTTAAAAACCGGCTTTAGCTTGCATCACCGTTTCATAGCTCGCCTGATCCAATGGTTGGTAGGTCTGGCTCTTGGGTTTTAAAATATAAACAGGGTCAGTCAACTGATCCAGGTGATAGGCTTCTTTACGCAAAGTACCTTTAACCAGTTTGAAAGTCACCGTCGTTTCCTGCTGTGGTTGTATACGAACAAACACTGGGCGAGCATGGGGTGGCAGCTCGCGATCAATAAACTCAGAAAAAGCCTGTATATCCAGTACTTCCCCGGCTTTTAAGGTAATCGCCGCCATACCGGCCTTACCTTCTGCACCGGGAACTTCAACGCCATAGACATTGGTAATTTCAATAGCGTCAAAGGTATTAATAATTTCACCCACCTCATTGGTAGACACATTTTCTGCCCGCCAGCGAAAGGTGTCCCCTACCCGGTCGACAAACTGGAAATGGGGTAAGCCCATGGCAAAACCCACATCGATCTCGCGAATTAAATCACCGGTATTAAACCAGCGATCGCCGGGCTTTTTCACATCAGTAAGAATTTTACTGTTGGTGGCTTCCTTATTTTCATAGCCATCGAAGATATATTTAGCATCGATCTCTGATAGCAATAAGCCAGGCTCACCTTTTTCAGTCTCAACCAGCTTACCGGCACTGTCACGTACCATTTCATCAGCATCAACATCATATTTAACCAGCATCAGACTGGCACTGCTGGTACCAATAGTTCGATCCTTATTAAGAATATTTAAAAAGGCGGCATTACCCTCACTGGAACCATAAATTTCGGTAATACGATCTACCTTAAAACGCGAGCGAAACTGGTCCCAAACATCCGGCCGCAGGCCATTGCCCAGCATGGTTTGAATCGGGTTATTTTTTTCCTCAGGACACTCAGGCTGCATCGCCAGATAGCGGCATAGCTCACCGACATAGACAAAAAGATTGGTCTGGTACTGCTGTACTTCAGGCCAGAACTGGCTGGCGGAAAAACGGCGACGTAAAAACACCGAAGCACCGGACACCAGCGAAGAACCATAGCCGGGGCCAAGGCCGGTTATATGATAGAGCGGCAGGCACAGGTACAAGCGATCCTGGGGTTTAGCCCGCATACCCGCCTTACAATAAGGGATGGAGGAAGCAAGTATACGGCGATGATAAATCACTGCAGCCTTGGGCAGACCTGTTGTACCCGATGTGAAAATATATAGAGCTTTTTCACCGGCTTTAATATCAACTGTCTCCGGCGGGTTATTAGTGGGCATCGCTTCAATATCCGCACTAAAGTCATAGGCCCAATCAGGTGCACCACTTAAGCCTGGATTAAAACCACTATCTTTTACCCAGAAGTAATCCTGCTGCGTTAAACCTAGTTCAGATTTCACTTCTTCAATACTGCCCGCCAACTCTTCACCTAGCAAACATTTGCTGGACTTGGTGATAGTGATGCAGTGGATCAGTGGTTTTCCCTTGAGGCTGGTATTAATCAATGCAGCCGTCGCACCGATTTTTGCCAGCCCCATCATGGCCGCCAGCATTTCAATACGGTTTTCCATTAACACCGACACCACATCACCGCGTTTAACGCCCTGCTGTTTTAGCAGGTGAGCATACTGGTTGGCAAGGCTATTATATTGCCCCCAGGTTAACTCTCGGCCTTCAAAAATCAGGGCAGACTTATCGGCATATTTTTCAGCGGTGTTTTGAAAGAGTAGCCCCATCGAAGCCGCTTCATTGTCTTTGGGCGGTTTAAACCCCGCTATCACGGGAGCGATGGTGATAAAATCTTTTAAAACACGAAAAATTTCTTTAATAGAACTCATTGAGAAAAACCTGTTATTTATCGAGTGATCTCAGGGCGCAACTCACCCCAAACTTCAAGATGGTTAATACGCTCTACCGGCCGGTCGGTTTTTAGTCTTAGTACTGCTGCCAAACCGGTTTCTTCAAATAATGTGAGGATTTGCTGCTGTTCAGTTTCACTGGCTTGCTCATAGCTACGCTGGATACGTTGCAATAAATAAAAACGATAGGGCAATACACCAGTGCGTAAGCTTAGCCCTCGCCAGTCAAATTCGGCTTTGCCAATAAACCTCGCCGCAGGATCATCCAAACCATTGGTACCTGTCTTAAGCTCCGGGTGGTTGCGCAACCAGTTATTGGCAAAGGCCACATGGGCTTCCAGTTCTGCCAGATACTCTTGCGCAATATAAATCATTAAAGCCTTTAGTGTATCGGGAATCTGGCCGGCGGCTATCAAGTCAGTGTGATAGTCAGCATATTCAATATCAATAGTCTCAGCAGCATTCATACGCTCCACCCAACGGGATACCGCCGGGGCTTTTTCCCGCATCAATTTGGCAGGTACCGGGTCACGGGCTAAATGCGCATACAGTGCGGACACCAGGCCATAATCTCCCATGGTGGGTCGACCACCTAACAGATAGGGATAGTTGTGCAGATGTTGGGCAAATAACTGTAAAAACTCCAGATAGCTGCTTTCAATCAGTGGCTTTGAGTCTTCGGTTACACCAAAGCTTTTACTCGCAGCGCGCATGCGCTGACTGGCAAAATCAAAGTTGCCATCACGGGTTTGCTGGTCTGTACCCGGCGGCACCAGGGCGCAGAGAAAATCATCTTTAATAAAATCCAACTGCTCATCAAAGCTCCAGCGGTAATGCATAGCCGGACGCAGCAGCCCTTCTCCACCAAACAGCTCAAATAAATAAGAGACAGTTTTTAATAACGTCGACTCGGGCTGTGCCGGTAGTGGCACGGTCTCATGTTCTTCCAGATAATCAATAATGTCAGCACCGTCCTGAATCAGGGTACCGTCTGCGGCCTCAACCACAGGCATAATGAAACGGCCAACGGAGGGAATAATCGTTTTCTGGTAATGCGGGTGGTTAACACCATGCTCAATAAAAGGAATACCCTGCTTGCGCAAATAACTGCGCACCTTGCCGGTATACAGCGAGGAAGGAAGACCGTATAACTTGTATGTCATCATTACTAACCTTTATAGAAATATCCGTCGCTATTTCAGTTCACTGGAGGATTTACCCAATACCTGCCTGGCCACAATCAACTGCTGAATTTGCTGGGTGCCTTCATAGATATCAATAATTTTTGAATCACGGGCAAACTTCTCTAACAACTGCGCTTTGCTGTAGCCCAGTTGGCCACAAAGCTCGACACATTTTAGTGCCACTTGATTACCCATTCGCCCCGCCTTGGCTTTAGACATGGATGCATTTTTTGAATTGGGTTGTTTGTTATCGGCCATCCAGGAGGCCTTAAGGACTAACAAGCGCGCAGCTTCATAATCGGCTTCCATATCATAGAGATCATTTTCAATGGCGGATAACTGGTGATAGCTTTTGTTGTAATCCAACGCCAGCCCTTTTTCCTGCAGCAACTCGGTGGTTAAATCCAATGCTGCCCTGGCAACACCCAGCGCCTGTGCCGCGACTATTGGCCTGGTATTATCAAAGGTCTGCATCACACCGCCAAAGGCTTTTTTACGCTCGGCGTCTGTTTTAGCGATCTCCGGGTTGCCCAGTAGATTGGCTTTTGGCACCCGGCAGTTATCAAACACAATTTGCGCCGTATCCGATGAGCGTATACCCAATTTATGTTCCAGCCGGGTCACTTCCATACCCGGTGTGCCCTTGGGTACCAGAAAGGATTTAATCGCCGCTTTGCCAAGGCTTGTATCCAGTGAGGCCCATACCACCACCTGTTTGCTGCGGTAGCCATCGGTCACAAAAATCTTGCTGCCGTTAATGACCCACTCATCCCCATCGAGTACAGCTGTGGTTTTAATCGCAGCGGAATCGGAACCACAGCCCGGCTCGGTAATGGCCATAGATGCAAATAATTCGCCCCACTCCTGTTTCTGCTCAGCACTGGCCACGGCCTGCACCGCAGCATTGCCCAAACCAAGCCCTGGCATGGCAAGAAATAACCCCGTATCACCCCAGCACATCTGTTCCGTCACCAGAGCCGCCATCATACTGCGTCCATTGCGATTGCTATCAGGGTCCGATATGGATGGTTTGTCAGAACGGGCTACACCACCTGCCAGTAAGAGTTCACTCAGGGGATATAGTTCTTCCGGCATCTCTTCTTGTTCCAGCAAATCATATTTGCGGGAAATGGGGCGCAGACCATCGTTGGCAAACTGGTGCGCCATGGTGGTGATATCTTGCAGTTTTTTCGGTATTTCAAGATTAATCATAAATGATTGCTCACAGTCATTTTGTTGTTATGGACTTAAGCCATTAACAGTCCATCGAGTGTGGCCAGCGCTCGCAGATTGCGGTACCACAACTCCACCGGATGGTCGCGAGTAAAACCATGCCCTCCCAGTAACTGCACGCCATCGCTGCCAATTTTCATACCGTATTTAATCGCCTGGCGATGGACCAAAAAAGCCTCGCGATTAAAATCCATGCCCTGCTCCGCCCGGGAGGCTGCGCGGTAAACCATTAATCGCAAGGCTTCCAATTCAGTAGCCATATCCGCCACCAAAAAAGCAACCGACTGACGGTTAGCAATCGGCTCACCAAAAGCCACCCGCTCATTCACATAGGGCACCACATAATCCAGTACCGCTTGGCAAGTACCCACAGCCAAAGCCGCTAATGCTATTTTGCTCAGGTTATGGAAACGAGAAAGATCAAAGTGTTCGCGCATTTTTGCGCTGGCAGGCAGGGCGACATCTGTCAGGGTCATGGCATATAACGCCAGCGGGCGCAGCCCCATATAATCTTCCCGCTCAAAGGACAGGCCGCTGTGATCACCGCTAAGCATAAACCCATTAACGCCGGTTACATCGCCGGACCGGGATACTGTTTGGGCAAATACAATTAACACCTTGGCATCAGCACCAAAAGCCACCAGACTTTTAGCACCATTGAGTAGATAACTGCCATCGGCCTGTTCAACAGCTCTGGTTTGTAGCTGATCTTTATTAAAGCCGATACCGGGTTCCATCATCGCCAAGGCAGCTGGCACAAACTGATCCGATAATAAAGTCTCTGTCACTGAGCCTTGCTGCTGCTCAGTGCCGAAATCCAATACGCAATTAATCACTGACAAGGGAGATAAGGCAGCAATAGCCATCGACATATCCCCTTGCGCTAAATCCTCAATACTCAGGGTATTACTGATGGGACTGCGCCCTGCACCGACTCCCCCCAATACCTCGGGGACTGGCATAAAATTCAAACCCAGATCAACGGTTTTTTGTAGTAAGCCTTCTGGTAGCTCGGCGGCCTCATCGCTGGCCCGAGCCTGGCTGGCCATTTCTTCCCGAGCAAAGCGCCGCACCACATCCCGAGTCATCTGCTGCTCTTCCGTGGGTGTGAGATCAAATAGTAACGTTGCTTCACTCATTTTATAGGCTCAATACTAAGCGTTAATACAAAAGACTATGCCGCTCTGGCAGCAACTGTGGTACAACTGTCTGGTCGATGAATATCTTGTTATGTCATAATTTGTGTCATAATATACACAAAGCCTATCCAACACAAGACAAGCCAACACAAGACAACACAAGACAACACAAGACAACACAGGCAAGCCCAAGCTCATCAGGAGACCACCTTTGAACATACCAAGACAGCGCGTTGCCATGACCATACCTGGCCCCACCCTGACCGTAGCCGACTCTATTGAGCTGGCCAAAAAACTGGAAGCTGAAGGCTGGGATGATATCTGGATGGCCGATGCCGGAGGGCTGGATGCCATGACAATGGCTCCCCTACTATTAGCCGCCACCGAAAAAATGCGCCTTGGTATCGCCGTAGTCCCGGTATTTACTCGTACCCCGGCGGTGCTGGCCAGTACCATCTCAGTGATTAGCCAAGCCTTCCCTGAGCGCTTTGTGCCCGGCTTTGGCAGCTCCAGCCATGCCATTATTAATAACTGGCACGGCCTGGAAATGGAAAAACCCTTAACCCGTATTAAAGAAACCATGCAGTTGTTGCGGACCATGCTGGCCGGGGAAAAAACCAACTTTGCCGGTGATACCCTAAAAAGCCGCGGCTACCAACAACTCCCCACCCCCAACCAACCTATATACCTCGCCGGCCTGCGGCCAAAAATGGTAGAGACCGCAGCGGAAATTGGCGATGGTGTGATTCTGAATCTATTCCCTAAATCGGCCTTAGCCAAAATACACGAACATATTGCGATAGGGGCAGAGCGAGCTGGCAAAGACCCCGCCACTATCGAAGTGGTATCACGCCATATGATTGCAGTGGGCGAAGATAAGGCAATGGCCAGAGACGCCTTTAGAAGAGGCTTTGGCCCCTACTATGCCACCCCGGTCTACAATAAATTTTTAGCCTGGTGCGGCTACCCGGAAGCCGCAGCGGAAATCGCCGCAGGGTTTAAAAACCGTGACCGCGAACGCACCGCAGCCGCATTAAGCGACGAACTGATTGATGAAATAGCCATTATCGGTACCCCGGACGAATGCCGGGCTCGGGTGCGGGAATATGCCGATGCCGGGATTCATACCCATGTGATGGCACCGATGATCAATCACCCGGATATTATTGAACAAACCGCTACCACCTTTAGCAAACAGCATTTTAATCTCAACCAATAGAGCACAGTCTTATGAATTTCGAATACAGCGAAAAAGTCGCCGCCCTGCGTGAACAAGTGCAGGCCTTTATCGATGAACATATCACCCCCAACGAAGCACTCTACCACCAACAGGTAGCCAAAAACCGCTGGGCAGAACCGGCGATCATGGCAGAGAAAAAAGCCCTGGCTAAAGCGCAGGGGCTGTGGAATTTCTTTTTACCCTTGGCCTACGGTGAATACAGCGGCGGCCTGACCAACCTGGAATACGCACCACTGGCAGAACTGATGGGACGCAACCACTGGGCCTCAGAAGTGTTTAATTGCGCCGCCCCCGACACAGGTAATATGGAAGTGTTAGCCAAATACGGCAGCGAGGCGCAAAAGCAACAATGGCTGGAGCCTCTGCTGGCTGGAGAAATCCGCTCAGCCTTTGCTATGACGGAACCTAAAGTTGCCTCCAGTGATGCCACCAATATTGAAACCTCAATTGTGCGCGACGGTGATGACTATGTGATTAACGGCCATAAGTTCTATATCAGTGGCGCCAATCGTGAAAACTGTAAAATCCTGATCGTGATGGGTAAAACCGATGCCGATAATCCGAGCCGCCATTTACAGCAATCCATGGTGCTGGTGCCCACAGATACAGCGGGCGTTGAAGTCGTCAGGGCGATGACAGTCTTTGGTTATGACGATGCCCCGGAAGGCCATGCAGAAGTGATCTTTAATAATGTCCGCGTCCCTGCTGAAAATATTATTTTAGGGGAAGGCCGTGGTTTTGAAGTTGCCCAAGGGCGTTTGGGGCCGGGCCGTATTCACCACTGTATGCGCTCGGTGGGTGCCGCCCAGAAAGCGCTGGAAATGATGTGCAAACGCGTCAATGAGCGCGAAGTCTTTGGCCAGCCCATGGCGAAAAACCAATCTGTGCGTGAAGATATTGCCCGCTCTGCCTGCCAAATTGAGCAAGCCCGCTTAATGACCCTAAAAGCGGCGCAAAAAATGGATACCGAAGGCAATAAAGCCGCCAAGGATTTAATCGCCATGATCAAAATCGTTGCGCCCAATATGGCTTTGGATGTGATTGACCGTGCTATCCAGATTTACGGTGCCGTGGGCGTTAGCCAGGATACGGAGCTAGCCTGGATGTATGCCGGCCAGCGTACTTTGCGCCTGGCGGATGGCCCCGATCAGGTCCATATGATGCAACTGGGCCGGGAACTGGCCAAGCGCTATAACGAAGCTTGATAACGGATAACACCAAAAAAAATATCCCTCTACGCCGGTCATACCTGCCATTGCAGGTAAGACCGGCAAGCCCTCTCACCCCTAACTTACTGATTTAAAAGGCCTTGATAATCAACAACGACTGACGGTTTATCTAGACAGTGAATTTTTGCTGCATCGAGTGAATATGTCATATACTATGACAGTACTTTCGGATAAATTAGTCCATACTTAATAATAACTATTTCTCAATGAGGAAAGACCATGATCGTAAAACGCCTGCCATTGGCTATAGCCACCAGCCTTGCTATCAGTGCTTCCCAGGTTTCAGCACAGGGAGCCCCGGCACTGGAAGAAATTATTGTTACAGCTACTAAAAAGATGCAAACGGTGCAGGATACGCCGATCACCTTGACCGCCTTTGGCGACCAGGCCATTCAGGAAGCGGGGATTAATGACACCACCGACCTGGCGATTATGACCCCAAGCTTAAATACCAATGTCAATACCAGCCCCTTTACCGCCCGCTTTTCGGTGCGCGGTATTGGTACCGCGCAAACCGACCCGGCCTTGGAACCTTCTGTAGGTTTATTTGTTGATGGCGTTTTTATTGGTCGCTCTGGCTTGGGCATGTCGGACTTAACCGATATCGAACGTATTGAAATTTTGCAGGGGCCACAGGGTACCCTCTACGGTAAAAACACCAACGCCGGTGCGATCAGTGTATTTACCAAAGGCCCTAACGAAGATTTTTTTGAAGGCTATGTAGAAGCCACCGCCGGTAACTATAATCTGCAAAAAATTACCGCCGCCGCTACCGGCCCTATTACCGACAGCGTGTCTTACCGCCTCTCCGCCACCCAACATGAACGTGACGGCTATATGGAAAATGCTGCCCGCGGTGGTGAAGACCTCAATGCCGCCGATGATTGGAATGTCATCGGTAAGTTAAAATTTGAAATTAACGATGAGCTCATTGTGCTGCTAAGCGGTAGCCATGTTGAACGTGACAGCAACTGCTGCGCCGCCGATGCCATCCAGCCTGATATCGTCAATGACGAGTTAATCGCCCAGGGCTTTAAGCCTGATAGCAATGATCCCTTTGATAATAAAATTGCGGTGGATGTCGACAGTGAATTTGAACTCGAATCTGACAATCTTGCACTGACGGTTGAGTTTGAACCTGAATGGGGTGAAATTAAATCGATTACCGCCTGGAATGACTATAGCTATAACTTCAGCAGCGATGTTGACCGCTCCGAACTGGATATCTACCCGTGGCTGGAAGAATATAATGCTGGCGATAGCTGGTCACAGGAACTGCGCTTTTCATCTGAAAATGAAGAAGGCGATATCGAATACCAGATCGGTTTATTTTATTATGAGCAAACCACCAAGCGCGGCGATGGCAGACCGGATGATGGAAGCACCGGTACCATTATCGGCGACGATTTCTTAGGTATTGCCAGCCAGTTAGGACTGCCCTTCCCACTACCCGTCAACCTTATTGCCCAGCCCGGTGATAATATTTATGTAGACCATGTCTGGGATAATGAAACCTTGGCTATCTTTGGCCAGACCACCTGGCATGTGGGTGACCGCCTGCATATTACCGGCGGCCTGCGCTGGACCGAAGAAAAGAAAGACGCAGACTTATATTCCGTCGTGAATTCCACCGCCTTTTCAGCCTCTCTTGGCCTTGGCTCACTACAGGAATCCGTACTACAGCCAATCGACGCCAAACTGGACCGTACCAGCGAAGATGTTAACTGGTTGCTAAACGCCAGCTATGACTTAAACAATGACGTTATGCTGTTTGCCAGTGCCTCGACCGGTACCAAGTCCGGTGGCTTTAATGGCTCCAACGGTGATGTGGAAGACCGCGAGTTTGATGACGAAGAAACCATCAGCTATGAAGTGGGTGTTAAATCTACCTTGATGGATTCGAGATTACGAATCAACGCCACCGCTTTCTATACAGAAATTAGCGACTACCAATCTCAGCAACAACAAGAGAGCGGTGTTGGCACCATTGTGGGCAACGAAGGTGAGGTTGTAACCTCGGGTCTGGACCTGAGTGCAGATATGTTGCCGCTGCCTAACCTAACCGTTACTGCCGGTATCTTGTATATGGACCGCTATGAAATTACCGAAGGCTCTGCCGAAGGCAATGACCTGCCCTTTACCGCCGAGTTTAGCGGTAATCTGGCTGCCACTCTGGTCTTCCCGTTAGCCGATGGCGGTCTTTATGTCCGCGGCGATTACAGCTATATGGGCGAGCACCTGACCAATGCCTCGGCAATCACCCGCGACTCTGATGTTCAGAAACGGGATGTTTATAACTTGAAAACCGGCTGGCGCAATGACAACTGGGATATTTCAGTCTGGGGTAAAAACCTGAAAGACGATGAATATGCCACATTGACCACCAACACCTTTCTCTTTACCGGTATGGATGCCTACTTCCTGGCACCGCCACGCACCTATGGCGGTACCGTTAGATACAGTTTTTAACCCTCTGAGGTCTCTTTTGAGCCAGCCCTTCGCGGCTGGCTTTTTTCTGAGCGGACGTTTTTATGCAAGTGTTTTCATTTTTTCTGTTGCTACTTTTTTCTCTGATGTACTCGACCGCACAGGCCGACACACCCCGCCCCAATATAGTAATGATCCTGGTGGACGATGCCGGGCTAATGGATTTTCAACCCTTTGGCAGTGAAGCCCGCATGCCCAATATCCAGCAACTGGCGGACCAGGGAGTAAGCTTTACTCACTACCGCACATCCCCACTATGCTCACCCTCAAGAGCAATGCTATTAACCGGCGTGGATAATCATCGCACCGGTGTAGCGACCATTCGCGAAGTGATTCCCGATCAACACCTTAACCAGCCTGGCTATAGCTTGTCGCTTGAGCCCGGTGTTAAAACTATTGCCGACCATCTGCGCAGCGCCGGTTATCGCACCTATATGACCGGTAAATGGCATATGGGCGACAAGGTGAAAGACTTACCCGTTAGCCATGGCTTTGACCGCTCCTTTGTACTGGATGCCTCCGGTGCCGACAACTGGGAACAGCGGCCCTATATGGCCTACTACGCCACCGCGCCCTGGTATGAAGACGACAAGCCCGCCACTCTGCCGGAAGATTTTTATTCGTCGGAATTTATTGTCAGTAAAATGCTGGAATATCTGGAAGGGGATTACACAACCGCCGAAGAACAACAAAAACCGTTTTTTGCCTATCTGGCTTTTCAGGCGATTCATATTCCGATTCAGGCACCGCGGGAATTTACAGAAAACTATAACGGCGTATTTGATCAAGGCTGGCATAAATTGCGAGAGCAACGCTGGCAAAAAGCGCAGGCGCTGGGTTTAGTGCCTGAAGGCGCGCCTCTGGCTTCCATTCCCGAGGACTTACGTGAGTGGGAAAATTTAAGTGATGAAGAGCGCCGCTATTATGCCAAAGCGATGCAGGTGAATGCCGGTATGCTGGAAGCCATGGATTTTCATATTGGACGCTTAATGCAATGGTTAGAAGAACGCGGCGAACTCGACAATACTGTATTTGTAGTCACCTCGGACAACGGCCCGGAATTTAACGATATGGCGACCAACCCCGGTATCCGTCTGTGGAACGCGATCAGTGGTTACCAAAATGATATTGAGACCATGGGTGAGAAAAACAGCCTGGTATCGATTGGCCCTGAATGGGCCTATGCGGCAGCATCACCCAGCAAGCAATTTAAGTTTTATACCCATGATGGAGGTATTCGCGTGCCACTGATTATGTCAGGCCCGGGTTTGCCGGAAGGTGAGCGGCGTTCAGCGTTTTCTCTGGTGACGGATATTACGCCTACATTGCTGGATTATTTGCAGTTATCGGTTAAACCTGAGGTAGCGATAACGGGCCGCAGTTTAAAGCCGGTTATTGAAGATAGCAGCGCAGTGATTTATGGTCTCGAAGACGCGGTTGGTATTGAAGTGGCCGGTAATGCGGCACTGTTTAAGGGCGACTATAAATTAAGCCGTAACCTGCCGCCTTATGGTGATGGTCAGTGGCGATTGTTTAATGTAGCAACTGATCCCGGTGAGACACAGGATTTGACGGACGCTAACCCTGCGCTATTCCAGCAGTTATTAAAAGACTACCAAGGCTATGCCGAGGACTTTGGTGTGCAGGCAATGCCACCTGGCTATAACTCGATAGAAATGGTAACGCGCAATACCGTAAAAAAAATGTTTCAGCAGTATCGGTCTATTATTCTGTCGATGCTGGTTGTAGTCGTCATTATTGTTGTGTTAATTATTAGAAAATTTAAAAAGGTTTTTACAATGGAAAAAGTGATTCGTGGTTTAACGATTTTTGCCGGATTTTTATTTGTGGCATTGGGTATTCGCTGGGTAGCGGAACCTGAAGCGATTGCGGCGCAATTAGGGATGCCATTAATGGAAGGCACAGCACTCAATACACAAATTGGTGACATGGGTGCTTTCTTTTTTGCCGGTGGTTTGATGGCGCTGATCGGTGTATTTAGCGGCAAGCGTGAGTGGTTTTACTCGGCGATGTTATTGATAGGTAGTGCTGGTGTTTTTCGTGTATTGGCGTTGTTGGTGCAGGATGCAGAATTGCCAATAGATAAACTGGTAGTGGAAATTGTGATTTTCTCCCTGCTTTTAGCCGCCTCAAAAACCCTAACCCCAAAAAACGAATAACGTAGGGTGGATTACAATCCACCACCCCACCCTCCAAATCGTCATCCCCGCGCAGGCATTAAAATGCCTGCCCTCCTTAATATTCTTTAATTATTTCTCAATAGTTTCAACAACTTATAACCCCCAATCCAGATATACAAAATTTTATATAATTATCACTTGCCAAATATCTAAAATTTTATATACTCCATGAAAATCAATCTTGGAGGTGCACCATGGCACTCAAATACTACGACAGCCCCTTCCATGTAACCCATGACAAGGAAACAGCAAGCAAGATGGCCATGAAAATGGACCTCTCCATCATGCTGTCAAACTTAATCAAAGAGCAAAGCTGGACCCAGAAGCAAGCAGCCGAAAAGTTAGGGATTCAACAGTCCAGAGTATCCGATTTAAAAAATGCAAAAATCGAAAAATTCACCATTGATGCCATGTTCGATATGCTGGATGTTTTGGGGTTTCGTGCACAGATGTCAATGCCGTCATTGCATGAGGCATCTATCGCTATATCAAAGGTGAAGGTTTCTTAAAGAGCAGCCTTAAGTTCTTTTAGTCGTTGTTCGGCAACCTTCATGGCTTGCCGGTCAACGCCATTGGTTGTTTTAGTAAAAGAATGCAGCACAACAACCGTATCCAAATACTTAACCACATAGACACATCTAAAAGCAGGGCTGCCATTAATTTTCAGTTCTACAACCCCTGCCCCCAGACTATTCAAGTGCCTAATAACCAGCTCTGGATTTTGTCCATACTGAATTCGCCTCAGGTCCTTTCCGAACTCATCCTGGATATCTACGGGTAACCCTTTGTATTCCCGCTCAGCCGCATCATTTACAAAAGCAAATTTCTTCATAATCAGTCCTTTGAACAAAGAAAAAAGTATTGTGCCTTTTAGCGAATGAAAAAAATAGCAAAACAAATAACTGTAGGGTGGATTACAATCCACCACCCCACCCCAACACCCCAACACCCCAACACCCCGGCAGGCTCCGAGGCCGGTCGCAAGCTTGTAAAGCCACCCAGCGACTGCGGAACTCAACCATTTTTTACTGGGTAAAAAATGGGGTTCACAAATTTCACTGAGATTTGGACGACCTTCAGGTCACCCGCAGGGTGAAAATACGCCTTAGCGTATTTGAATCAAACCGTCCTCGCCTAAAGACGCCGGGTGACTTTACAAGCTTAAACGCGCCCTGACTGGCCTCGGAGCCTGCCGGGGTGTTGGGGCTAGATTTTGGCTCTATTAATTATTTCAAGTTTCAGGGTGGGGATTTTATCTGTTGAGGTGTCTTATAGATTGGGAGGTGCTCAGTTATTAGGAAGAACCTTCTAATATACGCGCATGCGTCATATATAAATGGTTAGTGTTCAAGGAGAGTTTTGTGCACAAATGTACTCAATGTGACAACAAACCATACCTGCTATCTATTAATAAGCTGAAAAAGTCATTTTCCTAACAGGGATAGAGAATGAAAAGTAATCTAAATAAGAGAGTCTTTCGGGTATTACTAAGCGCGTTTATCATCATTATTGCGATGCCAGCTTCAAGGGCAGAATCGGAGCTATATTTTATTCACAGTGATCACCGGGGGGCTCCGGTGGCAATGACCGATGCAAACCAGGAAGTAGTGTGGACAGCTAGCTACACGCCGTTTGGTGAAGCGGAGGTGGATGAGGATCCTGATGGTGATGGTAAGCGAGTTGAGATGAATTTGCGTTTACCTGGTCAGTACTATGATAAAGAAAGAGGGTTATATTACAACTACTATCGGGATTATGATCCGTCGTTGGGAAGGTATATTCAGGCTGATCCCCGTGGAGTAAGTGTTGATTTTAGTGACCCGCAAAGGACGCTTGCTATACAGCTAGGCATAGCTAAGCCTAGCTTTTCCGATGTACAGATGATCAATCATAATTATGCCTATGTAGCTTCGAACCCTTTAAAATATGTTGACCCGACAGGTGAGATTCTGCAATACATAATCCCAGCCATAGGTATTGGTACTGCTATAGTCTCAGCTAAACAATGTTCAGACGCGGTTGATAAGGATTTGGGGGCCGACAGAAAGCGTGAAGGTGACTGGAAGAAATGCTTTTCAGGTGATCATTCTGCGTGCTCCAGAGCCAATCAGGAAAGAGCTGAGGACAGAAGAAGATTTTTTGAAGAAACTGCTCCGGCGATTATGGAGGCAGGGAAAGCTGCAAGCTCTGTAACAAATGATCCAACGCAGATGAAAGGACCACCCAACTAAATTAATGGATGAATATAAAATGAACAGTAAGAACAAGTATGCTGCTTATGGGGCAATCTTAGTAATTTTGTTTAGCCTCACAATCTGGGTCTTGCCGGTAAAATATATTTATGAAGTTAAGCAGTTTTTAATCGGGGGCGATGTTGCAAATTGGATGGGAAAAGAGATTTCTATTCCTAAGGGGTTTGTTAGTCGATCTACCAGTCATGACAAGATTAGTTTCTTTTTACTTGAAGAAAAATCATCAAATAAAAATAGAAGAAGTATTGCTTGGTTGGAAAAAGATAAAACCGGTGAGGCTTTAGATAAAATCCGATCTTTGTGCGTGAGCTATGACTGTAATACGATGCAGTACTATCAGGAAAAAGAAGCTCACTGTGTATCGATAGAAAAAATTTATGGGGTAGACTTTGAAAAAATGACTGCGTGCCATACGGCCTATTCTTCAATTTCTTTTGTAACAATTTTGACTGATATCAAGTATCAGGATAGTTTTGAAGTACTCAGAAGCTTAGTGGTTGACCAAATACAAAGAAAGAAAATTAAGTAACAACAATAATAGAAGGTTCGTGGACAGGCATATGTGAGAGAATAAAATATCCCCCAACACGAAACTACTCGATTAGTTTATAACTACTATCGGGATTATGACCCCATTGATCTTGACCCCATTGATCTGATCCTTGATCTCATTGATCTAAAAACAACCAGTTAACCCGCATGGGGGTTAACTTATATCTTATAAACGCCTTATGGCTACCAGAAACCAAACATACCGCACCCGTCTTGCAAAATATCTACGCACCCGTAGGGGTAAGCTGAGCCAGGCTGAGTTTGCCAAGAAGCTATCGATTAGCCAGTCGACTTTAGCCCGTATTGAATGTGAAGATCAGAATGTCACGATTGATATGCTGGAATTGATGTGTAAGCGGTTGAAATGTAATCTTTCTGAGCTTATCCCTGGTAGCTAATACAAATCTCCTCAGGTGGATAAAAGGACTCATCTATGATTCTTTCTGAAATACTTGCAGAAAACTTAAAGGCGCGCCGAGGTAAACTTACCCAGGCTGAGTTTGCTCGTAAGTTGGGGGGTAGTCGAGCGACTTTAACCAGGCTGGAAAATGCAGGGGGAAATTTCAGGTTGCAGGGTGGGGATTTTATCTCTTGAAGTGTCTTATAGGTTAGGGGGTGCTCAGTTATTAGGGAGAACCTTTAATATACGCGCATGCGTCATATATAAATGTTACATGCCAATCAAGGAATTAGCTCCGTGCCAGCCTTAGAAGATGGATATGAAATAATTGGTGAGTTTTTATCTCACGATCAGCTCGTTGCTATAATTAGCGAAATCGAATCTATTGAGCTTCCTGCTAAGGTTGGCGGTATCAGAAATGCTGAGAAAAAGTTTTCTTCTATCCGCGAGCTTGCGAACTCAGAGAAACTTAGAATCCAAGCTAAGAAATATCTCTCAGGAAAGGCAAGTTTAGTTCGAGCTATTCTATTTAATAAAACAACAGAGAATAACTGGCTGGTAACATGGCACCAAGACAGAACCATCGCAGTATCGGAAAGGTTTGAGAGGAATCAATGGGGTCCTTGGAGTGTCAAAGATGGTATCCATCACGTTCAGCCGTCAGTGGATGCCCTGAATCAAATGATAACTTTTCGCATTCACCTCGATGATACAAGCCAAGAAAATGGGTGCCTAAAGATTTTGCCAAAAAGTCAAAAACTAGGCATTCTTGATCATGGTTCCATACAAGATTATGTGCAAAATCATAACCCTATAATTTGTGAAGCGCTTGCAGGCTCCGTTTTGGTTATGCGTCCTCACATACTACATTCATCTAGTAAAGCATCTAACCCATCACAACGGCGGGTTTTACATCTGGAGTACAGTAGTTTTAAATTACCACCTGGTGTTGCATGGGCGTAAAACATGTAACAAAACAAGCAACCGGACGGTTTCACCACCGGTTCTTTTAGCGTTAGTGCTCTGTCACATCGAAATAAAGAGTAAATGTGTACAGAAATATATGGAAAACTCATGCCGGTGGATGCCTGATGATTATTCGGAAAAAAGAGGATTCTATCGAAGCCTTAGGCACGGGGTTTATTTGTCACAGTAGGGCCTACATTATTAGCTGTGCACACAATCAATCTGACAGATGAACTTGGAGTTGTTACCCCACAAGACATAAACTCTTTCAATCCAATGACCCAGGAACGAGCAAACTTTACTCCTGTTACGATTGCACAACATGATCCCCAGAATGATATTGCTCTTCTAAAACTACCCAACAACACACAGCTTCATGTGCCAGAAAATATTTTCGGAAGTCCTTCTACCCAAGAAGTAGGTTCATCAATCACATGTCTTGGCGATCCTTTCGCCAACTTCGGGCAACATACACTAAAAAAAACTAGCGGAATTATCAGCTCCAAGGTTGTAAACAAAGAAGGAACAAATCAATTTCAAGTTGATGCTATGATTCATGATAGCAATAGCGGCGGCCCTTGATCGACTTGCAATCAGGACAAATAATTGGCGTCGTTAGTGGTCGGCTCAGTCCAGCAGGAACTGGTGGTGGGCTTATGATGGGGAATTATCAAATAGGAAGCGAAAGCTCAATTGGCTTGGCTACCACTATTGATTATGCGCTGGAGTTGATGAAATCGGAGGGGATTAATATCTGAAGTTTATTTTAATGAAAACGATGTTAAAGAGTTTATTTGAAAATTTAGAACAGACACTTGCAAAAGCTTAAATACTTAGACTTTTGCAAGTGTCTTTTTTAGTCCGCCTTAGTGACTCCACTAATGTCAAAAATGTTAAATTTTTATGTCGAAAATGCTCTAGCTTTTTAACTACCTAACCCTCACTATCACTCCCGACACTTCTAGCTGAATAATGCGCAAGGGAATGTGGTAACCCCACCTAAAAATCAACGACTTCTCAATAGCATAAAAGATGACTTTGTTTAAAGGGTGGCGGATTAGCAATCAGCCGATCAAAAAAAAGACATTGCGCAAACAGGGAATGGAAGTTTATTAAATTTGAAAATAGGAATTTCAGGCTTTTGGTTTATCAAAAGCCTGTGTTTTATGGATATAGCACTGATTTTATAAACCCCGTTAGGCACAGCGCACACTGTGCAGGGATTAGATTAAGAAGGAACAACGCAATGAGTAAATATCTTTTAGCCCTTGTGGCACTTCTATTGGGCGTCACAGCCAAAGCTGAAATACGAACGTATCATATCCATAATGATCATTTAGGCACCCCAATAGCCGTAACCGACGAAAACCAGAATATCGTTTGGCAGGCCAATAAAAAACCGTTTGGCGAAACAACGGAAACAGTAGGCGATATTGACCAGTTGGCTCGATTTTTTGGGCAGATGTTTGATGAAGAAAGTGGGTTACATTATAACTATTATCGGGATTATGATCCGACGGTAGGGAGGTACATTCAATCAGACCCAATTGGTTTAGCAGGTGGTCTCAATACTTACACCTATGCCATTAATAACCCACTAAAATATATAGATCCTTTTGGATTAGATATAAAAGTCTCAATGAATAGCTCTGGTGCAATGGGTTTTGGCCATGTGGGTGGTGGTATTGCTGGTGAAGGTGGTACGCAAGGGTTTTATCCTGCCTTTCCATCTACAGTTGCACCAGGTGCAGTTAAGCCAGATACAAATACTGATGGTGAAGTTGTAATTCCAACAGATGTTGAACAAGATCTTAAATTCAAGAAATGTATGCAGAGCAGAAAGAGTAATCCAGGGATTTATGCTATTAGTTCTAATAACTGCACGAGGCTTATTCAGTCTTGTCTTGGAGAGGCTGGCGTTAGTGGATTTAATAATTCTACATTACCTAAAAAATTCTTCTGTAGCATAGCTAAAAAATATGGATGTAGTGGTGAGGGTTGTGATGAGTGTGACAAATAAAAATTTAGTAATATATTCGTATCTAGCTGTAATACCCTGTGCGCTCCTCTATAGGGGGATAGGCATAGATAGTTTTTCGAATTTATTCAATATCCTATTTGTCTTCTTATTATATCCACTGGTTGTTAGCGTGTCGCTTATAAAGATCTTAATAGCTAGTAGTAGATATTCATTCAAAAGTAGTTTTTTATTAACTAGTTTAGTATTAGTTGTAGGAGAGTTAATTGCTCATATATCACACTTTATTCGAACTGATGTTAACTTGTTTAATGACCCTGAGACCGGCTCTGTAGGTATGCTAATATTATTTATTCAATTTTCAATTATGATTGTGGCAATTAAGCTTTTTGGAGAGAAAGAGTACATATAGTCTTTCTCTTCCTTTAAATTTGTCAAAGAAGGCCGTTTGATGAAAAGTATTTAAAAGCAACTGTTACCGTCTTCTGTTTATTTCTTACTAGCTGCCTTGAGTCTAGCTTTGAGTTGTCAGAATCATCAAGGTTACCAAAGTGGTTTGATGTTCCTAAGAGTGTTTCAAGGAATTCTATCTAATTCACAAACCAGAATGATGGGGCCGGACCTTACATCTTACGTTGCGGGTACTTTATAACTACTATCGGGATTATGATCCCACGACCGGAAGGTATGTTCAGGCCGATCCGCTAGGGGTGTTGCTGAACAACCCTTCTCCTGAAATGCTTGTCGCCATGAAAATGGGTGCTATTCAGTTACCAGGTGGCGCAATGCCAGGTTATTTGAACCACTTGTATGGATATGCAGATCAGTCGCCTCTGAATAAGCTCGATTTCTTTGGTTTATTTTCAGGATGTAGGTCTCTAGGAAATAGAGTATGGGATTGTGATGACGGACCAGACTATAATGATGGCGATGCCTCTGGATTTCCACCTCCCACAAATGAACCATGTGTTAAAAACTGTATAAAGAAACGAGTTGGTGCTTGTATTGGCGGAGCTGGTCAAAAGAAATCTTCTGCGGCTTTAGTGGCAGCATGTGTTGCAGCCACTCCGATTTCATGCACCAACCAAACTTGTGACAAATGTGATGAAGAATTTAAATGAGAATATATGATGAAAATAAAACTTCCTCTATTTTTAGTCTTGGTATTTTTAAACCTATCTTACGGATTAAGCGTCTCACATGCAGAGAGAAAATATCAGATAAAATTTGGATATGCTTCTACCAATGATGGAAAAATATTTTCTTATCTCAAAGAGGCCAGATTGATTCCTTTGATACCTAAGAGTCAAGGTATCTATTATGGCCTAGAGATCATCCCAAGGGATAAGACTCCTTACAAAATATTAATTAAATACAGCAAGCCGGGAAAAAGGGGCTTAGAGCTCGGCAGTTATAATGGGCAAGGTGAAATGACAATCCCTATGGGGTTCGATAATGGTGATAAACCTGGAATATATAAACTAGACGTATATATTGATGATAAAAAAGAAGAAAGTATAACGTTTGAAGCAAAAGTTTTTAATCCATCTTAGATGGTGAAGGGCTTGCATATTCTCTTTTCCTGAACCTGTAAATAAAACAGCCGCAAGGGTTATATCAGCCTCTGATCAATGGATCATGGGGCTTGGGCTAGTGATCCAAAAAATGCGAACAATCAAGTCTTGACTTTTACTTATCTGCCATCTCCAATAAAATTTAGATGAAAGGCCTAGAAGGTGTGAATACAATGCTTTCAGAACCCTACGGATTCCCGCCCACCCCAGGGTGCCCTCTCTTGCTTCGCAATTCACCTTGTTCGCGGGAATGACCGGTATCAACGAATACTCTTCAACTGCAAAACCCCAAACAACAACACCCCCAAATAATCACCAACCCCACGCATCAACCGCCGATACACAACAATCTCAATACAATGCGCCACCAACAAAATCCCCCCAACCCACTGCAAAATAGTGGCAAAGGGAATAACCGCCGGTTGAATAACCGCAACCACAATCAACACCCACATAACCGAGGTCACTAACTTACCGATTAAAATCACCTGACTATTCATAAAACGCCCCTTAAACTTTTAACCGCGTACTTAACGCATTCCGCTCCAACGCTGGCCCAAAATCTATCGCCATTAAACTGGGTAAGCCTAAGCTCTCAAACCACTGATCCACCAAAGCCTGATCAGGCTCTGGCAACTGCTGGAAAACACCCACAATACGCTGCATACGCCAAAGGGAATAAGTAAAGGTACTGGAGGTAAAAGTACTATCCGCCATGGGGTAAGTATTTTTATCCATCACTCTGGGTAGAGAGCTGCCGAGGGTAATGTCACGGGTTTCAATATACTGTCTTAGGCTAGTTACCGTACCCGCCAACAAAGGGAAAAACTCCCCAGCAATAATCTTAAATAACGGAAGTAAAGTCTCGGGAATCTGATCATCAGCCACTAACTCCCCCTGCCCTCTTTCGCCACTATGAGTACGATTAACCCAAGCCTGTAAATTCGGGCGCGGATCTACCCATTCGCGTTTGGGCCAGGGGTCACGATTTAAATGGGGAAAGAAGGAGCCCACCAGGGCGAAGTCGGCAATGGTAGGTTTACCGCCAAACAAAAATTCATGTTGAGTAAAATGCTGTTCCAACAAATCCAACAAACCCAGCGACCAACGCTCTAACAGTTCAAATTGCTCCGGGATAATACCCTGGCTTGGAAGATAGCTGCGTATCCTTCCCGCAAAGGTTTTTTCGGCAATACGTTCGCGAATAAAACCAGGGGCAAAAGGCAATAGCGCTTTGCCGGTTTCCTGTTTAAGAAAATTGTCAAAATTTTCCGGGTAGGACCACCGGGTATGCATAGAAATTTTCAACCAGCAATCATCCACCCAGTTTTCAAATATCAAGGCGGCAATCAGCTGTCTTGGGGTTGCGGGCATAATGGGATGATCAGGATGGCGGCGTTCCAGCTCCGTAATTATTTCAGGGGTATCGGATAACCACTCCCCTTCACGGGTTTCTAAAGCAGGCATCGCCGAAGCGCCCGTTTTTTTGGGTAGCTTTACCAACAATTCATAGGCGTTGAGGTTTTTTTCCTGATAGTCCAGCTGCTTATAATTTAAATAGCCACGTAGCTTTGCGGCAAAATGAGAAGCTTGCCAGCCATACATTCGGTACATAGTTTTCATAAACAATCTCTTTTATCGAAAACGAATATAGTCGTCGGTTACAGAGCCAACTGTAAGATTAAAACGATCCAGCAAGTAGTTTTGGTAAAGCCGCCAAGGGCTTTTTTTACCCTGCTTGGGTAACTGGTCTAAAGCCCGCACTACATAACCAGAAGAAAAATCCATAATCGGTTCATCGCTCTCAGAACCAGCGGGGCGTCGGTGACGCAGATGTGTTTGCCCTGCTGTTCCATATAATTGAGTAGTCGGCAAACATACTCACCCACTAAGTCTGACTTCAATGTCCAGGCCGCATTGGTATAACCCACAGCAAAAGCAAAATTGGGCACACCGCTAAGCATCATACCTTTATAACTAAAGGTATCGCCGGTATTAATGGTTTTGCCATTAACCGTCATGGTGACACCGCTAAACACTTCCATCTTAAGGCCTGTTGCCATCACCACAATATCAGCGGATAACGACTCGCCGCTGTTTAAAGCAATACCTTCATGGGTAAAGCCTTTAATCGTATCAGTGACAACCTCGGCCTTGCCGGAGCGAATCGCCTGAAATAAATCACCATCGGGCACCATACATAAGCGCTGGTCCCAAGGTTCATAACGCGGTCTGAAATGTTTTTTGATATCGTAATCGGGGCCTAAATATTCCCGAATCTGTTGTGATAAACGCTGTTTGATCAACGACGGCTTTTTCTTGGCAATTGAAAAGGTAGCCATTGAAAAAAGAATATTCTTCCAGCGGGTAAGCTTGTAGGCCCAGTCAGTTGGCAGCCATTGCAATAAACGTTTAGCCAACGGGTCTTCTGCGGGTAGGCTGGCGATATAAGAGGGTGAACGCTGCAACATAGTCACGCTGGCAGCCGTTTTAGCCAGATTAGGCACCAACGTTACAGCTGTGGCACCGCTGCCAATCACGACTATGCGTTTGCCACTATAGTCGAGATCACTGGGCCAATGTTGTGGATGTATCACCTGGCCTTGATAATTTTCAATACCCTCAAAGTCAGGGGTATAGCCCTGCTCATAATTATAATAGCCACCGCAGGAGAAAAAGAACTTACAGATAAACTGCTGCTCTTCCCCCGCAACATCGACAGTGACTGTCCACCGAGCCGAAGCGTCAGACCATTCAACCGACTTAATTTTATGGCCAAAACGAATATGCTGGTCGACACCATGTTCACTGGCGGCCTCTTCGATATACTGCTTGATATCATGACCTTCAACAATCGATTGGGCCTTGGTCCAAGGCTTAAAGTGATAGCCATAGCCAAACATATCAGAGTCAGAGCGAATACCCGGGTAGCGAAATAAATCCCAGGTGCCACCTATAGCCTGCCTTGCTTCTAAAATCACATAGCTTTTGTCCGGGCAGTGTTTTTGCAAATGACAGGCGGAACCAATGCCGGATAAACCGGCCCCCATAATAAGTACATCAATATTCACGGCTGCTTGAGTCATAATTTGTAGGTCAGCCCCCCCACCACAAAGTCACAGAGTTCATCGCCCAATTCTTTATCACTAAAAAACCGGATTTCACCCAACGGAGAATTAGGCAATGATTTGGCTTCGGATAAACTGTGAATCACGCCATCCAAAGCGACTAACAAACGCAGTTTTAATTTATTAGGTTCGGCATGAGGGTAGAAGGTTTGCAACCGTTCAAACAATTGCAGAGTTTGTTCAGAAAAATAACGATTAATAATATCCCGCGTATCCGTCCCGGTTTCCATTAGCATCCGCGACATCACTTTTAAGGCATCCTCGCCCCAGCTATAGCTACGGGACAGTGTGGCCATATTCTCAATAGTGCCCCGAACCATCTGCCACACGCCATCCGCTTCATGGGGCGGGTTTTGCGCCCGCAGCGGCATCAGTTGCAGGGAAATTTTTTCTACGATGGCATTCAAAAGGCCCAGCTTGGAGCCAAAGTGGTATTGCATCACTCCGGAGTTTTTAGCCCCCGCAGAAACACCGATTTCCCGCAGGGAAACACCATCCAGCCCCTTTTCGGCATAGAGCGCCATCGCTGACACGAGCAGCCTATCTCTAATATCTTCTTTATTTTCAGTCACTTGCATTATCTTATTCCGCTATCCCAGCTGCCTCAGTATACGGTAGATATAGACTAATACAACCGCTTTACTTTTTAAAGCACTTGTTTTAAATTGCCTAACCAACTTAGCGACAGGCAACAAGTAATGAGTAGCCAGAATAAGACAAAGAACGGACTATTTGACCAACGGGTCGCCGCGATTACCGGTGCCGGTTCTGGCATTGGCCAACAACTGGCGCTGCAACTGGCCACTGAGGGCTGTCATCTGGCGCTGGCGGATATTAGCCAGGACGGCCTTAATACCACGCTGGAGCAACTGAAGGGGTTGGATGTTCGCATTACAACCCATACCGTTGATGTGGCCGACCAGGCACAGATAGAACAATTTGCGGCGACGGTCGCCAGTGAGCACGGCGGGGTTAATTTTTTATTTAATAATGCCGGCGTTGCACTAGGCGGTCGTATTGATAGTGTTAGTGATGAAGATATGCACTGGCTAATGAATATTAATTACTGGGGTGTGGTTTATGGTTGCCGCGCTTTTTTACCGTTGTTAAAGCAGCAACAGGTTGCCCATATTGTTAATGTGAGTTCTGTCTTTGGTTTATTTACCGCACCCTATAACGGCATTTACAGCGCCTCAAAATTTGCCGTTAATGGCTTTACCGATGCACTGGCACAGGAACTGAGAAAATCCCCGGTGAATGTTTCATGCGCCTTCCCTGCCGGTATTAAAACCGCTATAGCCAAGAGCGCGCGAATGATTGCAGATACTGATGCCAACCGCAGCGAAAAGGATTTGCAACGCACCATAGAAAAAATGTTTTGGACCACAGCGGCAGAAGCAGCCACTGAAATTATTGACGGTGTTAATCGTAATAAACAGCGTATACTCGTCGGCAAAGGTGCATTTTGGATGGACCTGGCCAGACGGATTTTACCGGTTAATTACACCCGTTTATTTAAACTTTAAGCAGGCAATACTATCAATGAAAATCAAACTGTTTGGCTTGGGCATTATTGGGCTGTCTGCGGTACTAGCCTATCAAGGCGTATCACAACTTAAGCAATTCTCCAGTGCTTATATTTACGGCTACCCATTACTACTGATGCATGAAACTGAAAAGGTGATGCTATCCGGGCCGGTTGCTGAAAATCAGTTAACACATAATATAACTTTCCCCGACCACAATTTTCGCAATGTGGTACGCCCCAATGTCGATACACTCTACACGATTGCCTGGTTAAACCTGGCGAAGGAACCACAGGTATTATCGGTACCGGATATGGGTGAGCGCTATTATATCTCCCCATTTATGGATGCCTGGACCAATGTGTTTGCCTCTGTAGGCACACGCACTACCGGCAATCAGGCCGGGGATTATATATTGGTTGGACCTGACTGGCAGGGTGAGTTACCGCAAGACGTCGCAACGATTCAATCACCAACTAACCAGGTATGGATGATTCAACGTATTCAGACCAATGGCACCGATGATGTGGAAGCAGTTAAAACCATGCAAAAACAGTTTGCCTTAGCCTCTCTCTCCCAGTGGCAACAAGGTATTAGCACCGAGGTTTATAGCGGCACTATTAGTAAAAACGATCCGGATAATAACCCCGCCTTAACGGTAGAGCAGATGTCGGCCAATACCTTTTTAGCCACTCTGGCAGACGTACTCGCCCTACAGGCAAGTCCGGCAGAAGATAAAGCGGCGATAGAAACTCTGGCCGCCCTCGGTGTAACAGCCGGCCAGTATTCCCCCGACGCACAAGGCTGGCTGGGGCAGGCAATGGCCGACTGGGCGATTAATTTCACCCAGGAAAAAATCAAACAGCAACTGGCAGAGCCGCGAGAGCTGGATAATGGCTGGGCAATTTTCCGTGATGGTATTGGTAACTACGGCACGGATTATCGATTCCGCACCGGCGTGGCGATTATCGGACTAGGTGCCCTACCACCGGAAGATGCTCTATACCCCAATACTCTGGTCGATAGTACAGGCCAAACTCTGGATGGCCAGCATAGCTATAAGCTGCACTTTCAGGCAGGGCAAGTACCACCGGTTAATGCCTTTTGGTCCGTCACTATGTATGACAGTGAAGGCTTCCTGATTGAAAACCCGATTAATCGTTATGCTCTGGGCAGTCGGGATAAGCTGCAATATAATGCGGACGGCTCGCTGGATATTCTGCTACAACAGCAGCGACCCGCTAGCGGCACTGACAACTGGTTACCCACACCCAGCGATAACTTTGCCGTAACACTGCGTCTTTATGCTCCCCAATCATCGGCTACCAATGGCAGTTGGCCTCTACCACAGGTCATTAAACAATGAACTACTCTCGCCTATTGGCCTTAACCCTATCCGCCCTGTTACTTACCGCCTGTGGCGAAGCGCCGGGCCTAAAGATAACAGCGTTTCGGCAAATGGTAATAGCGCACCTTCGAGCGATACCCTGAAAAAAAATCGCGCCGTATTAAAACAGCTACCATTCTCTGATACCCGGGATTTTGAAGAGGCCGAACGAGGATTGATTGTAACTGCGGACAATCTGGTGGTTAAGCATTCAAAGACTGGCGATACTATTTGGGATATGCCTGCCTATCAGTTTATCAAAGGCGATGCACCAGATTCTGTTAACCCCAGCCTGTGGCGTCAGGCCAAGCTTAATAATGTGCCGGGGCTTTATCAGGTTAAAGACGGTATTTGGCAGTTACGCAACTTTGATCTCGCTACCCTAACCATTATTGAAGGCGAAACCGGTTGGATTTTAGTAGACCCCAATACTTCATTAGAAACCGGTCAGGCCGCCAAAGCTTTTTTACAACAGCACTTATTTAAAGATAAACCGATCACTGCGGTGGTTTTTACCCATAGCCATATTGATCATTTTGGTGGTGTTGCCGCATTTATCAATGACCAAGAGTATCAATCAGGCAAAGTGACCCTGGTTGCTCCAGAAGGCTTTGTCAAAGAAGCCTCCAGCGAAAATATTATGCTGGGCAATGCAATGAGCCGTCGCGCCGGTTATCAATATGGCTCTTCACTAACACCCGGCCCCAGAGGCAATATTGATTTAGGCCTGGGGAAATCTGTGCCTTTTGGCACCACCTCCTTATTTGTACCGAATAAGATCATTCGAGAAACTGGTGAAACCCATAGCATCGACGGCGTGGAGTTTGTTTTCCAAATCGCCTCAGGTACAGAAGCCCCAGCTGAATTTACCTTTTATTTACCCGAGCATAATGCCTTTTGCGGCGCAGAAGTCATTAGCCGCACACTTCATAACGTCTATACCCTACGTGGTGCCAAAGTCCGCGACGCCTTATTATGGAGCCAGGTGATCGATAGTATTTTGCAAAACTACGGCCAGGCTGACGTGATTTTTAACAGCCACCACTGGCCTATCTGGGGGCAGGAACGTATTCGCAACTACTTAGCAAACCAGCGCGACACCTATAAATTTATTCACGACCAAACCGTTAGAATGATTTTAAAAGGCATGACTCCCAATGAAATTGCCAATACCATCCAGCTGCCAGAATCACTTAGCCAACAATTTTATTCCCGTGGTTATTACGGCACCGTAGAACATAATGCCAAGGCCGTTTATCAATATTATATGGGCTGGTTTGATGGCAACCCTGCCAACCTTCATCCCTTGCCACCAGCAGACACGGCGCCTAAATATATTGAGATGATGGGCGGCATTGACAACGTGATCGCCAAAGCCCAAAGCTATTACGAAAACGGCGAATACCAGTGGGTCGCCGAATTACTTAACCACGCTGTGTTTGCCGAGCCCAACAATCAGGCAGCAAAAGCATTACTGGCCAACACCTATGACCAGATGGCGTACCAGGCTGAGTCCGGCCCCTGGCGCAGTGAATACCTAACGGCGGCCCATGAATTACGCAACGGAATTACAGCACCGGCATTAAGAACCGAAGATGCCCGTGGCGTTTTAACCCGCACTCCAATTACTACCTTTTTGGAAACCATCGCCGTCAATATCGATAGTGAAAAAGCGGAAGGTAAAACGCTGGTGGTTGAATTTATATTTAGCGATGTCAATGAACGCTATGTCTTATCACTGAACAATTCAGTATTGAATTTTTATCCCAGACCACTTAATACTAATAATACACTGGAGCCCAGCGTTAGCTTAACGCTAACCAAAGCCATTTTATTAAACCTGATTACTGGCACGGGTGACTTAAAAAACACCTTGTTCAGTGATGATTTATCGATAGAGGGTAGCAAGCTGGATTTACTCAGCTTTTTTGGCTCCATGTCTTCGCCCACTGAGAATTTCCCTATTGTTACGCCCTAATATTATTATGCCCAAAGAGACCGTTATGAAAAAACTACTAAGCCTGTTATTGATTATCGCCGTTACTGGCTGGATTGGTTGGCAAAACCGGATTGAACTGATTGTCTGGGCAGCCCCTAAACTCAGCAATACCCTTAATCCCTTTGCCCCTAACAAACCTATTGAATGGCCACAGGGCCCGGCAACCGCCGAAGCCCCCGCCAATGAAAGACCGCCCAATGTTATTTTAATTTTAACTGATGATATGGGCTTTAATGATATTTCTCTCTATAACGGCGGTGCCGCCGATGGCAGTCAGATGACGCCCAATATCGATGCCATTGCCCACCAGGGTGTGCGCTTTGATAATGGCTATGCTGCCAATGCGATCTGTGCACCGTCGCGGGCGTCCATGTTAACCGGCCGCTACTCCACCCGCTTTGGTTTTGAGTACACACCGATTTTTAAAATGGGCCCAAGAATTTTTAGCTGGATGCAAGAATTAGAACCTAAAACTTTACCGCTAATTATTGACACAGAAACCGCAGCCACCCTACCACCAGTAGAAGACCTTGGCATGCCAGCGGAAGAAATCACCATTGCTGAAGTGCTTAAGCAACAAAATTACTATACCGCCCATATTGGCAAATGGCATGTGGGCTCACTGGAGGGAATGCGCCCGGAAGACCAGGGCTTTGACGATAGCCTGTATATGAAAGGCACCCTCTACTTACCGGAAGATCACCCCGATGTGGTAAACGCCAAAATCGAAGGCGATGCTATTGATCGTATGGTCTGGGCAACGGCACGCTACGGCGCACAATTTAATGGCGGCAGCCCCTTTGAACCCAAGGGCTATATCACCGATTATTATACTGACGAAGCTGTTAAGGTTATTGAAGCCAACCGGAATCGTCCATTCTTTTTATATTTGGCACATTGGGGACCTCACAACCCAATTCAAGCAACTCGGGAAGATTATGACGCTTTTCCCCATATCGAAAACCACACCCTTAGGGTCTATGCCGGCATGATGCGCGCACTGGACCGCAGTGTAGAAAAAGTCACTGCCGCACTGGAAGCTAATGGCCTTAGCGATAACACGTTAATTATTTTTAGCAGCGACAATGGTGGCGCCGGCTATATCGGCCTACCAGATATTAATAAACCTTACCGAGGCTGGAAGCTAACACATTTTGAAGGCGGCACTCATGTACCGTTTATGGCTAAGTGGCCCAAAAAGATTAAAGCTGGCAGCCGGTTTCAGGACCCTGTTCACCATATCGATATTTTCCATACCATCGTAGCAGCCGCAGGAGCTAAAGCACCCACCGACCGCAAACTGGACGGGGTAGATTTATTACCCTATATCCGCGGTGAAAATACTACAGCGCCTCACCAAACCTTATTTTGGCGGCAAGGATTCCAACAAACTGTATTGCATAATGGCTGGAAATTAATTCGAAGCGAGCAGCCTGAGAAACCCAATGCAGAAGTAAAAAAGTTTTTGTTTAACTTGAAAGAAGACCCCACTGAAAGAAACAATCTGCAGGCACAACGAGCCGACAAAGTGGGGGAATTGGAATTTTTACTGGACCAACACAACTCAGAGCAGGCTGCACCAGCATGGCCTAGCGTATTGAAGGCACCCCAACTCATCGATAAGACGACGAATGAAGAGTACCAGCAAGGTGATACCTATCTTTATTGGCCAAACTAGCCAATAGATGCGCCAGCCGCTCTACACTGATTTGTACCGATTAAAAAGCCGACACACCACCATCAACATTAATGCACTGCCCGGTCATATAGCTATTGCTGGGCATCATGATACTCATCATCATGGAGACAATTTCTTCTGGCTCGCCCAGTCTTTTCATTGGGCTACCCTTCTCCATAATCTCACCCATACCTGCTGCCCTGGCACCATCAACCATAGGTGTCTGCGTAAAGTACGGGCAGATTGCGTTAACTCTGACATTTTGACGAGCAAACTCAAGCGCTGCCGTTTTGGTTAAACCAACCGCAGCATGCTTTGCCGCACAGTAATGGGCCAGCTTTGGTGCACCGCCCATACCTGCCGCCGAGGCTACATTTAAAATATTGCCGCCATTTTCCAGCATTAAAGGAATTTGGTACTTCATTCCAAATAAAATACTCTTGGCGTTAACGGCAAAGTTAATATCCATCTCTTTTTCAGTGATCTCTAATAAACTTTTGGGTGGCGATGAGATACCGGCATTATTCACCGCTATATCCAAACCACCAAAATGCGTTACACTGGCCTCAACCAATGCTTTAACCTCTTCCTCAACCGCGACATTGCAAACCATTGCCACTGCCTCACCGGGCAGTGAATCAGCAACGGCTTTAACACCTGCCTCATTCAGGTCACCAAGAATTAATTTAGCCCCTTGCGGTGACAGAGTTTCTGCTAACAACTTGCCAAAGCCGCTGGCAGCACCAGTAATCAATATTACTTTATTTTCAAAACTCATTGTCATTACCTTTGTTTTGCCGCTATTAACGACTTAATAATTGAACTTCACTAGCAATATCACCAGAAGCTACCAACTTGATAAAATGCTCACCTAATTCAAGACTGCGCTGTTTGACTTCGTTCCAGCGGCGAATACGTTCTGCATGATTGCCTCGAAAGCGTGAAAAATCCTGTCGCTCAGGAATACGACCATCAGGCAATGAGTTTACAAATTGCTCGCTTGGAGAAATTAACACCACATTGTCCAAACGATTAGCGGGCACTGTGCGCCAAGGGAAAAACTTATCGAACCAGGATTCTTTTAAATAAGAGTAAAAATGGGGATATAACACCAGCCCCTGATCATATTCAGCCAGATTACTGGGTACCGGGTGATAATCTAACAGACCACCATCGCGGTACATACCGTTAGCAGCACCCTCTATATGCTCAATACCTTCCATCATTACCGGTATCGAACCGGATGATGAAATGGCGGCCATTATATTCTGTGAGTTTAACGCTACTGAACTGCTGGTAAATTTATCGCAACCGGCCTTCATAGTGGGACTGCTTCCCGCATGAAAAACCACCCTCTCCATACTGCTGCCTAGATATTTTCTTCCCGCCAGTGCTTTAAAAAAGCCCTTAACCATGGCAATTTTTTGTGGCGTCACCTCACGGCTGGCCAAGCCACCTAAACACTTTACACTGCCACAGTGATAACGCAGGCGTGGGTTATGCAAAATTTCTTCAATACCGGATGGAGGTAATAAGGTATGCAATAGCTTTTGGGTTTCCTTAACAACTTGCTCGGCGGTTTCATTATTTTCATAATTCTGAGAGATATAAGCATCCACCAATCTTAATAGCGCCTCAGCAGGGTCGCGCTGAGCAGCAGCGGCCAATTTAAAAGCACCAACCGAGGTACCAAACAGGTCAATAGGATGAGTAGACTGAGGTAACCAGTCACTAAAAATGGCTCGATCAAGGCCATAGATAGTAATCCACTTAGCGGCACCAGAAGCGCCGAATACAGCACTGATATCCTCAGCAGAAAGTCCGTTATTACGAATCTGCTGATAGGCCTTAGCGCCTGCCTGTATGGTTAACACCATGGATTAGCCTTCTACCCGTTGCCACTTTACTGTCTTGCTGAAAAAGCCTACTTTTACGGTCATTCGAAAACGATTGGGGTTGTCTAAGCTCAGGCAGGTCGCTTTTTCTTCGTCCAGCCTTTTGACATAAACCCAGCCCTGCCAGCACTGCTCTTTTTTATCATAACGCAGCTCGCGGAAAATAGTTTTACCCACTGACTCGGGCTTATCACTATTACTATGGACCTTCCCTTCCATTAGCTCACCCACCGGCTGCATTTCAATAATCACTGGCTGGTCAGGGTGCTGCCAAAGCCCCTCTAACGGGCTAGCCTCCTGTGCCGACGCCGTAAGTGCTGCCACCAAGCTCAACAGTGCTACTAGCCATCTATTCATTGCAATCTCGCCTATTAAAAATTATTGTAAAGTCATATATAGTCACATATTATGACACAATATGTAACCTTGTGGAGCCCCAAGTCATGCCTCGTAAACGCATTCTTTTTCCAGCCCTGATAATGCTGCTGTTATTAATCATCTACAGCCAGCGCGCGCCGCTAATGCTAAGCGTTATGGAGCGCAATTTACCCACTATTATGTCTACCGATGTAGCCGCCGAACTGGGTGAAGGCTTGCATATTGCCATCTGCGGGGCTGGCGGGCCATTGCCAGACCCAAAACGCTCTGGCGCCTGTATGCTCGTGATAGCCGGTGAAAGCATCATTGTGATAGATGCCGGCAGTGGCGGTGCACGCAATATTAACCGTATGCGTCTGGGGATGGGCAATGTCGATGCCGTGATGCTAACCCACTTTCATTCTGACCATATTGATGGGCTGGGTGAAGTGGCAACCCTGCGCTGGGTATCCACTGGCAACACCTCTCCCCTACCGGTGATTGCCCCTGAAGGCGTCGAGAAAATTGTCGAAGGTTTTAACCTGGCCTATAGCTTTGATGTGCAATACCGCCACGACCACCATGGCGATACCGTTGCCCCCCTTTCTGGCAAAGGCATGATTGCCCAAGGCTTCAGCACACCGGCTGATGGCGAGGCCGCTATCGTCTGGGATCAGGATGGTTTAAAGGTTACCGCCTTCAGGGTAAGCCATAATCCCGTAGAGCCTGCCGTGGGTTATCGCTTTGATTATCTTGGCCGCTCACTGGTGATTAGCGGCGACACGGTGCGCTCGGACAACCTTGAGTATTTTGCCAAAGATACCGACCTGCTATTACACGAAGCCCTGAGTATGAAGTTGGTTAAACTGATGAATCGGTCAGCCGAAAAAATTGGCAATAAGGTCATGGCCAAAGTCACCTATGATATTCTCGACTACCACACCAGCCCGGTGGAAGCAGCCCAGTCTGCACAAACCGCCGGAGCTCGCCATTTGGCGCTTTACCATATTGTGCCGCCGATTGTTTTACCCGGCCAGGCAGCCATCTATCTCGACGGGGTTGAGCAAGCCTATCAGGGGCCGACGACACTGACTGAAGATGGTATGATCTTTTCACTGCCCGCTAACAGCACTGATGTGTTGCAGCTATCTGGCTTCTGACAATAGAACGATAATAGAGAGACAATACAAACCATGACACAAGCTCTGGATGCTTTATTTACACCCTATACCCTGAATAAACTAACCCTGAATAATCGCATTGTCATGGCCCCCATGACCCGTGAATTTTCACCCAACGCTATTCCCGGCGACGATGTGGCTGGCTACTACCGCCGCCGCGCTGAAGGTGGTACTGGCCTGATTATTACCGAGGGTACGACGATTAATGACCCCGTGGCCACTATGGGTACCAGTATCCCGGCTTTTCACGGCGAACAAGCGTTGGCTGGCTGGAAAAAAGTAGCAGATGAAGTTCATCAGGCAGGCGGTAGAATTTTTCCACAGCTTTGGCATGTCGGTACTGCCCGCGAACCCCAAAAAACCAACAACCCTGAACTGCCGAGTGCCGGCCCTTCCGGTTTGATCGCCGGGGGCAAAAAAATCTCTGAGCCAATGACGGTTGAACATATAGAACAACTAATAGAAAGCTATGCCACCGCCGCCGCCGACGCCCAGCGTTTAGGTTTTGATGGCGTAGAAATTCACGGGGCCCATGGTTATTTAATCGATCAGTTTTTCTGGGAAGGCACTAATCAACGCAGTGATAGCTGGGGCGGCTCGATGGAAAATCGTTCACGCTTTGCAGTAGAAATTATTAAAGCGGTACGCGCCGCTACAGGCCCTGACTTTCCCGTGGTGCTGCGTTATTCGCAATGGAAGCAGCAGGACTTTGAAGCCAAACTGGCCACCAGCCCACAATTACTCGAAGATTTTCTTAGCCCTCTGGCCGATGCCGGGGTAGATGGTTTTCACTGCTCTACCCGCCGCTATTGGGAACCGGAATTTGAAGGCAGTGATTTAAACCTTGCAGGCTGGACTAAAAAGCTAACCGGTAAAACGGCCATCACGGTGGGCTCAGTCGGTCTGGATTCAGATTTTATTGGTGCCTTTATGCAGCAAGGAGCAGACAACCGTTCAATTGATGATTTAATATCACGGCTTGAAAATAATGAATTTGATTTGATTGCTGTGGGCCGCGCTTTATTACAAGACCCGCAGTGGGCTAACAAAATTCAGCAGGGGCGCCTGGATGAAGTCAGTGACTTTAGCCCTGAGGCCTTAGCCAGCTTGTCGTAAATCATTAACGGAACAGCACCGTGACGAATAATAATAAGCCCGATGACCGCACAGAAACACAACAGCTTCGTCAACGTCTTCTACATACACTAGATGAAGGCCGACCCGAAGCTGCTGCCAAGCGCCATAAAAAAGGCTACCGCACCGCCCGCGAAAACCTGAATGATTTATGTGATGTGGACTCTTTTGTGGAATATGGACAACTGGCCGTAGCGGCACAGCGCGGCCGTATTGGTAAAGAAGAATTGCAGACCAGTACCGCAGCCGACGGTGTGATTACCGGCACAGCCACCATCAATAGTGAATTACACCCGGATAATTGCAGTGCCGCTGTGGTTGTTAATGACTACTCGGTACTGGCTGGTAGTCAGGGCTATTTTCACCATTTAAAGCTGGACCGAATTTTAACGGTCGCCAAAGAACAACAACTCCCTGTGGTGATGTTTACCGAAGGCGGTGGTGGCCGCCCTGGTGATACGGATGTTAATACCCAGATTGCCGGTTTAAATATTCTTTCTTTTGCACTTTGGGCTGAGCTTAGCGGTATAGCACCGCGTATTGCAGTAAATAACGGCTATTGCTTTGCCGGCAATGCTGCCCTGTTCGGCTGTGCCGATATCACCATTGCCACCGAAACCAGCTGGATTGGCATGGCGGGGCCCGCGATGATTGAAGGCGGTGGGCTTGGCAGTTTTAAGCCTACAGAAATAGGCCCAATCGATGTGCAGAGTAAAAACGGCGTTGTGGATATTGTGGTTAAAGATGAAGCCGAAGCGACGGTCATGGCAAAAAATGTCTTGAGCATTTTTCAGGGCAAGCTCAGCGAGTGGAGCTGCGCCGACCAGAATACGCTGCAACAGTTTTTGCCCGAAGATAGGCGCTACGCCTACCCTGTTCGAAAAATTATTCATACTCTGGCAGATACCGACTCTTTTATTGAGCTGCGGGCCACTGATGGCCGCGGCATTGTCACCGGTTTTATTCGCATAGAAGGCAGACCTATCGGTTTAATCGCCAACGACTGTAAAGTGTTAGGCGGTGCTATTGATTCTGATGCCTCGGAAAAAGCCGCGCGGTTTATTCAACTCTGTAATAGTTATGCCATCCCACTGGTATCGCTATGTGATACGCCCGGATTTATGGTGGGCCCCGATAATGAAGAAGCCGCAGCCGTTAGAAGAATGTCGCGCTTTTTTGTGGCCGGAGCTGCAATTGATGTTCCACTGGTAACCATTTTTCTTCGTAAAGGCTATGGCCTTGGTGCTATGGCAATGGCGGGAGGCAGCTTTGCCAAACCCTGTTACAGCGCTTCCTGGCCCACGGGCGAATTTGGCGGCATGGGTTTGGAAGGTGCGGTTAATTTAGGCTTTAAAAAAGAGCTGGAAGCCGAATCGGACCCTCAAGCCAAAAAAGCCCTGTTCGATACGCTGGTTGAACAACTCTATGACAGAGGTAAAGCCACTGAAGCCGCTTCATTTTTAGAAATTGACGCAGTTATAGATCCACAAGACTCACGTAAAGTGATTATCAATGCCATTCAGGCAGCCAGCAAAAAAATGCAGCAGGCTTCTACTCGACGTTTTGTCGATACCTGGTAAAGCCTGTTAGCCAAGCACCAGTTAATAAGATGGGAATAAAAAAAGTCACCACCTCTTTGCAGAGATGGTGACAATGAGAACCTCGGACGAGATGCCTGGGGTCAGTTCGAGAAAAATTCTCTAAATGCTATCTAGAAAACCTCTAGAAGCTATAGGTAAACTCTACACCGTAGTTACGTGGCGCATTGTATTGACCAAAGTGAGTAAAGTTGGGGATGATAACCACTCGAGCGTAACGCTCATCCGTCAGGTTACGACCGTAAACACTCACCTTGTACTTATCATCAACCGTTAGATCAAAGCTCGCATGGTGCATACCATAAGAGTCAACTTTACCCAGTGGGTTGTTGTTAAATATGGTCTGGTATTCATCACTCCAACGGTAGTTGTAGTGTGCCCCAAACTCACCAAAGCCAAGATCGGCGAAGTAATCAGCACCCACACCGACTGTTTTCTCAGGGGCGTTACGAATCTGTAAACCGGAGTTATCAGTCTCATTACCGTCACCATTAATATCAGCAACAAAGTCGGTGTACTCCGTATCCAGGTAGCCGGCATTTAGATAAACACTCAGGCCACTGGTCAATTGTGCCGTCAATTCCAGCTCCAAACCTGAAAGCTCAACATCAGACGCATTACGCACAACGGTATTGGCTGATGGTGGGTCGCCAGCAAAGATAATGATTTCTTCCTGCTTATCCAGGTAGTCACTCATAAAGGCTGTAGCATTTAAACGCAGGCGGTTATCCAACCACTCACTTTTAATACCCAGCTCCCAGGTTTCTACATATTCTGGATCATAGGCGTTGCCATCAACCACGGTAGAGCGAGCAAAATAACCACCACTTCTAAAACCTTCTGAGTAAGAAGCAAAGGCCATTAAGTCATCGTTGATGGTGTACTGCAAAGCAACACGGGGGGAGAATTCAGTCCAGCTTTCATCAAACTTCTGACGAGGACCATCGGGAACCAGTGTACCCAATGACGCGGAAACAAAACCGACATTGGCGCCTTCAAAGGTTTTTTCCTCATCGGTATAACGGCCACCCAGATTTAACAATAGGTCTTCCGTTAGCTGCCAATCCATGCTGGCAAATACAGAATAGGCTGTATTGGTACCCTTATTTTCCAAACTCTGTGTTACATCACCCTGTGGCAGTGGTAAAGGAATGGTTGGGCTAGCTGGGTCAGTAGGGTCTAGCGGTACTTCAAAGCCTTCACCAAAGCCAAGGTACCACCACATATCGTAGCTGGTTTGTGCCTGCTTATACTCAGAGTCCCAGTAATACAAACCTGCTGTCAGGTTGATATTGTCATTCACGTTGCCGTTAATACGAAACTCTTGGCTGAACTGTTCATACTCACTGGCGCTGCTGATATATAAAAACTCAACGCTGCTGGAATCATATTCAAGGCGTGCATCTTCTTCACGATCAACGGTACCGGTAATCGAGGTTAGCTGCCAATCACCTACCATCCAATTCATCGTCAAGCCGACAAAGTCATTAGTGACTTCCGCGCTATTGGGTTCATTGGTGGAGCTGTGATCTTCATCACTATTGCTATCCGTAGCGGCACAACCAGCACCAGGTGCTGCATTAGGGTCTTGCGGGATAGGGTTAGGGATGGTCGCACCACCACCAATAGGAATAACCGGACCAATAGAAGCCAGACAAGGAATCGTAGTGCCATCATTAAAGTTAGACCAGGCCCCCCAATCAGAATCATCTTCAATACGCTCTACCGTTAGCGCCACATCAAATGTGTCAGTCACATCAAACGCTATGGTCGCACCTAATTGCTGAAAATCAACAACACCAACATCCGTATTGGCAATATCGTTATCCATATAGCCATCGTGCTCGGACTTATTGGCATAAAACTTAAAGCCGCCTTTATCGGTTAACGGGGTATTCACCACGGCTTTTAATTCTTGCTTATCCCAATCACCTAAACCTAACTGGACTTTACCGCCAAACTCTTTGGTCGGCGCAGTGCGTACAACGTTAACCGCACCACCAATGGTATTTTTGCCGAATAAGGTGCCCTGAGGGCCACGCAGTACTTCAATACGTTCAAGATCAAAGTTATTCAGAATTTGTCCCGCAGCGGTACCAATATAAACGCCATCCAATATCACACCAACCGGTGGATCAAGACTTTTATCAGGCTCTTGAAAGCTGATACCACGGATAGAGATAGAAGCCGATGTACTGGCCGGCGTGGAGTCGATGGATACGTTGGGTACAAAATTTTGTAAGTCTTTTAAATTTTTCACGGCGGAGTTTTGCAGTTGACCCGCAATAGCCGTCACGGAAACAGGCACATCTTGCAAGGATTCTTGACGCTTACGGGCAGTAACCATCACCTCTTCAAGTTGTAGTGTCTCTCCCTGTGCCTGTACCGCCACGGGTATCACAGTCATCGGTAAAGCAGCAGCACAAGCCAAGGTAAGGGTCTTGAGCTTAAATGGTTGATTAGTGTGGTTCATTGTTTATATCACGCCTCTTTATTAATTATTCTGGGGTGGCAGCCTTGCCAACTTTGTCTCTTTTTCGCCCCTCAGCCTATTCACTGACTGGACATTGGCTTGGAGTCTAAACCAATTAAAATAAAAAAAACAGCCTAGGCTGTTTTTTTTATTTTAATTGCTGATAGATATCCATTAATATGATGACCAAACCCCAAGCAGCCCTAAGGCGCAGGGCTCTGCTACACTACTCCTTGCCATTTAATAATGACTAATAAGGAATCTGGCCCCAATGCCCACTAAAAACGCAGCTACGCCCAAAGAACCGTCTGAGGATGGGGTTAAGTGGCAGGCGCAAAAAAGCTCAATGACGCGAGACCGTATTCTGGACGCGACCATTGATGGCTTTATCAAACTGGGTTATAGCAAGCTAACCACCACTCAAGTAGCTGATATAGCAGGGATTTCACGGGGCGCTATGCGCCATCATTTCGACTCCAAAAAGGAACTGATCCAGGCCGCTATTGAGCATCTACATAAAAAATTATTAGGTATTTATTTCCATAACCTTTCCAGTATTCCACAGGGCCTCACCGGTAGAGAGCTGATTCGAGCCCGAGTAGATGCCTATTGGAGCTACCTGAATGAAGATCTGGTACTCGTGCACCAAGAGCTGTGTATGACCGCCAGAACAGAGCCGGAGCTAAAAGATATCATCACCGTTATGGTGAAGGCCTTAGACGATCAAGCTCGCCAATCGGTGCTGGGGTCACTGGATGATTTTGAAGAAGATGCTGACCGGTTATTTTTTATTATCGATATTACCCGGTTTAATCTGGAAGCTCTGGCACGGGGGAAATGGCAGTTATCCCTGTATGACGACCAATTGGTTGAACGTCAGTTGCAGCATTTAACGCTCTGTATTGAACAAGTAGTTAATGATGACGGCACAACCGACTTATCAAAACTCTTTGCCAACTATCAAAATATTAATCAATCACCGTAGCCCAAGTCTCAGCAAAAACTGCGCAAAAAATATTTCACTCCCACGGCAAGACTTGTCACCCTACCCTGTGGCTCGCTCCCAAACTATAAAGCACTATGAGGCAGTAGCCGGGCCTGGGGAGAGTTAATCCGGCTGCCACCTTTTTTAAATATTTCTACTTTTCTATACGCAATGCTCCAGCATTCATTACTCAATCAGCAGGCATTTACATAACCAAACTTTACATAACAGAAACAATCATCGCCTGAAAATCCGCTTGGTATTGCCGCAAATTATCGTTATATTTGAAAAAAATTAAAACCATGGAAACAGATAATGAAAAGACTCTCCCGATCTATTTTTATCACTCTGCTTGCCCTCACCTTAATTGCCTGCTCCGATGATGACGATGATAATAATGACTACCGCGCAGAAATAACCCGCACCAGTTATGGCATCCCTCATATCCGTGCTTATGATTGGGGATCGCTGGGCTTTGGCCATGGTTACAGTTTTGCCGAAGACCGTTTTTGTATGTTGATGCAAGAGGTGATTAAAGCCTCTGGCCAGTCCGCAGAGTTTTTGGGGGAAGCCAGAGGCAATATTAATAACGACCTGATCTACGCCTTGATTAACAATAACGATGAAGGGCAACTGGAAGAGCGTTATATCAGCCAACAACCCAACTATATTGTTGAGTTAGTCGAAGGTTATGCGGCCGGTGTTAATCAATATCTGGCAGATGTGGGCGTCGATAACCTCCCAGATAGTGATCCAGCCTGTCGCGGTGAGGATTATGTGCGGCAGTTAACCGCCATTGATCTATGGAAATATTTCCGACTGATTCAATTACAGGGCAGTACCGGTCAGGGCATTATTAAAGATGCTTTATTGGCCGCCACAGGGCCGGACGATATGCCCTCATTCCCCAGTATCACCAGTACCGCACCTACCCCTACTCCTACCCCGGCCCCGACATTAGTCGATACCAGCTCCGGCAGTAATGCTATTGCCCTTGGCCGTGATGCCACCCAAACCGGTACCGGCATGTTATTGGGCAACCCTCATCAGCCTTGGCAGGGTGTTGGGTCCTGGTATCAGGTTCACCTGACCATCCCCGGTGAGTACGATGCGATGGGCGCAGCCTTGGCGGGTTTCCCTATGATCGGTATTGGTTTTAATCAGGATGTCGCCTGGACCCACACCGTCAGTGTTGCCAACCGTTTTACCCTATTTGAGTTAAGCTTAAACCCGGACAACTCGCTGGAATATATCGTTGATGGTGAAACCAAAGCGATTACACCAGAGACTATCAGCGTCAGAGTTACTCGGGAAGATGGCACTGTCGATACAGTTGAGCATACCTTTTATCACTGGGAATATGGACTGATTGCCAGCCTTGCTCCGGCGGCCAGTTTAATCAGCCCGGCGTTTGAAGCGGTATTTGCAGGCTGGCCAACGGCCACCGGTAAAATCTATGCCTTTAGAGATGCCAATATTGATAACCTTCGAGGTATTGATATGTGGATTAAGGTGGGCCAATCTGAAAATATTCAGCAGCTAACTGACGCCTACAAATTAATTGGCAACCCACTATTTCACACCCTCGCTGCTGATCGCGATGGCAGTATTTTTTATGGTGAGGTTTCTGCCATCCCCAATGTGAGCCAGGCCAAACTCGACACTTGTGTTAGAGGCATTAATGCATCGATCAAAAGCCTGACTAACGATGCGATTGTGGTGCTGGACGGTTCCACAGAGGACTGTAACTGGGGTGTCGATGCCGACGCACCGGAAGGCTCCGGTTTATTTGGTTATGAAAGCCTACCTAAATACTTTGCCACCGATTATGCGCTAAATAGTAACGACAGTTATTGGTTAAGCAATGCCGATAATAAGCTGGAAGGCTTTCCCTCATTAATGGGCTTTGCCGGCGGTGAAGGTAAACAACAAAACCTTCGCACCCAGATTAACCACGATATGGTGGCGGCACGCCTTGCCGGCACCGATGGTTTTGATGCCAGCCCCGGTTTTACTTTGGCCAGCTTGCAACAATTAATGTATGACAACCGTGTTTTCGGCGCAGAAATCAGCCTCGATGATGTGCTAACTATCTGTAGCAATGTGATGGCAAAAACGGATCTGTTAGCGGGTGCCGAGCAACCCCGTGAATTTGCTGCCTGTGATCAATTAGCTTTATGGGATCGCAAAGTAGAGGTTGATAGCGAAGGCGCACAAATTTTTACAGAGTTCTGGAAAGCCTTGGCGGATGAATTATCAGGCCCCTTCGATAGCGCTCTGGCCAGCAATGAATTGTGGGCCACCGACTTTGACCCGGCCAAGCCACTCAACACCCCCAGAGGCTTTGATACCAGTGCAGCGGCAGCTGAAACTCTGGTGATCAACGCCTTAAGTGTTGCAGCAAGCAAACTGGATGAAGCCGGCGTTGAACTCGGCGCGCCCTGGAGTGAAGTGCAGGTCTACCCAAGAAATGGTATTGATATTCCGATCCATGGTGGCCATGGTCCTATGGGGGTTTTTGGCGCCATAAGCTCCAGCCTGGTCGAGGGAGGTTATAGAAATATCCGGGCGGGTAACTCTTATATCCAAACCGTGACCTGGGATGAATCTGAATGTCCTATTGCTGAAGGTATTTTGACGCACTCGCAATCGCTGGACCCCGAGTCCCCCCACTACGGTGATCAAACCGCTTTATATGCCATGAAGGGCTGGGTCAGCTTTCCCTTTTGTCGGTCCGATATAGCAGCGGATGCTGTTGATGGCACGGCTATTATTAGCGGTAACCGTTAATAAACTACAGGCACAAAAAAACCGTTATCAGCTAAAACTAATAACGGTTTTTTTTATAGTGCTCTAACGGTTTCTTAAAGCGCCGCTAAGGCTTCAAAGTCACTATCGTCCAGGCTCATCAAGGTATCAGCACCTTTTTCAATAGTCGCTTTATGGCTTTCTGTACGTGGCAAAATTTTATCAAAGTAAAAACGCGCGGTAGCGACTTTACCCTTATAAAAAATATCATCAGTGCCTTTGGCATTGGCCAGAGTTCCCATACGACCCCATAGCCAGGCCAGTACCACATAGCCGGAATACATCAGAAAATCGACAGAAGCTGCGCCAATTTCATCCATACTCTTACCAGCCTGTGCACCGATAAAGCCAGCTAACTCAGCCCACTCTTTAACCATGGCCTGTAAAGGCTCAGCAAACTCAGCATCCATAGTAGCGATATCTTTAGAGATCATCGCTATAAAGTTACCGAAGTTAGCGCCGCCATCCGCCATAATTTTACGGCCAATTAAATCCAGCGATTGAATACCGGTTGTTCCTTCATACAAAGTAGAGATACGGGCATCACGCATATTTTGCTCCATGCCCCACTCGCTGATATAACCGTGACCACCGTAAACCTGAATACCATGGCTAGCCGCTTCAATACCCACCTCGGTCATAAAACCTTTGGCGATAGGCGTTAAGAAAGCAAGAATGGCAGAGCCTTCTTTCTGCTGCTCTTCACTGCCCCGATGCTCTTTATCCACCTGCTGTGACAGATAATGGATAAAGGCGCGGTTACCTTCAGAGAAAGCGCGAATGGTTAATAACATACGACGTACATCCGCATGCACAATCAGCTTATCCGCTGGACGGTCGGCAGCTTTAGGGCCGGTTAAGGAACGTCCGGCTTCGCGATCAAGGGCATAAGCCATGGCGCCTTGCAAAGCAACCTCCGCATGATTTAAGCCCTGCAATGCAGTACCTACACGGGCGGTATTCATAAAGGTAAACATGCACTTAAGGCCTTCGTTTTCCTTGCCGATCAGATAGCCTTTGGCACCATCAAAATTCATCACACAGGTAGCGTTACCGTGGATACCCATTTTGTGTTCCAGTGAACCACAGCTAACCGGGTTGCGCTCGCCCAATGAACCATCGGCATTAACGTTAAATTTCGGCACAATAAATAGCGAAATACCTTTGGTACCTTCTGGAGCACCTGGCAATCTTGCCAATACCACATGAATAATATTTTCTGACATATCATGCTCACCAGAGCTGATAAAGATTTTGGTGCCGGTAATGGCATAGCTGCCATCGCCATTGTCTTCAGCTTTAGTGCGCAAGAAACTTAAATCACTACCACCCTGTGGTTCTGTTAGGCACATGGTGCCGGTCCATTCACCACTAACCATTTTTAATAAATAGTCTTGCTGCTGTTGTTCAGTACCATGAGCAATTAAGGTTTCACGACAACCGGCACTTAAGCCTGGGTACATACTCCAGGCATGGTTGGCCTGGCCCAGTAATTCCGATAACACTAAATCCACACTGGCCGGTAAACCCTGGCCACCAAATTGTTCTGGCATGGACAAACCGGGCCAGCCGCCTTCAACAAACTGCTGGTAGGCATCGGCAAAACCGGAAGGTGTGGTTACACCCTCTTCACTCCAGGTACAGCCTTCCTGGTCACCGCTTTGACGCAGTGGGGCCAGTGTTTGTTCAGAGAACTTGGCGCCCTCTTCCAAAATGGCATCGCGCAACTCCTGGTTAAATTCTTCAGTACCGGACAGGCTGGCATAATGCTGGTCAGCATCCAGTAGTTCATCCAATACAAAACGAATATCACGTAATGGAGCTTTATAATCGGCCATACTCTTACCTCAATAGATAGATAAAAAACAGGGGCTTATCGCCCTTGCTAATGGATACTTGTTCCATCATCACACATTAGCAGTAAATATTTATTTCGCCATGACGCCTATAGTCCTTCCATTTAACCTTGGAATCGGTTAGGCGACAGTATCATGCCCTCACTTTAAATCACTGGCAAAGCACACAATTTAATTGTCTAATAAGGGCAACGGCCATATAATGTCATAAATCATGACAAAACAAAACAACCCACGCTCAGACTGAGTTTTTTAAATATTAGCCGCTTTATGACATATGGGTCTTACACTTAGCAAAAAGGAAAACTATGATTACTTTACACGGTGCTTCAGCCTCCCCCTTTGTGCGCAAAGTACTGGCTGTACTGGCCATCAAACAACTGCCGTTTGAGCAAACCCAACAAATGCCCTTTGGCAAAGATGCTGAATTTGAAAAAATCAGCCCATTGGGAAAAATCCCCGCCCTGCAAGATGGCGATTTTAGTGTCGCTGACTCAGCCGTGATCTGCGCTTACCTTGAAGATGCCTATGGCGAGATTAAGGTGTTTCCAACTAGGCCTCAGGATAAAGCCCGTGCCCGCTGGCTGGAGAATCTGGCGGACAATACGGTCGCGGGACTTGCCGCCGGTATTTTTTTCCAGCGCTTTATGCGCCCAATGGCTTTTAAAGAGCAACCGGATGAAGCACTGGTGGAAAAAATTATCAGCACTAAACTGCCACCTCATCTTGACTATATAGAATCACAACTTCCCGCCCAGGGCTTTATTTTTGGTGACACGATTATGCTGGCAGATATCGCACTGGTATCGCCGTTTATCAATGCCAGCTATGCGGGCTATATACCTGATGCCGAGCGCTGGCCTTTATTTAGTGCCTTGATTGCCAGCGTTAAAGCTCACCCGGCTATTGCACCACTGCTTGAAACAGAAGCGGCCATGTTTGGCTTCAATAAGTAATTAATCGTTTAAGGAAACACTATGAGTACTGATCTTTTTAATCTAACGGGTAAGGTGGCTATTGTTACCGGTGCCAGCCGCGGTATTGGCGAAGAAATTGCTAAACTATTAGCCGAGCAAGGCGCCCATGTCATTGTCTCCAGCCGCAAGATCGACGGCTGTCAGGAAGTCGCGGATAAAATTACTGCTGCCGGCAACAGTGCAGAAGCTTTTGCCTGCCATGTCGGTGATATGGAGCATATTACCGCCCTGTTTGACCACGTTAAAAGCACCCATGGCAAGCTGGATATCCTGGTTAACAATGCCGCGGCCAACCCTTACTTTGGTGATATTCTCGATACCGACCTCGGCGCATTTAATAAAACCATCGATGTCAATATCCGTGGTTATTTCTTTATGAGCGTGGAAGCAGGGAAAATAATGCGCGATAACGGCGGCGGCAGTATTGTTAATACCGCCTCGGTCAATGCATTACAACCCGGTGTTTTCCAGGGTATTTATTCCATCAGCAAAGCGGCTGTTGTCAATATGACAAAGTCTTTTGCCAAGGAATGTGCGCGCCATAATATCCGTTGCAACGCCCTGCTCCCCGGTTTAACCAAAACCAAATTTGCCGGCGCCTTATTTACTAACGATGATATTTATCAAACAGCGATTGAAACCATCCCCCTACAGCGCCATGCTGAGCCTCAGGAGATGGCGGGAACCGTTTTATATCTAGCCTCAGATGCCAGCAGCTATACTACAGGTGAGTGCATTGTTGTTGATGGCGGTATGACTATCTAATTTCTTAAAGGGCAGCAGGCTGTATGAATAATCCTATGATCACAGCGCTAATTGCTGGCTGGCTTACTATAAGCTTAAGCTTACCAGTAGCCAGCCAAGTCAATAGCAACAGCCTGTCCAACCCTGGCGATGAGTGGCTTAACTATGGCCGGGATTACACAGAGCAACGCTTTAGCCCGCAACAGCAAATTACGACAGACAATGTCAGTCAACTGGGGCTAGCCTGGTCTTTTACCTTCCCAACGGCCAGAGTGATGGAAGCCACCCCGCTGATCCATCAAGGCGTACTCTATGTCACCACTCCCTGGAGCCATGTCTTTGCCATTGACGCGCGCACAGGCAAGCAACGCTGGCACTACGACCCCAACGTTAATAAAGCCCACTTAGTGAATAGCTGTTGCGGCCCCGCCAACCGAGGTGCCGCACTCTGGTCATCGGACGGGCAAACCCGGGTTTATGTGGGCAGTTTTGATGGCCGCTTAATCGCCATTGATTCAGCCACGGGGAAAGAGCTCTGGTCAGTACAAACCACTGAACCCAATAGCCATTACACCATTACTGGTGCTCCGCGTATTATTGATGGCAAAGTCATTATCGGTAATGGCGGCGCTGAACTGGGCGCCAGAGGTTATATCACCGCTTACGATGCCGTTAGCGGTGAGCAACTATGGCGCTTTTATACCGTCCCCGGCAATCCCGCCAGCCCACAAGAAAACCAGGCCCTTGAAGCTGCTGTTGATAGCTGGAACGGTGAATGGTGGAAATACGGTGGTGGCGGTACAGTATGGGATGCCATGGCTTACGACCCGGAACTCGACCTGCTTTATATCGGTACCGGCAATGGCTCCCCCTGGAATCGAGATATTCGCAGTCCTGGAGGCGGTGATAACTTATACCTTAACTCCATTGTTGCGCTACGGCCCAATAGCGGCGAATACGTCTGGCACTACCAGGTTACCCCTAAAGATAACTGGGATTACACCGCTACCCAGCATTTGATACTGGCGCAGTTAACCATTGATGGCAAACCTCGTCAGGTCATTATGCAAGCACCCAAAAATGGCTTTTTCTATGTGCTGGACAGGCGCACTGGCGAATTACTCTCCGCCGATGCCTATGCACAGGTGAACTGGGCCAGCCATATTGATATGGCCACCGGCAGACCAATTGAAAACCCAGTGGCTAATTACCAGCAAACAGGAAAGTCGGTTCTCTGGCCCGCCCCTTTTGGCGCCCACAATTGGCAACCCATGGCCTATAACCCCGACACCCAGTTGGTCTATATCCCCAAACAGCACGCTCCCGGAGTTTATCAAGCCGATAAAAAATTCACCTTCAAACCCAACCGCTGGAATACCGGCACCGATTTTACCGCTTTTTCGGACCCGAAAGACCCGATGAAAGCAAAGGCTACACAAGACGCCCTGGTGCGCGGTTACTTAAGCGCCTGGGACCCTATTGCCAGACGTATGCGCTGGGAAGTGAAACACCCCCTACCGGTTAACGGTGGCGTATTGGCCACGGCAGGTGGTCTGGTATTTCAGGGAACCGGTCTGGGAGGCTTTCACGCCTACGACGCCGACCATGGCAAACGTCTCTGGAGCTTTCAGGCCGATAGTGCGGTCCTTGCTGGCCCCATTAGTTACAGCCTGGATGGCGAGCAATATATTGCCGTTGCCCAAGGCTCCGGTGGCAGTATGATGATGGCCATGGGGGTAAAATTCCCTAATGCCAGCAACCCCGCCAAGCCTAAAAATCCGAATCGCCTGCTGGTTTTTAAACTACAAGCGACAGCAGCTGAGCAACATAGTAACACCACTAGCCAACGGGCTACTCCACCGACCATCGAAGCCCATACACTCAGTGAGGAAGACCTTATTGCCGGAGAGACACTATTTGAAAATAATTGTGGCTTTTGCCACGGCATTAGCGCCGATGCCAGCAGCGTAGTACCCGACCTTCGCTATATGAGCGAAGAGTCCCACCAGAATTTCCAGGCTATTGTATTGGCTGGCCTGCTTACCCATAAAGGGATGGTAGGCTTTTATGCCAACCTAAGCCCCGAAGAGGTGGATAAAATCCACGGCTATTTACGCCAGAGAAACCATGACCTGCATGATGAAATCGCCATGGACAACCTATGGGATAAGCTGCGCTATTGGTTTTGGTATTACCTGAGCAAACTATCAGACCTATTCCCCGCCCTCGCCAATACAGAGTTTGCCAAAGCAATGGCCAACTAAAAATCCCATAAAAAACGACACTTTAGTCATATTAAGTCACAATATAATTATAAAGCGACTCAACTGGCGACTTAAAATAATATCTTTACCTGACAACAAAGACTACTCTATAATCCGTCATATATGTCATATTAAGATAAATTCACTTCTTTAATCGACTTAAATGTCGCTTATTAATTACAACACCAGAACCACTGGCTAGCATTGGCGCTCCACTATGATTAACAACGATATCAAAGAGCTAGGCAATAAAATCGCCAAGCTGCGAATTGGCAAAAACCTCAAACAGTCGGAACTGGCCTATGAAGCCGGGGTATCAGAGCGCACGCTACAACGTATAGAGGCCGGAGAAATTGTTAAATCCGACGGCCTGCTCAAAGTGATTGGGCAACTGGGGCGGCTGGATGACATGCTCACAGCACTGGACACACCTTCATTCTCGCCCTATGAAATAGTGGCCAGCACCAAAGCCAAGTACTCGGTGGACAATAAGCCACGCAAAAGCCGGGTAAGGCGCAGCAAGCAAAGCAACACCAGCGCAAGCAACAAGGCCAATATCGTATGGCCTGAAGATCAGCCATGAACGCCGGTGAAGTCACCCTATGGGGAGCCACTGTCGGCTTTGTGGCCTGGGACCCTGAAAGAGAGGTAGCCGCCTTTGAATATGATCGCGGCTTTCGGGAAATGGGTATTGAACTATCACCTGCAATGATGCCCCTAAGCAATGAAGTGTACAGCTTCCCCAACCTCAACAGAGACACCTACAAAGGCCTGCCCGGCCTGTTGGCAGACTCACTGCCCGATAAATTTGGCAACGATGTTATTAACCAATGGCTGGCAGAAACCGGACGCACACCACAGTCATTTAATGCCGTAGAGCGATTGATGTATGTGGGCAGACGGGGTATGGGGGCACTGGAATTCCAACCCACCATCAATGAGAACATCAACGAGGCACTGTCATTAAATATTGAAGAGTTAGTGGAGCTTTCTTCCACTATACTAACACTCAAAGAAGCCCAGCAATTTGAATTAAAAACCGGCAATACTGCCAGCAATGTGGAAGGCTTAAGTAAAATTCTGGCCGTGGGAACCTCCGCCGGCGGCGCCCGCGCCAAAGCTATTATCGCCTGGAATGAAAGCACCAATCAGGTTCGCTCAGGGCAAATTGATGCCGGAGATGGCTATAGTTATTGGCTGCTTAAATTTGATGGCGTTACCCATAATAAAGACAAAGAATTGGCCGACCCCAAAGGCTATGGCCGAATCGAATACGCCTACCACCTGATGGCCAGAGAGGCGGGGATTGAAATGACCCAATGCCGCTTAATGGAAGAACATGGCCGGGCCCACTTTATGACCAGGCGTTTCGATCGTAGCGATGATGGCCAAAAGCTGCATATGCAATCCCTTTGCGCTCTAGGCCACCATGATTTTAATAGCCCGGGCAGTACCTCTTATGAACAAGCGTTTTTAATGTGTAACGAGCTTGGTCTGGGCATGGCTGCTAAAGAGCAACTTTTTTTGCGCATGGTCTTTAATGTGCTGGCCTATAATCGAGACGACCACAGCAAACAGATTTCATTTTTAATGGACAAATCCGGGCAGTGGCAACTGAGCCCCGCCTATGATGTGACTTACGCCTTTAACCCTGAGGGTGAGTTTACCAATAGCCACCAAATGACGGTTAACCGCAAACGCAAAGATATCGACGATACAGATTTTCTAAGCATTGCCAAACGGCAGGGACTAAACCGCAGCGCAGCCAAAAGATTAATTGATGATGTTAGATCAGCAACCGCACAATGGCATAGCTACAGCCATGCAGCAGGTGTCGATGAAAGAAAAGCATCAATGATTGGTAAACTGATTACGCCGATATAAATACTCCCTATGCTGAATAAAAATACCCAACAAACCCTTAGTGCTGCGCAGGATATTAAACAGCTCGGCCTGTTCGCTTCTATCGCCTCACTCAGCTATGTATTCTGGATTGTGGCAGGGATGGAAATGGTAGAGCGGCTTGCCTATTACGGGGTAAAAGTTGTGGCCTCGCTCTATGCCAATGATCCGGTTTCCGCCGGCGGCCTTGGTGTTTCGATGACAGACTTTGGCATTATCCTAACCTTCTGGGCCATGGTGCAATCACTGGTACCCGTTTTTACCGGCGGGCTATCTGACCGTATTGGCTACAAAGAAACTATCTTTATTTCTACGTTAGTCAAAATGGCTGGCTATGCCGTTATGGCCTACTTTCCCAGTTATAACGGCTTCTTTGTTGGCGCTATCCTCTTAGCACTGGGCACTGGTATTTTTAAGCCCGGCATTATGGGCACACTGATCAAAGCCAGCAACCGACAAAATTCCTCCATGGCCTGGGGCATTTTTTACCAAACCGTCAATATCGGTGGTTTTTTAGGGCCTATTGTCGCAGCCTCATTACGGCAGTTTTCCTGGCAACAGGTATTTATTGCCTGCATAGTGATTATCAGCTGCAATTTATTATTATTGCTGATGTATAAAGAGCCCGACAAAGCAGAACGCCTGGCACAAAAAGCCGCAATTCAACGCGGCGAGAAAAAACAATCCAACTTAGTGATTGAATCCATCAGCGAATTAAAAAACCCGGTATTGCTCGCCTACCTGATTTTATTTTCTGCATTCTGGTATATGTTTAACTCCCTGTTTGACATCTTGCCGGTATTTATCCGCGATTGGGTGGATACCACGGTTATCGTTAGCAGCCTGTTTGGCACTGAGGGAACCAGCAATCCGGTCACACAGTTTTTACTGGGCATGGATAAGTCAGGGCTAACGATCAAACCAGAAGGCTTAATGAACCTCAACGCCGGACTTATTATGCTGAGCTGTTTTATCTTTGCAGCCCTCTCAGCAAAACTGAAAGCCATCAATTCTATTACTCTCGGTACATTGTTTTCTTCCGCAGCATTACTGATTATCGCCAGCGCCAATGCCGCCTGGCTGATCGTATTTGCGATTATTGTATTTAGTATGGGAGAGATGTTTTCAAGTCCCAAATTTACTGAGTATCTGGGAAATTTTGCACCCACCGATAAAAAAGCCATGTATCTGGGCTTCTCGCAACTGCCCTTATTTTTTGGCTGGACACTGGAAGCGGCTACAGCGCCAATGATGTACGACAAATGGGCCGCAAAAGACACCTTAGCCAGAGAGTTTCTCACGGCCTACGGAATGACAGCACAGGCCGTCGCCAACATCCCCATTGGCGAAGCCTTTGACAACATGCTTATAGTTACCGCACTATCCACACAGGACGCAACAGAGCTATTGTATAGCGGTAATAGCGTGGGTTTAATGTGGTATATAATGAGCGCGGTTGGCTTTGCCTCTGCACTGGGGTTTTATCTGTATGGCCGCTGGATAGTCAATCTTCATCACAAAGTTAAACACGCTGAGGGATAGCTGTATGAATAACTTTATGACTCTGGTATCAGAAGCACGCAACTGCACGCTCTGTGAAAAGCATTTACCACTGGGTCCAAGACCCGTCTTTCAAATTCACCCCGATGCCAAAATCCTGATAGCGGGACAAGCACCGGGAACTAAAGTCCACGCTTCAGGCATTCCCTTTGATGATGCCAGCGGCAACCGCCTACGGGAATGGCTGGGTATTGATAAAGCCACCTTCTACAACCCGGAACAATTCGCCATAGTCCCTATGGGCTTTTGTTATCCCGGCAAAGGCAAATCAGGCGACCTGCCACCCCGCCCGGAATGCGCAGAGACCTGGCGCAAACCACTGCTCGAACAATTAGAACAACTGCAACTAATTATTGTCGTCGGCAAATATGCCATGGACTATCATTTGGGCAAGACGAAAAAAAACCTGACGGAACAGGTTTTAGACTGGCAAGATTACTGGCCGGAGAAATTACTACTGCCCCACCCCAGCCCGCGCAATAATATTTGGCTAAAGAAAAACCCCTGGTTTGAAACCGATAGAGTACCGGCTATCCAACAAAGGGTTAAACAGATACTGGACGCTTAATATAAAGTAGCAGCCAGATCACCACCCTGCTGGGTATAGCTTTCGGGCAAATTACTCACCTCTACCAACACCTCATTTCTGCGCAAAAATGGCAGCATAAAGGGGGCATTATAAAAAGCACTTCTAACCTCACCAATCGCATTAACCGCTTGCTGCTGTAATGATTGATTAAGTTTGGCACTGCTGCGTTTAAAATTACTTTCTGTCCAGCGGCCAGAATAGCGATAAACTGCAACCGTCTTAGCAGGCAGCATCACTACTGACACTCTGGGATCAAGAGGCTGAGGCGCTGTCACCGCATTGTATTTTTTTGGCAATACAAAACTCACGGCATAGTTACCCGCCCTAACAGTAGACTCTATAGAGATATCATCCAATGCAATGGTTTCACTGGTTTTAACTTGTTGCACCGGCTTAGTCATAGCAATTTCGTCACCCTTTTTATTATTGCCAGAGATATAGCGAAATAAACGCCGAAAACCTTCATTGGCCGCCGACTTATATTTCTGATCATTCTCAATCACCGTTTCGACCACCAGGTAGGCATCGTAATAGCGATACTCAATATCCCCCTGCTCGTAAATCACCGTATAATCCGGCTGCTCAAGTGATAGCGCCATGGAACCTCCCAGTAGCAGAGCACTCAATAATCCTAGTCGTAACAGTAACTGTGTTAGGCTTGAAGCAGTAGTGATCATAATGGCTCTCCAATTTATTAAACTGTTACCAGTACTACGGCCCATAAGACACTTTAGACCCTGATTTCTATAGTGAATTTTTTACTATAAGCAGAGTGCTATAGTTCAAAACAGACTAATCTGCTTTGGGTTTTAAAACGTAAGGAATGACTATGAACACGATAACAGTCGCTTTATTCCCCATCCCCAATGCGGTTAATTTCCCTGGGGTGCCCTGCCCCTTGCATGTATTTGAGCCCCGCTATCGGAAGATGGTGAAGCACTGCCTCGATAACGATATGCTAATGGGGGTTTGCCATACTGAAAAAATCCTCCATAGCAATAAAAAACAACAAACGCTGGAAGACACCCTTAACAGTAACCAGTCCACCTATAAACCATGCACCGTATTTAGCGCGGGCAAGGTAGAAATACTGGAAGAACTGGAAGACGGTAGAATGGCTATTATGGTGGATATGGCGCAACGGCTGGAGTTACAACAGGAAGTGCAAACCCTGCCCTTCGGTATTTGGCAATGCACCCCCGTGCAAGATAGCCCAGTTGAGGATCACGCCTCACTAGAGCAATTAAAAAAAGACCTATTAGCGCAATTACTGGTTGTCACTCAGGAATCTCCGGATGCTCAGGATATTCTTAATGGCGAATATTGGAATACCATTTCTGCGACGGAATTTAGCTTTGCAATTAATGGACTCTTAGGAATGGATGCCAGTCTAAAACAACATCTACTGGAAATGACCGTCGCTGAAGACCGACTTAATTATTTATTAGCTTTGATTAATAATAGCGAATAATATCAGCAAGCTTTAGGCTACACAGCACTACCCCAAACCCTCTATTGAAACCCTAAATGGAATCTCCCTATGAGTAACCCTCCGACCTATACACCACCGACCGTATGGCAATGGGATGCTGATGCCGAAGGCGGTAAGTTTGCCAATATTAATCGTCCGGTGAGTGGCGCCACCCATGAAAAAGCGCTGCAAGTTGGCAAGCATCCACTACAACTCTATTCATTAGCCACCCCCAATGGCGTAAAAGTCACCATTATGCTGGAAGAACTGTTGGCACTGGGGCATAGCGAAGCTGAGTACGATGCCTGGCTGGTCAATATTATGGAGGGCGATCAATTTAGTTCCGGTTTTGTTAGCGCCAACCCCAATTCTAAAATTCCAGCGCTATTTGATCATAGCACCACACCGCCCACTCGCTTATTTGAATCTGGCGCAATTCTTTTATATCTGGCAGAAAAATTTAATGCCTTCTTACCCACCGATCTCTCCGCTAAAGCCGAATGTCTTTCCTGGCTTTTCTGGCAGATGGGCAGCGTCCCTTATCTCGGCGGAGGTTTTGGTCACTTCTATGCGTATGCCCCGGAAAAATGGCAATACCCGATTGATCGCTTCACCATGGAAGTTAAACGCCAATTAGATGTTCTAGATCAAAATTTGGCGAATCGACGCTTTCTTTGTGGTGACGAATATACCGTGGCCGATATTGCCATCTACCCCTGGTACGGTGGTTTGGTAATGGGTAAATTGTATGAAGCGGGCGAGTTCCTTGACGTGCAGAGCTATAAGCATGTGCAACGCTGGACCGAAGAAATACATAATCGGCCAGCAGTAAAGCGAGGGCGAAAAGTAAACCGCGTATGGGGAGAAGAGGATGAACAAGTGGCAGAGCGCCATAACGCCAGCGATCTGGATTAATCAGGCTCGAAAACCACACAATGAGGTGGTAAAGTGCTGAAACACCTGAATCATACTAATAAAGCAGAGACAAACCATGAGCACAGCACAAGCCACCATCAAAGGAAATTTTGAAGCACAGGAACAGGAATTCGATTATTGGGTCGAGGATATTGAAGGTAAAGTTCCTGAAGATTTAACCGGCACCTTTTTTCGTAACGGCCCGGGCCGTTTAAAAATTGGTGATGAGGAATTTCTTAATTGGTTTGATGGCGACGGTATGGTTGGCAGAACCACCTTTGTTGATGGCAAGGTTCACTTTGCTAATAAATTTATTCGCACGCCCAAGTATGTCGATGAAACAGCCGCAGGTAAAATGCTGTATCGCGGTTTTGGTGGCGCACCCAAGGGTAACTTCTTTAAACGCTTTGCCCCACCAGCCAACCCGGCCAATACTGGGCTCATTCTACACAATGATAAATTTCTGGCCTTAAACGAAGGTGGCCGCCCCTATCAGGTTGACCCCGCTTCGCTGGATACGGTTGGCGAATACACGTATGACGACAGCCTGGGTAAAGCCAATGTTTTTAGCGCCCACGGTAAAATCAATCCCAAAACCGGCTACTACTATAATTTCGGTATTTGTTTTGATGTCAGCTTAAAAGGACTCAAACCCGGCTTTGAACTTTACAAAATCGACCCCAAGGGGCAGATGGTACAACGGCAAGTTTTTGAGTTAGACTTTATACCCCTGCTACACGACTTTGCACTAACAGAAAACTACGCTGTTTTTGTTCAATCTTCGGTTTCCCTCCATGGCAATCTGTTTATGACCATGTTGAAAAACGAGTCTATGGCAGACTTAATGAAGTTTGATAAGAGTCTGGCCAACAAAATTATTATTATTGATCTTCACACCTTACAGCGTGTCGATAGTATTGAAATTGACCCCGTCTCCTGCTTGCACTTTGGCAATGCCTACGAGAAAAACGGTGAAATCCATTTTGATATGATGGAAACCAAAGACGGTGCCTACCCAACACCTGAAAACCCTACCGAGCCAATGAATATCTTCTCTGATGATGTCAACTTCAGGGCCGGTGCTGCACGCTATAAACGCTTTATTGTTAACCTGAAAAGTCGTCAGGTTCAATCAGAGTATATTAACGATGCCCTTGAAGGTGAATTCCCACAATGGGATTGGCGCCGCACCACTACAGAAAACCGTTATGCCGTCGCCACCGCTTATACGGGTGAAGGCCCCAGAACGTACTTTGGTGCTGTGCAGAAAATTGACCGCTTAACCGGCAAAGTAGAAACCCATGACTTTGGCTCTTACCGCTTTAATGGCGAACCGTTAATGGTTGCCAAACCCGGCTCGACGTCTGAAGATGAGTTTTATGTAATGGTTTATGTCTATAACGGCAATACCAATAAAACTGAAGTGGTGCTTATCGACAGCCAGAACTTTAGTGAGCCTATGGCAACGATCAAGCTGGACTTCCATATGCCGCAGGGCTTCCATGGTATGTATACGCCTAAGGTTTTCTTATAAGGCCTGTTATGCTGTCATTCCCGCCTTCGCGGGAATGACAGGAGATGGGGCTGGGTAATGAGTTATTGCGCGGTTGTTGAGTTGTTAAAAAACTGCAGCAATAAATCCCTGTTACCCACATCATAAAAAGTCCCTATATGTGGGCCATCATAACGCAGAAAAGATTTTGGCTTTACCGCCAAACCAAATAGCCGCTCCCCTTCCGCAAAAGGAATAACCGCATCCTGTGTACCGTGGATAATTAATAACGGCGTAGGGCTAATCTGGTGAATCACTGCATCCAGGTTATATTCATCCGGCATAGACCAGGCTACAGGGTATTGAAATGGCCAGGTAAGCCAACTGCGGGAAGCCACCTCTTTAGCGATCTCACTATAGCTGCCAAAACCTGCATCCAATACCACCGCATTCAGCATATTTCTGAACTCGGGGTTATCCCCCACACTAAAGCCGCCCATAGCAGCACCCAGGCTTTGTGCCAACAGAAAAACCGGCTTGCCCGCGACGTCCTCGCTATTTTTCAGCCAGTTAAAACCCGCTTCAATATCCATAAACACAGCAGGCAATGAAGGCGTCCCTTCTGAGCGGCCATAACCCCGGTAATCCAGCATTAAGACCTGATAACCACGCTCAGGCAGCCAGTGCACACTGGCAATATGAGTACTGATATTTTCGGCATTGCCATGTAAAAACAATACCGTGCCTTTCACGGGCTGATCCGTCTTTAACCACCAGGCACTGAGCTTAATATTATCCGCGGTGACTAATTCGATATCTTCATAGGCGAGGTTAATATCGGCCGGGGTACGCACCCACTGCTTGCTGGGGAAAAAAAGCAAACCGCTACAGGCTGTTAGCGAGAGCACGCAACCTAACAGTACTAACCGTGAAAATAGCCTCATAGCGAGCAACCGTTAAAAGTAGGCGCGGTAGCCAATACTGGTTTCATTGATACCCTCTCCCTCAAACAGATTCCGCTTAAAACCTATTCTTATGGCTGAATCCTTAGATAGCATCCATTGATAGTTTACCGAGAACGTTGACCGGCTTAAGTTTTGGATAAACTCATAATGCTCTGCTTCGATCAAGGTGTTAGCCCGTTCACCTTGCAACAAATACCCCACGCCAATACCCGGCGCAGCATCGAGGTTATTATCAAAACCTTCGTTATATTCGACTCGACCGCGAACCATGGCAAATAGCCGGCCATCCAGGGGGCCGCGATAACTTGCCCCCAAGCCGCCGTTAACCTGGGGCACTAACTGATCTTTAGCTTCCGTCCACTGGCGTTCCCAACCGGCATTAACACGCCAGGCCATGGGCTTAAAAAACTCATTGCGAGGGGCCAGTGAATTAATTTCCAAAATATCGAAGCGCTGCAACTGAAGCGACTCATCCTTTTTGGCACGCAGGACTAGCTGCGCCATATTCAGCGAGGTATCCCTGGGATAGCCCGGTGAGTTATCCAACAGGTCGTGGTAGGTATATCGCCAAACCAAATCAACATAGGGTGCATCTTCTTCATAACCCACTACCGGTGAAACCAGCATGGTGTCATGGGCATCTAAAGGGTCTACAGGCCGCTCTTCCAAGGTATTGTCAGGAGAGGCTTTATCGTAGCGGGTTAAGCGTTTTAATAATTGGAAACTGTTGGCCGCTACCTTACTGTCACGGCTGCTTTTATCGTTGTCATAGCGTAATAAACGGTAACTACTGTCAATTAAAGCTCGCTGTCTGGCAGGCTCCAGAGCTAAAAACGCCTCAGTGTCTGCATAAGCGGGATCTGCCATTAACCGTAACACCATGGCTTTTTGCGCTTCAGAAAATTCACTTAAATCTTCAGCCAATAAAACTTGCCGGGAAGGCCGATAAACCACACTGTCAATCAACTGATTGTCTTCGGCTATACGCACGGTATCAATGGGAATAGCCACCACCGGAAAGGTCTCGGTTAACTCCACAGAGGGTCTGGCCACTTCCATTAATTCCAGCAAACGGAAAGAACAGTTTTCATCAAAAAAGTAATAATCAAAATTAATCAGGTTTAATTCCCAGATATGGGCCATTAAGCGATCAATTTCTTCTCCTTCAAGGTTTAAGCGATACTCCCAAAGATCACGACTTTCCAGGCGGGAATATTCCTTCACCTTTTCAATATAACTACCCGCTGCAAACATACCCTCATAACCGCCAAATAAGCCTTTATAGGCGTATAACAGGCTATTGTCGTTAACATCGGCATTGGCCCCAAAATTCAGGGCATAAGATAATAGCGTAGAGCCGCTTTCCACATCGACTGGGTCAAACCGCAAAAAAGTATGGCCATACATGGATGAAGGGCTATTTAAATAACTGGAAGCAAAGACCAATACCACGCTATGGGCATTCACTTTATCTCGCCAGGCTTGATACTCTGCACAGGCTTGAATCGGGAAATCGATACCCGGCAATTGTTCCAAGAGAAATTGTCGTCGTGCGACAAAACGACACTGGGTTACTGGCTGCTGGTAAAAGGCGGTGATGGTTGCCTGTAATTCCGCTGCAGGGTCAACATAACCATTAGCAGCCAGAAAAAATTTATCATCATCAACAAAGCTTTCAGGCTCGGCCAGAGATTTATAGTGCAGCAGGTTTAACCATTCACGCTGCTGTGCCAACTGGTCGCGCTCGGCTTGTTGCAGCCATGGCAATAATGAGGCATGCACTGATGCGCTAAAAAAGATAAGTAGTAAGCTAAGTAGTTTCAATAGAAAAACTGACATCAATTATTATTAATAGGCAGATACAAAAGCCCCCTCACACGGGAGGGGGCTTTTAATGACTAAACATTCAAACGTTCAGGTATCTTAAGATACGTAGACCGCTAAAGTTTCATCATTTTGCATAACAGACCAAATGGCCGCTAGCACGTCTTCCGTTGTTACATTTTCACTGGGGAATAATGTAGCAAAATTCTCATGCATAGACGCTTTGAAATGCTCACGATCTTCAGGAGCAACACCCAAAGACACGGCTACAGCTGAAAGTACTTCACCGTCACCTTGTGCAACATCGCTGCTGAACTCATCCATAAAGAGACCAACATTGACCATTTCTTTACCACCGTAGCTGATAGTGCCTGAAGCATTACAGCCATTAGTGCCCGAAGTGACACCAAAGGTGTTATTACCGGTACTGGAGTTGGTCGTCAGTGCCAGTACGTGAGTGGCAGTGCCGCTCTGGCCATCAAACAACATTTGTCCCCAGCCACAGCCTTCACCACCGGCAGTGCCGGCAAAAGACATAACTGATGCACTTGATAAAACTATTCCCGCTACGATCCGTTTCATAGATATACCCCTTATGAGTATGATAGTTAATTATTGGTGGACATTGTATTTATAGTGTTAACGCTGTATTTACTACTTAAGGCTATAGGCCCTAACTATTGAGACTAACATAAGAATTTATAATTACAACAAAGAAAAAAACCTTCACTGAAAAAATTTGACCCAGCTATCAATAACTAAACGCAATTTTATACTGACCGACTTATCACTAGCGCCCATATTGTTTAATAGCGTCATGAATTTGCGCCAGCATCACCTCCATCGATAAATAATCTCGCTGAATACTTAAGACCTGCTGGTCTATCTCCAAGACCAAAGAGGGAAAACCATCAATTGGTAAACGGCGCGCCAATGCCATTTGACGTGTTAACTCAGCCTCGGTGGCGGCCGAAAGCAAATCCACGTGAAATTGTTCCGCATTTACTCCCAAGCCTGCTGCCAGGTCTACCAATACCTGAATATCAGAGGGATTTACCGCCTGTAAGTAGTAAGCCTGCTGAATAGCATTAATCATGGCATCTTCCAGACCATGCTGAGCCGCCACAATAGCCGCCCGGCAGGCCATATAGGTTGACCGGCGCGGCGTATTTAAGCGCCAAAAATCAAAGTTAAACGCCGTACCTAATTGCGCCTGAATGGTATGCCAGTAACCCTCTATGGTTTGCTGCATCTCCACGGGCATCATTTGATCACTGTCCCGAGCCAGACCTCCAGCAACATTAACCAGAGAGACCTCTCCAGGCAGGGCTTGCTTTAGCGCATCCCAAGTAGGCCGGAACCCCCAACACCAGGAGCACATAGGGTCATGAATATAATAGAGGGTGACTGACATAGATTAACCGCATACAAGTTCAGCGCGGCCGGAGAGGCAGCCCAACGCTATCGATGGGCAGTAATGTAAAGGCTTACCGAGGGGATGGCAACGGACTTACCTTGGATTGATCACCTTCTCAAACCTTGGCCGCTCACGAATATGGAGCGGCTTCGACACCCAGCCTTGGCGATAGGCCGTGATCTTTAGCACCGTAAACACAAGTCCAAGCATCACCAGCGGCAGCAATATAATCATCAGCACAACCATGACCAGATTGATCAGCAGTTTGTTGAAAAGTGTCATAGCGTGCTCCCGATATTGGCTGTTTTTAGCAGTTAAAAAAAAGGCAACATGCCAGGGGAAGCATGCTGCCAGAGTTGCCCTAGGGGATGGGCAGGAGACCTCGATGGTAAATCGAATAAGGTTGGCTCTCTCGGTTCAGCGCTTTGTTGCTCCGCTGTTAGGTGATTGCCTTGCTTGGAAAGAATAATAGGTAAAACCAAAGAATAACTGAAATGCATTGTTCTTATCTAACACATGCACTCAGGGCATTAAGGCAGACTACTTCAGGATAGTGCTTGATAGTCTGGGAACGAACTGCACTGGGTAGGGGGTTAGCGTAGGGTGGATTATAATCCACCTATAGTATGGATGCTCATGGCTGGGCTTGGTGGATTGTAATCCACCCTACGATACTGGTTTCAACAAACATGAAAGAATGCGTGATCTTAGGCAGTGAGGTGCAGGACAACCCACCTGCAAGAACTATAGCGTCATATCGATAACAACGCGGAAACGGGCCTTATTACTGATCATCTGCTCCCAGGCCTGATTAATGTCTGATAAGGCATAACGTTCAATATGAGCCTTGACCGCCTGTTCGGCACTAAATTTCATTGTTGACTCAAAATCAATCGCCGAACCACAGGGCCAACCCTGAATAGACGCTCGCTTACGTATAAGCAGACGCGAATTGATCACAATGGGGTCGTGCAGGATAGCGACCAGCATAAGCTGGCCATTGCGACCCAAACCGTCAGCCAGAGTGGTTACCGCATCAGCATGGGGAGCTGTGACTACCACCACCTTGGCACCGCCCCGTTGCTGTAGTGCGGCACCAGCATCTTCAGCGGAGCTATCAATATAATCACTGGCCCCAAGGCTCATGGCCAGCTCACGCTTGGATTCACCATTGGAAATAGCCACCACCTTAAAGCCCAATTTGGCGGCGTACTGCAAAGCCAGATGCCCCAGGCCACCAATCCCCTGAACCGCCACTAAATCCCCCGCCTGAGCAGCACTATTACGCAGGGCATCATAAGTGGTAACACCGGCACAGAGCAGTGGCGCCGCTTCAACATCGGTTAAATCATTGGGAATACGAGCCAACGCCTCAGCGGGAGCCAACATATATTCCTGATAACCACCGTCGTAATGCACCCCGCAAATCTGTTTATTTTCACAGGTCACAAAATCTCCTTCACGGCAGGGGTCACAGTGAAAGCAATGGCCACCATGCCAGCCCACCCCCACACGATCGCCCAAAGCCCAGCCCTGAACACCCGGGCCGACCGCATCCACAATACCAGCCACTTCATGGCCCGGTACTCGAGGCAAAGCCAAGCCCGGCATCGTGCCTTGCTTGATCACATTATCGCTAAAGCAAACACCGCAGGCCTGCACCTTAATCCGCAACTGGTTTTCGCCGGGCTGCGGGATGGGCCGCTGCTCCAAAATAAATGCCTCACCCGCTGCCTGTACCACCGCCGCTGTCATTGTTGTCATTTGTTGTTCTCCACAGCTGTAAACCAATAATCCATACCATTGCGTATGAGCATAGCGTGCATTGTATTATCATGGCCAGATAAGTTGTTTAAACTCTGGTATTTGTTAAGAATAAGCTCTAGTATTCAAAGGCTTATATACTTATAAGGTCTACCATTGAAGCAGACTAATAATAACGACAGCGTTAACAAACAGTCTTTTCTCGTAGCTTGCCCATCCTGCGATTTGTTAGCGGATACCAGTCACCTTAAACACGGCGAAACCGCTAACTGCGCCCGCTGTGATCACTTTCTCTGCCAGTACAAAGATGACGGCATTGCCCGCTCGCTGTCTTATAGCTTATCGGCGCTGGTGCTATTAGCCCTGGCCTGCAGCTTTCCGTTTTTATCCTTTAAAGCCTCAGGGCTGGAAAGTGTGATGACCTTGCCGCAAACCGCCCTGCGACTCTATGACTACGGTATGACGGAATTGTCGATACTGGTGGCCGCCTTTATTCTGGTTATCCCACTGGTTATTTTGCTGCTGTTGCTGGCCATCTGTATTCCGCTTTACAACAACACCCCTAATCCCATGCTGGTGAAAACCGGCCGCATGGTTTTTACTCTGCAGCATTGGGCCATGGCTGAAGTATTTTTAATTGGTGTTATTGTCAGCCTGGTTAAAATCGCCTCGATGGCCACAGTAGTACTGGGTATTTCATTCTGGGCTTATGCGGGTTTTACTATCTGCTTTACCCTCGCCCTCTCCAACCTTGACCGGGTGCAATGCTGGAATGCTATTGAGCACTTAACGGCGGAGCCTTCATCATGACCGCTATTACTGCAGCCTCTAAAGATTTAGCCTCCTGCCACCTGTGCTACAAACTGGCTCCGGCAACAGAACACCACTGCCCACGCTGCGGCTCTACCATGCACCTTAGAAAAACAGCCAGCATTCAGCGCACACTGGCTTTATTAATCACCGCATCGATACTGTATATTCCCGCCAATGTACTACCCATTATGATCACCGACCAACTGGGCAGTGCCGAACCCAGTACCATTCTTGGCGGCGTAGTACTTCTGATCGAACTGGGCTCCGCACCAATTGCGGCGATTATTTTTATTGCCAGTGTGATGGTGCCACTGAGCAAACTCTTTGCCTTATTTTATTTATGCTGGTGTGTGGAAAAACAGGCCAAAACCTCTAACCAGCAAAACACCGCAATGTTTCGGATGGCAGAATTTGTCGGCAAATGGTCAATGATCGATGTATTTGTTGTGGCAATACTGGTGGCACTGGTCAATCTGGGGGGCTTAATGGCCATAAGACCCGGGACCGCCGCCCTGGCCTTTGCCGGTGTAGTTATAGTGACAATGGTTGCAGCGGAAAGCTTCGACCCAAGATTGATGTGGGATCAAACGGAAGAAAACAATGAGTGATATGCAACCCAAAGTATCCAGCGGTAAAAAACATCTTTCCAGTATCTGGATTCTCCCTATTGTGGCACTGCTGCTAGGGGCGTTTATGGTGGTGCAAACCATTATGAGTGAAGGCCCGGAAATCAAAATCAGTTTTGAGAGTGCCGATGATCTGGTAGCGGGAAAAACCAAGGTGAAGCTACTGAGTGTAGATATCGGGCAAGTCGAAGCGGTGACCTTAAACCCCGATGCCTCTGGCGTAGTCGTCACAGTAAAACTGGAAAAAGAACATCAGGATTTACTGCGGGAGGACACCCAGTTTTGGGTGGAACGAGCGCGTATTGGTGCCGGTGGTGTCAGTGGTCTGGGCACCATACTTTCCGGAGCATTTATTAAAATGGGGCCAGGTGATGGCAAAGCAGGTAAAAGAGAATTTACTGGCCTTGAGCTGCCGCCATTAACAGACCTACAAGCTCCGGGTATTCGATTAACCCTGGAGAGCGAAAGAGTCAGTTCAATTAATGCCGGAGACTCGGTACTTTATAAAGGCTACAAGGTAGGCCGGGTTGAAAGCATGGTCTTTAACGACGCCACACAAACCATTCGCTATGACGTTTTTATCGACGCCCCGTTTCATAAGTTGATTAATAGCTCGGTACGATTTTGGAATGTCAGCGGTGTCTCTTTAAAAGCTTCAGCAGAAGGTTTTAGTGTGAATGCCGAAGCGCTGGATACCATTATCTCCGGTGGTATTACCTTTGGCGAACCACCCGATGCACCGCCCGGCAAACCGGTTAAAGCTGGCGCAATTTTTAAAATATACGATAACTACGATGAAACACTGGTGCCTGATTATCAATATGGCGGCTACTTTGTCGTCCAGTTCAACCAAACCATTAGCGGCTTGCTACCCGGCGCACCGGTAGAGTACCGGGGTATCAAAATCGGTAGAGTCGAACGCTTAATGATTAAAGAAATGATCGAAATTAATACCGAAGGCACAGGCTCACCGATCCCGGTATTAATCTATTTAGAACCCGCCAGATTTGAGCTTGGTGACAACGAGGAAGGACTTAAATTAATGCAGCACGCAGTGACTACAGGCGTGGGTAAAGGCCTTAGAGCCACCTTGCAATCAGGCAACCTGCTCACCGGCAGCCTTTATGTGAATATGGATTATTACCCCAATGAAAAACCGGCTAAACTAGGTTCATTTGCCAACTTTACCACCCTGCCTACTATTTCGGGTGGCCTGGAAAAAATCCAGCAAGGTATTGCTCAGCTGCTTGAAAAAGTGAATGCGTTACCCCTTGAAGATACTATCGACAATGCCAATGGTGCACTCGGCAAGCTAGACCAAACCCTGGCATCACTGGATAAAATACTGGCATCAGACAGTATGCAATCGATCCCCAAACAGCTTAACGCAACCCTTGAAGGTTTGGCGCCAGGCTCACAGGCCTATCAGGAGCTCAATAGTGCGCTCTATGAGCTGAATAAAACCCTACAAAGCTTAAGTGACTTATCTGAGTCTCTATCCGAAAGCGCCACCCTGCTACCAACCCCTGAAGTTACCGATCCTACTCCGGAGGCTAAACGCCCATGAGACTTTCACTATTAATTGTTGGCGCCTTGCTATTAAGCGCCTGTGCTGGCGAAGCCATAAAATACAACCACTATCTGTTACGGTCTGATATACCGGAAAACAGCAACCGCCAGATGAGCGAAGATGGCCTGCTATTAACCCATGTAGCTGTTGCCACTTATCTGAATGAAGCCGGCCTGGTCTTGGAAACCGCTGAGGGGCAAATCAATACCGCGGAACTGCACCTATGGGCAGAACCCCTGCGCCATAGCCTGCATAAATTTATGGCCGATGAAATTAGCGCTGCCACCGGCAAGGATATTTACACCACGCGTAATGGCCTTAGCCAGCCAGCCGCCGAATTTAGTATTCAGATAGACCAGATGCATGGCACCCACGATGGTCAGGCACTACTGGTTGCCTCATGGGCAGTGACCACCTCAAACGACGGCAAACGCACTAAAGCCGCCTACCAGTTTGCCCAAAAGCAAGCCCTGCAAGCGGATGGCTATGACGCCCTGGTCGCCACAGAGAAGCAGTTATTACAAGCACTGGCTAAAGCCGTTGCCGAAACCCTATAAGCCGACCGTTATAGACAATGAGAAGCCAACTACTCAAAGGCATTAAGACTTTAGGTCTATGGATAGCGCTTCTCATTATTATTTCAAGCCATGCCCTCGGGCAAAGCGAAACACCCCCAACAAAAAAAACCACCCTGATTTTTGGTACCGCTAACTGGTGCCCCTATATTTGCGACCCTGCCCATGACAAATTGGCAAGACGTGGCTATATGATCGATTTATTGGACAGTATTTTTCGCGACTCCGCTTATCATATTAAAATAGAAATGATGACCTATATGGAGTCTATTGTCAGGGCAAGCCGTGGCGAACTGGATGGTATTATCGGCACCCTGCCATTGGATGCGCCGCAACTGATTTATCCCAGCCAGGAAATCGGTGTGGGTACTGATATCTTTGTGACCCGGGAAGATAGTCAGTGGTTTTTTAAACAACCGGAATCTTTAGCGGCCGTTAGGCTAGGTGTGGTGAAAGGCTATGAATATAAAAGCCTTAAAACCTATAAAGAGAAATATCAAAACACTGAGCAACTTCAGGCCATTGGCACAGAAAACAGTGTCAATACCACCCTGCGCAATCTGCAAAAATTATTTAATCATGAGATTGACGCGGTACTGGATAATAGTGAAGTGATTAAATTTACCAGCACCATCCATAACCTGGCCAAAACCCGGGAAGCGGGCCAACTGGAAGATCCCTATGCTATGTGGCTGGCTTTATCACCGCACTCCAAACACTGGCAAGAGATCTGCAAGATACAAAACCATCGGCTATTGGAGCTAAGAAAAACCGGGGCATTAGACTTTATCCTGCGCCGCTATGGCTTAGAGGACTGGCGTAAAGAACAGCATAACCTTAGTCGGCCAACGAATTTACCGGGGATTATCCGCTGTCATTAAGGCTGACGATATTAGCTACACACATTCTCTGCCGCCAAACTCACCGGACTGGCTTTAGACAGTAGCGAAGAGAAAATTAATTTACAGCTCAGTCAAAAGCATCAACCTAAGAAAACCTGTTATAAAGCCATTTCTTGTAATAGCAATTCGAAATTAGTACCAAACTATTTAGCCAATATAGTTAAAAAAGCGCATGATAATTGACAAGGCTATATAAGAATGTAAAGTTAAAAATATCTTTTAAATATCAAAATAAATAAAACAAAAACACCTAAAACCACTTATCCCTATCCTCCTGCAACGAGAATAAATAACAGGAACGCTAATGACAAGGTACTGGAATCTGAAAGTACTTGCTGTAACCGAAGCCTTTAGCTGGTTACTCGGTATAACCTTGTTGCTTATTTTCTTTGGGCAAACTGGCTGCAGTGAAATTCAACGCCAACAAGATATCGACTCTTTTGAAAGCTCAGCCGCAGGCTCTCAACCCAGCTTTAAAGACTGGGCACCCTCGCGGGTTGACGCCTATCATGCCAGCCTTAAGCAACAAGCCTCCGAGGTACTGGCTGTTCTATCCATCCCCAATATTAAACTGGATGTACCTATTTATAATGGCGCCAGCGATTTAAATATGGACCGTGGTGTAGCGCGCATTGCTGGCACTGCCCTACCCGACGAAGCAGGAAACTTTGGTATCGCCGGGCATAGAGACGGTTACTTTCGCGCCTTAAAAGATGTCAAAGCCGGTGACTATATTCACTTAAAAACCTATAGCGGTATTTCTCGCTATCGGATCGATCAAACATTTATTACCGAGCCCGACAATGTCGACGTGCTTAGAGATACCGATGACACCAGTATCACACTGGTGACTTGCTACCCCTTTTATTTTGTCGGGCATGCCCCGCAACGCTATATCGTCAAGGCATCTCTTGACGGTGAACTTGTCAATTAACTGGAGATAATGACATGACACAATTTAAAAAGACCTTTGGCATTACGCTAATGCTACTTTCAGGATTTTTATTTCATTCAGCAGCTATGGCCGCTGCCCACAATATGGAGGAAGTGGCTGGCCTGTCCTGTGAGGATATTGATTTTGCGCCTGAAATGATTGAAAAGTATCCCGACATTACAAAATCCTGTTTGGACGTTGTGGAAAGCAAAGGGACCAAATATGCACTGGTTGAACTTGAGCTAACCAGAGTCAGTGGCCGCAATGTTAACTTTAAGTTTGTGCATGAGGACGGCAGCAAGAGTGAGCGTTACTCAATCAGGGTAAAGCCTGAGTTCCGCGCTAAAATTCAGGGCAAAAGCTACCGCATCAATGAATTAAGCAAAGGGCAAAACCTGAATATTTATCTGCCCGGCGACCGCTGGGAAATTCACCAGATTGAAGAAGAAGAAAGCTATGCAATTGAAACATTAGCAATGCCAGCCACTGCCAGTGAGTTACCACTGATTGGTATTATGGGTGGTCTGTTTGTGAGTGTTGCCGGTGCACTGGCTTATCGTCGCCGTCGCCAGTAAATCCTTTAACGTCGCCAATATAAGCTATATTGGCGATGTTTTCTTATAGTTTCACAGCGGCAAATACTTGCCTGTTCTTATCCGCTGGGGATGATCCCCAACGGGTATACTTTCCACCTCTTTACCAGTTTCAAAAGAGATCACTGACATCCGGTCTTGCTCACTGACAGACACATAACAGAATTTGCCATCTTCACTTTCAGTAGCCCAATAGGGTTTGGAGCCCAGAGACTGCTCCGACAAGGTAATGGTCTGGTACTCAAAAGTCTCTCTATCCACAATCGCCACATAGCCTGACATCGTTGCAGCGATACAAAGTTTGCTGCCATCACCGCTCATGGCGATACCATGGTGGGCAGAATTAAGCTGGTAATCCCAATAACTTAATTGCTGAATATCTTCAGGCACGGGCAAGTCCAGTTTGCGGGTAATCTTATCCAACTCAAGGTCGTACTCAAAAAAACCGTGAAAAAAAGACACCTGCAAATAAATAAACCGCCCACCGGGAGCGATCACCATCGGGCGCACCGCTTTATCAATCCAGGGCATGCCCGCTTCTTCCAACTTCTCACCGATATCAATACGCTTAATTACTTCCATAGTTTGCGCATCAACCACCTGTAGCCAACGGTCGCCTTTAATCCAATCCAACCAGGCACTTGTGGTGGGCACATAGACCTTGCCGATACTCGCGTGATAAATCAGCTTGCCATCTCTGGAATAAGTATTTTCATGGGGCTGATCGCCGGACTCAAATTCACCGATAATTTTGCCGGTGGCGGTATCAATCGCTTGAACTTTTCGCGCTGTCGAAGCAGACACTAAAAACACGCTGCCATCGGGAGAGATGGCCGCATGATCCGAGCGCACGCCAGCAATCGGGGTACGCCAGATAATCTCTTCGGTATTCATATCTATCGCCACCACATCCGCAAAACTGGGGCGGGAGGCGTACAACACACGGCCATCATGGGAGGTAAACATATCGTCCACCAACTGGTCATTGCCCTCGCCAATAAAGGTTCGGATCATATAAAAAGACAGACGATCAACCAGACTGGAATCAGCCACCTCTTGCATGCGCTGTTTGAGGTCAGGCACCACATTGATCTGCTTAACAGGCTCAAAGCCCTCGGTATAGAAAATATTAGCGGTGCCATCCCAGTTATTACCCACCACCACTACCTCCCGCGGCTCAGCCCTGTCTTCAGCCAGACACACTGCGGATACCAGCCCCCAGAGGGCCAGAATGGCTATTTTCGGGATAATATTTTGACGACAGATGATAGCAATCACAACTAACTCCAAACCGGTTTAAAGTGACACAGAATGCTATAGCAGGCCCTGCTAAAAAACTATATCCAAAACACCCATTATCGTCACCCCCCTATTTCATATACACGCACAAAGCTTGATAGATATCAAAGCTGATAAGTATTAAAGTCGTTAGTATCATCTTCACAATCTACTTAGCGCTCCCCCCTAAGTTGGGGATTAACTCATCATTTGATGGATACAAAGGAGTTTGCCATGTTTATTGCCCGCCTTTTAGCCCTGTTAATCACCGGCCTGTTACTCACGGCCTGCGAAACTGGACCAGACTCACCCAGAGGTTTTAGCCTGCCCAAGGGCGATATTGCCAAGGGCGAAGAGGTTTTCACCACTTTGGGCTGTATGTCCTGCCACACTATCAAAGGCATAGAAAATAACAGCACCCAGACACTGGAAAAGCCCGTGCCATTGGGAGGCAAAGTGTCCCGCATCAAAACCTACGGCGAACTGGTTACCTCAGTCATCAACCCCTCTCATAAAATTGCCAGAAGCTATAGCAAAGAGGTGGCTACCCAGCCCGGCCAATCCCCCATGCCAAGTTTTAACGACACCATGACCGTGGCCCAACTGGTTGATCTGGTAACCTTTCTTGAAACCAATTATCAGCTGATACCTTATGAGCCCACCAACTATGGGATGTATTACTGATCACTAAGCCGACCTCTACTAACGCCGAACCTCTGGCGCGGCGTATTAATTTGCCGCTATTAATTTTTTACGGACTGGGGACTATTTTAGGCGCCGGTATTTATGTGCTGGTTGGCAAGGTGGCAGGCAGCGCTGGCTTGCTGGCACCGCTGGCTTTTATTGTGGCAGGGGTTATCGCCTGGCTAACCGCAATGAGTTATAGCAAGCTGGCAGTCTTATTTCCTCAAAGTGCTGGCGAAGCGATTTATATTGAAAACGGCTTTCACCAACAGTGGCTCACCTTAGCCGTTGGGCTATTAATTATTTTGACCGGCATTGTCTCTGCCGCTACCCTGACCCGCGGTTTTGTAGGTTACTTTGTTTTGCTGGTTCCCATTAATGAAACCCTGGCTATGGTCGCAGCCCTGATATTACTGACTGCCTTGGCTGTCTGGGGTATTGCAGAATCATTAGCCATGGCAGCCTTAGTCACTATGATTGAAATAGCGGGCTTGTTGCTGGTGTTATTTTTTTGTGGCGACAGCCTGCAACAACTTCCTGAACAAGCATCCAAATTATTTATCCCGGGGTCTGCTACAGAATTGGCCGGTGTGTTTGCCGGCGCGTTTTTAGCCTTCTATGCATTTATTGGCTTTGAAGATATGGTCAATGTGGTCGAAGAGGTTAAACAGCCTGAAGTCACTATGCCAAAGGCCATCTTTTGGGTGGTCGTTTTATCAACCAGTTTATATGTACTGATTGCCCTGGTCGCCACGTTATCGCTGCCGCTAGACAAATTGGCGCAAAGTGAAGCGCCGCTAGCGGAACTGTTGAGCAGTAAAAGTGCCATGGCCGCCAAAGTCGTTGCGGTCATTAGTGTACTGGCGATTATCAATGGAGTATTGATTCAAATTATTATGGCCTCCCGGGTCTGTTATGGCATGTCCAAACGTTATGGCGGCCCTGCTTATTTGCATTCTGTATCACCCTTTACTCATACCCCGATTGTTGCCACCTTGCTGATGGCAGCGCTAATTTTAGTGGCAGCATTACTATTTCCCTTAACGGCTTTGGCAAAATTCACCAGCTTTATTATTTTGATTATTTTTTCTTTAATTAATCTGGCCCTATGGAAGATGCATAAAAATAATTATCCGAATGCCCATTCACAGACTGTTCAGCAGATTAGCCAATTACCTGGCTATCCTCTGCTTGCGGCTTTGCTTTGTTTGGGGCTATTAGTTTTCCAAATGAGTTCTTTTCTAAACCCATAAAAAAACACCCGCAAGCGGGTGTTTTTTAACAAACTTTTATTATGACTCAGAGTTATGACTCAGAGATTACCGCATCAATCACATGAATAATGCCGTTGGTAGTCACAATATCAAAGATCTCGATTTTGGCGTTATTAACCATTAGCGCCCCATCGATAATTTGCAGGCTAACATTCTCACCCAATAAGGTTTCCACCTCAGTATTGTTCAGCGAGAGTGCGGTGACTGAATCCACGGCCGCACCACTGATAACATGGCGTGCCAGTACAGCGGTCAAAGCATCGATATCCGCTAACAGGGCTGCAATGGTGCCATCAGGCAGTGCAGCAAAAGCCGCATCGGTGGGGGCAAATACGGTATAAGTTGCTGACTCATCGGCAAGAGCAGAGTCAAGGCCCGCCACCGCCAAAGCTGTTAACAAGGTGGTAAAGTTACCATTCGCAGTAGCGGTTTCTGCAATATTAAGCACCGGTTCTTCACTCTCCGTGGGTGGTATCAGCACGGTATCGATCACATGGATAATGCCGTTATCGGCCATAATATCCAGACCGGTTACGGTAGAGAAATTGACCAGTAAATCAGAGCCGCTAAGTGACAGAGCAACATTATCGCCGTTGGCCATCTCAACCGTTGTACCTGCGCTTTCAATAGCAGCGGTTGAATCAATGGTGGCCCCTACAATCACATGGTAGAGCAAGATATCCGCTAAGGTATCTGTATCTGCCAGCAGGTTATTAATGGTTTCTTCACCTAATTTTTCAAAGGCTGCATCGCTGGGTGCAAACACCGTAAAATTGCCTTCGGGGTCCGCTAGCGTACTATCTAAACCCGTCGCTTGCAGCGCTGTCACCAGAGTAGTAAAACTCCCCGCTTCGGCAGCCACATCGACAATAGACATACTGCTGCGATCATTATCATCGTCGTCATCATCACAAGCCACCAGAAAAAACATTAAACTAAAAGCCAGTAAACCTTTTACCAATACCCGCATTTTTCTACCCTCAATAATTACTGTTTAGACATTAAGTCGCATAGGTAACAAAGGTACGGAGGGTAGTTTTGATTAGATGTGGTGTTTTCAGTTCTGTCTAACTAGTGTCTAACTAGTGTTCGTCAATCGCTGCCAATAGTGCTTGTTCGAGTAAACCACGGGCTTGCGCCGTGTAGGCATAAATACAGGCATGCACTGAAGCTTGCTTCCAGTTTTCTGCGCCGCACTGCTGACTATATTGCTCAAAAGCATTGAGTGAGCGAATGAGTTCCGATAGATGCGAGGGACATTGGCAAGTAATAGCACTATTTATACCGGCAGCTTCGGTTAACGCCTGATCAGAAAAATAGTGAGGAATAGACGCCGGTAAGGGTAAATTAAATTCACGGCTACTATCGAATAAACCGGAGATATAGGTCTGCTCTTTTTGGGCTCTGGCGGTTAAGCGATCAATCAGCTCCAGATTAATGGGGGAATCAATACAAGCAATCCCCTCTCTGCCTAATTGTTCTTTAATAGCATCACTTAGCGCCGGGTGGTGTAAAAAAATACTGCACCCTTGTTGTTTATAGTGCTTGAGTTTCACCAGGGTTTGTTGATTGACGGTATCGGCTTGCAGTATAACTATTTTTGCTGCGAATGGTTCAGTGAATGTATTGATCCACTGCTCAGCCGAAACCGAGGGAAACTCAATAGACAGACGCGGGTATCGATTGCGGTGTTTTTTAAACAAGGCACTAAAAGCTCTACCGATAACAACAGTATCAAAAGGCTGGTTTAACTCAGTATCTTCATTGGCCGACTGCGTGGCCATAAGGCTTAAGGTCTTTTGCGGCAAGGCTGCAATATCCTTGATCCGCATACCCTGATCAAGCAATTGTTTAATCAACGATAAGTGGTCCAGGTCTACCTTGCTATATTCCCGCTGTCCTCCTGCCGTTCGACTGGAGGGGCCAAGGCCATGACGGCGCTCCCACATTCTTAAACAATGGGCTGAAATGCCGGTGAGCCTGGAGACTACACCAATACTGTAGGAGGCTTGCTGAAGGTTTTGCTGACTACTCACTGCGATATGCCTAAGCTTGCGTTTTAATGGGCTCTCTTAGTTAATTTACGCAGGGCTAATTCAGTCAGATCACCCTTATCAGCGATAGCCACCTTGATAAGCGGCAGCTTCCAAACCCAGTGCTACTCTGGCACGCTGCCGCAGTGGCTCAGGCAACGATAATAAACCCCGGTCAGCCAATTGCTGCTGGGCCTGATCACTAAAAAGCCAAGCCAACTGTTGCCGAATCAAGCTAACACCTTGCTCCTGCTGTGACTCTGGCAAAGCCGCCAACTGCTGAGTGGGGTTGGTTAAATGATAGAGGTACCAGGGATTTTTAATCAGCTGTTCGCCGCGGCTATAAACGTCCTGTGAGTTTTGATTATCTGGCAGCGGCGCAGTAAAAATACTGACCGCCGGGCGCTCACCATGGCGAGCCTGAAAACGCCCCATCACATCATCGCTCAGTTTTTGTTGGGAAATAGCCAAAGCGGCACGGCCATCCAATAAAGGGTCGGCAATATCTTCAACAACCACCCACTCCACATTGGGAAAATTGACCAGTTGATTAGCTAACTGTGCATCCACGGCAATGCGAATAGCCGGTATGCTGGTGACTTGTTTTTCCTCCTGACTGCTACAGGCTGCCAGTAACGAGACTATAAATACCAGAGCTAAATATCTCATTATTTTGCTCCCTGTGTTTGTTGCTCGGCGCCATAAATGGACCATGAGCGATCAGTAATACGCTTACCCGGATGATGCAAGACAGCCTTGGTACGGCGCTGCCTGCTGTGAATTTCTTTTTCAACCACGCTATCTCTGTCGGAATAGATATGTGGGTTAATGCGCTCATCACTAACACCGTTTAACTTAAGGTTGGCTTCGATCGCTGCCACCCGGCGCTGAGCCAAGGCCTGATTATATTCGCGACTACCCTCAGGGCTGGTATCGCCTATAAGCTCCACGGTGACATCGGGATACTGTTCTAACACGCCCACTAAATGGTCAATCACCGACTGCTGATCGGCGCGAAGTTCTGAACTGTCAAAATCAAAATCGATGGTAAAAATTTCTTTTTCGGTACCGCGATGCCATTGCGAGCAACCCTCGTTATCAATCACCGCCCCTGGCGGTGTTGCGGCGCAATGATCGCGCTGGTTAATCACCCCATCGCGATCCGTATCACGGATATCATCATAGCTGGGGCGTTGCACTTCGCGGTCAGGAATATCCACACAGGCGCTGACTAGTAGAGCGATAACACTGAATAGAAAGTACTTCATTTCAATACCTCCTCATCGATGGGTGTATCTGACCACTCGGGGTCTTCAGCCTGCCACTGATTGGGGTAATCAACCCGCATAGAATAAATCAGTGAACCTGCGGCATTATTTAAACGGTAGCTGGCCAGCTTATGGTCATACTTGGCATTAATATAATTTCTGCGCGCTAAAAATAATTCCACCTGAGAGTCGAGCACATCTAATAAAGTACGGCGACCCAAACGAAACTGCTGCACATAGCCTTGATACGCGGCGGTAGAGGCATCTACATTATCTTGATAGATAGACACTTGCTGAGCCAGAAAGCGACGGGCATTCCAGGCTAGCCGGGTGCCCTGCTCTATATCGAGATAGCTGCGTTTATAAATAGCCATCGCTTCGTTATAGCGCCAACCGGAGGCGCGGGCGCGGTTTTTATCGCGGCCGCCATTATAAAGATCGTATTCCATTTTTAACATCAGGCGGGCGTCTTCATCCGGTCCTTCAAAGCCGCCAATATCTTCATTATCGTTAGCCGCTAACTCCAGCGAAAACTTGGGATAAAAACGGTGCTGAGAAACCCGGCGCTCTTCCTGCGCCGCTGCCATATCCGCCCGCGCCACCATCAATTCAGGGTGATTTTCCCGTGCTTGCTTTAAGGCCATATCTAAACTGTCCACCGTTAGATTGGCATCTTCAACCGGGTCGATCAGGTCAACCGGTTCCACCCCCACCTGACGAATATATTCAGCCCGCAAATCATAGAGATTATTATCGGCCGCCATCATCGATGCGCGGGCACTGGCCAAACGCGCACTGACCTGGGCCAAATCCGACTGGCTGGATAAACCTTTGCTCACCCGCTGGCGAATATCTTCCAGCGCTTCGATATGGTCCTGAACATTTTTCTTCGCCAATTTGACGGTTTCTTCCGCCTTTAATAAATTCAGGTAGATACGGCAAATTTCCAGCGCGGTATTTTCTGCACGGCTCATCAGGGTATAGCGTTCGGAGTTGGCTTCTTCACCCAGACGCCCTACTTCCGCCTGCGCCCGAAAACCATCAAATAATAATTGCGAAACCGTGATACCCACTTCCTGGCGATCCAGTTCCTCATCGATTTTCTGGCCACTGCTATAGTCAGTTTCCTCACGACCGTAGCCTGCGGTTAAACGCACCTGGGGTAAATAATCACCCCGTGCACTTTCCTGCAAGCTCAAGGTGGATTGATAACGCGCATATTGCTGTTGTACTTCAGGGCTATTATCAATCCCGCTGGCGACTGCCTGCTCCAAAGTAGCAGCCTGGGCTGATGTAGATAATATGGCCGCTGTAGCCAATATCACTAGTCGGTGCATTGTTCCTCCAGATGTCTCCGTTATATAACGAAGCTATTTATTATGCTTTCTATTATGGCTCACGCATGGCATTAGCGCGCGCTCTTAACAAAGGTTTTAACCAATAGTTTAATACGGTCTTTTGCCCAGTTAATACATCGACGCTGGCCTGCATGCCGGGAATCATGGGCATGGCCTGTAATGCCTGTTGCTGAGTTTGAATATGCGCCTCGTAATAGGTCACACCTTCCTGATCTTGTTGAGCATCGGCACTAACATAGACCACCTCCCCTTTAACCCCCCCATAGATCACAAAATCATAGGCGGTGAGTTTGACGGTAGCCGGCAAGCCTTTATGCACAAAGGCAATATCCTGTGGTGCAATACGAGTCTCTACCAACAATTGGTCATCCAGCGGCACCACTTCCATCATGGCTTCACCGGGTTTAATCACACCGCCCACTGAGCGAGTAACCATATTTTTGACATTGCCGCGCACCGGTGAGATTAATTGAGTACGGCTTAGCTGGTCTTTTAGTTGTGTGCTGCGCTCAAATAATTGCGCTAGCTGATTGTCAGTATCCACCAATTCTACCTGTGCCTTGCTGCGAAAATCCCGCGCGGTATTACGGTATTCCGCCACCGCCTGGTCACGGGCCGCGATCAATCGCTGTTCACTAATACGGGAGGCAGCCAACTCACCTTTAAGGCTGGAAAGTTCTCTTTGTAATTTTAATAATTCCACCTTGGCAACAGCGCCGCTGGCCACCACGTCACGGGTTAACTCAACTTCTTCCGTTACCAGCTCAAGATTATGGGCCAGCGTTCGGGTATCACCGCGTACTTCATCCAGTGCCTGCACCTGCTGTTCGATATTTTGCCGGGACTGTTCTAACTGCGCCTGTAATTGTTCAATACGTTCACGGTAGCTGGCACTGGCATTGGCTAAAATAACCGGGCTGACTGATTGATCAACTAAGGGCTGTTCAATAATGCGTATACGTTGACGCCAGTCGGTGGCCTCCTTATCAATCACAATACTGGCAAGCTCTGCGATTAGGCGCAGGCGTCTGGCATTTAATGATGAATTTTGTTGCTGTGCCTCTTGATAGGCAGAACGAAAACGGGTGTCATCCAGTTTTGCCAAAGGGTCACCAGCCTCAACCAATTGCCCCTCACTAACAAATAGCTGTTTTAAAATACCGCCTTCAAGGCTTTGAATTTTTTGTACCGCCTGAGCAGGCACCACTTTACCTTCCCCCACGACGACTTCGTCCAGTTTGGCAAAAAATGCCCATAGCAAGGTAAATAATAGCAAGGCAGATACCAACCAAACGATGCTGCGGGCGCGGTAAGCCTGCTGCATTTGCTGCCAATATAAACGGCTACTCATGCTGCCCTCCCTTATCGGGACGGGGAGCAATTTTTACGGATTGCACGCGGCGAGTGCGGGGCTTGGGTGCCGCCTGCCGAGTTAATATCTGAGCGGTTGGGCCATCGTCAATAATGCGCCCCCCTTCAAGCACAATCAGGCGGTCGCAAAGCTGTAATAGCGCCGGGCGATGGCTGGCGATAATCATGCCGGTTGAAGCGGGCTGCTGCCTAAGGCCAGCCAGCACCTGTTGTTCCAACGCTGTATCCATAGCGCTGGTCGGCTCATCCAGTAATAATAAAGCGGGTTGCCGCACTAAGGCACGGGCTAAAGCCACTGCCTGACGCTGACCACCAGAGAGAGCCATGCCTAATTCACCGACCGGTGTTTCCAAACCATTTTCTAAACGATCAACAAAGCGATTGATGCCTGAGGCTTCAATGGCGTGGCTCAGTTGCTGGGTATTTAAGGTCGATAAACCAAAACTGATATTGTCGAGGATGCTGCCAAACATTAATAAGGGCTGCTGCCCTACCCAACCGCATTGATCACGCAAGGCACTTACCGGCCACTGACTGGCTTCAATACCGGAGTATTCAATGCGCCCCGAGCCCGGCCGCAACTGATGAGCTAACAACGCCATTAAGGTCGATTTACCCGCACCAGCCGGGCCGATAATACCAACCCGCTCACCGGCGTTGATGGCCAGGTTAATATCATCCAATACCGCCAGTTCTTTTTCCGGATAATGAAAACACACATGGCTTAGCTTGATAGCGCCATCAAATTGCTTGGTCTCGGTGGCTTGCTGAGGGTGTTGCTCCTGCGGTGTTTGCATCACGGTTTCTAAACCGGCAATGGCACTGCGGGTTTGTTCGTAACGCATTAATAAAATAGAGAGTTGATTAATCGCACTGGCCGCGCGCCCCGACAACATCACAATCGCAATTAGGCCGCCCATGGATAACAGACCTTCGCTAATGCGATAGACCCCCGTTAGAATTAAGCCTACCGTCACCAGGTGCTGAACATTCATCACCGTATAGGAAAGGGTATTGCTGTATTCACGGCTTTGGTTTTGCCAATCGGATAAGGCCGCTACGGTTTGCTCCCAACGGCGCTGGGATTGACCTTCCGCATTATTCTGCTTGGTATCGGCTAATAGCTGTACCTGCTCGATTAATATCGCCTGACGCTGGGTTGAAAGTCGGCCACTTTCTTCGATGGTTTCTTTGATTTTTTCTTTCAGGTAAAAGGACAAAGCTATCAATACCACAACCGCCGCAATCGGTATTAGCACCATCGGCCCGCCCAACCAAAAGATCAGCAATAAAAACAGTAAACTAAAGGGAAGATCAATCGCGGTATTTAATGTTGCCGAGGTTAAAAACTCACGCACGCTATCAAACTCCTGCACCTGCTTGGCAAAGGCACCCGCGGAAGCCGGGCGACTCTCCAGCGTCATACCCAGCACTTTGGCATACAGCATGGAAGAAATTTTGACATCAATTTCTCGCCCGGCTAAATCGGTTAAGCGAGAACGGGCTTTGCGTAATAGCCAATCAAACACAATCGCGACAGCCACTGCTGCTGATAATACCCATAGGGTATGGAAGGCCTGATTAGGCACTACCCGGTCATACACATTCATGGTAAATAGCGGGACGATTAACGCCAGGATATTAATCACTAATGAGGCTAGTAATAAATCCCGGTACCAGGGTTTAACTTCCACGATGGCTTGCAGCAACCAATGCCGCGGCGATGAGGCCGCCAGTAATTCTGCCCGTGCATCAGTGACCCGCTGTGGTGCCAGCCACCAAAGTTCAGCGCCCTGTAATTGCTGTTCCAGTTGTGTGCGTGGCAGGGTTTTTTCTGCCATATTATCGGCAGCTAATAAGATGGTGGCGGTATCGGCGGTTAAACCGGTAATCAGCAAAGGCTGGCCCTGCTGATTGCTGGCTAATAACGGCAGTACGGCGCTATTGGCTTCAGCCAAAGGGCGGCGACTAATATCAAAACCCGCCTGGCTAGCAGCCCGAGTAAAGGTATTGGCACATAACTGCCCACCCTCTAAGGGCAGGCCAGCCAGCAACTGTTGCGGGTGTCGCCGCAACTGGTAATGCTCACAAAGCCAAACCAGACTCTCCAGCCATGGGTCGTTGTCGGTTAGCACTTTATCCATCCAGTGTTATCACTCCGTTTTATTGCGTAATTAAGGTTGTATCGTTAATTAACTTTTGCAGAAAAACATCCTCACTGACCACCGAACCACCCACACCAAAGAGGTCGTTTTTGTCGACATTCTCCAGGGTGATTTCCTGGTTTCTAAACAGTGCGCCATCAACCCGAAGAGTAAATACCGTGCTGCCAGAACTATCATCCACATCGATCACCGCATCGGCATCAGCACCGGTAATAATATTCATCCCCGTCAATAAACCGGCCAGGTTAAGTGTATCGCCTTCCATATTATCGTAACTGCCACTGCCGCGATTAAAGTCATGCACCGTATCGCGGTTTACAAATAACAAGCTACCCTCATCGCCATCACTCCAGGTAAAGGTATCTGCCTGCGTACCACCTCGGTAGCTGTCATCCCCCACGGTGCCAATAAGCGTGTTAGCACCTGCGGCTTGTATTTTAACCTGCATAGATTGCTCGACACTTTCAATGGTGGTGTCGCCCAGTGTGGCGATGGTTTTAAGCACCAAATTAAAGTCGCCCACAGGATCAGTGCCTGAAGGGTTATCGGTGATTAATTCCAGATCGCTAATATCGGCTTCGTCCACTAACCAAACAGAGCCCTGACGCGCTCCGTGATTAAAGGAGAAATCACTGGGCAGACCATCAATTTGCAATTGGTTAATTTCTCCATCAGCGGGGTTGATGGTGGCAATAGTCAGCCCCATCGGAATATTAATACCATTGCTGCTAATAAGGCCGTCGAAGTCACGTTCCAGTTTAGCGGGGTCCGGTTCCGGCTCAATGGTAATCGCCATCGTATAAGAGTTGGCCACCGAGGTATCCGTGACGACACTACCCAATACCGTATTGGTATCGACACTACTGATATCGACTTGTAAATTTAATAAGCCCCAGGCCTGCTCGCCGGTCAGCAATGAAAAGTCTGCCAAGCTTGCCACCGTCGTGACGACCTTAGCGGTAAACGTGCCATCACCATTATCTTTAAATCGCCCCCGTGTTCCATCGGCGATAATCCGATCGAGTTTTACCAGCGCACTATTATCGGAGCTGTCTAATGCAGTCACCGAGACTTCGATCACTTCGTTATTATTCACCGACTCCAATACTTCAGCCCCTAAAGCAATCGTTAAGGGGCTGCCTTCCAGCGTACTCTCGGTAGCCACGGTATTGGTTAGCTGCACGCCATCGGCAATGGGGTCCACCGCTACAGTAAAGGACGCTGTGGTCGTCACAAAATCTGTGGTGCCCTTTTCATTGCTAATGGCCACTAATTGCAATGCAATATCACCGGAAAAATCCTGCGGCGGTAATAACGTTATGTCGTCCAACTGTGACTGTTCTACTGACCAGCTATAGGTTGCTACGCCATTTAAATCACCGCCCACCACTGTGCCACCATCGGTACCATTATTGGGTAATTGCACACCGTTGGCATACAGCACTGCCCCTTGCGGCACGCCGGTAATTTGCAGGCTTAGGGTTTCGGAACCGTCCTGGTCAATCAAGTCGGCACTGAGGCCGGACAAGTCAATCTGGCTATCTTCATCGCCGCGAATAAACTCCGGCACCGAAAGACTGGCGCGATCGGTAATTGGGGCAATATCAAACGTCAGGCTGGCGCTTTTTGTGGTGGTATCGATATTAGACACCACACTGTTGCCGGTGGTGGTATCGAGTATTTCAAAATCGATATCTATGGTGAACTCACCGTCCTTATGTTGGGGCGGGCGATAATAAATATCATCAACTCGACTGGGGTCCGATAAGGTATAGCTATCGCCGCCGTTAAAGGTCAGTAAATTAAAGGGATCGAATAATACACCGCCCTGTAGATTTGAATAGGTAATCGTTTGCAGGGTTTCTACCCCGCGATCACCGTCGGTATCACTATCGCCTAATAAAGCTTCGGCATTAAAGGCCAGGCTAACCAGACGATCTTCACGGCCGTCGATAATATCGCTGGTATTGCTCAGTTCATCGACCACCGGCTCAATATTAAAGGTAAAGGTTTGCACATCGACAATGGTGTCACCACTGGGGTCGGTGGCAATCACATCAAAGGGGATATCAAAGTCGCCGGCAAAATCTTCTTGCAAGCCGATCAAACGTAGATTTTGCAGCGCGGGTTCTTCAAAGATATAGGCCACAATGGAGGTACCATCATTGCCATAGAGAATGCGCATACCATCACCGGCCAGGCCAGCGCCAAACGGAATATCGCCAGCATCGACCCTAAAGCTAATATTGTCCATAAAAGCAGGGTCAGCACTATCACTATCACTGACGACGCCGTTACCCGGCAAGCCATCATTGATATGTTCTGCCATGGTGGCATTGCTATTTTCCTGGCCATCGACAATATCAATCACAATATTATCCGGCGTATGGGCAATCGAAGTGCGGCCGGAACCTGCCGTAAATTCAACCAGTAGCTGGGCAAAGATCATATCGGCATCATCACCGCCGCCATCCAGTACCCGCGCTTCAACACCGATAATAACTGGGCCAGCGGTAGCACTTAATGCGGTGATGCTGACCCCGGCCAAAATATCCAGCGCCTGTTCTTTTACGCCATTGGAGGTGGCGGGAGCTGGCAGCAGCCAATTACCCTGGCCATCGTGAACGGCACCGGGGAAGTTAACTGCCCAGCCATTGGCCGCTGGCATTTTTAGCAGGATATAGTCCAGGGTTTCCGAGCCATCCAGATCTTCTTCAAAAAAGTTTACCTGCCCGGTCAGGTCCAAATCTTCACCGTTAGAGGTCAACACACCGCCGGCTGTTTCCAATCGAGTATCATCGGCGGTGCTTGGCTGGTTTTGTTCAACCTGGGCTCTAACATCAATCACTAAACTACCGCTAAAGCTTTGCTCTACAATAGCACTGGCACCGCCATTGCTATCGGCAACCCGGTAACTAAAGTCAATGCTAAAATTGCCGTGCTGATCTTCCGGCGCTTGATAGGCAAGACGGCCACTGCTTAACAGGCCCGGCAAATCGCCACCCGCCACCGTGCTTAAATCCAGACCAGAAACCGGCACAGTTAAGACAGTGCCATCGAGGTATAAGGTGCCTTGAAAGCCGGGTACCAACGTTAATTCTTCTAAGGTTTCACTGCTATCAATATCACCGAGTGCTGGCAGCAGGTTGATGGCGCGAATCTTATCTTCAACACCACTGGCCTCCAGCAGCTGATTGCCCGCGGTATCAATAACCGGGGCCACCACAAACTGAACGGTTAAATCAAAGGCAGCGCTATCGCCATCGGGTTCGGTATTAATTTGTTCTAAAGCCAATGCAATAGTACCGCTATAATCCTGCGGCGGTTGGATATAGAGGTCAGCCATTTGCGCCAGCGTGACGGTATACACCGGATTGCTGCTATTACTGGCATCAAACACCGGTAAAAACACCTCATCCCCTGCACCATTGGTTAATACAGCCCCTTCCGGGATACCGGATAAATGCAGGCTTATATCTTCTGAGCCATCATCGTCTTGTGTGCTAATGGCAAAGTCCAGCGCGATACGGCTATCTTCAGCAAACGTGGTGGTAGCGCTAATAATGCCGCTGCCCGGATTGTAGCTCCAACTGCCATTGGGGCCAGGGTCAATAGCCGGGGCATCGGCAACCCCGGTTAATTTAACGGTAAAGGTTTTTACCGGGCTAAATGATTCATCCAGCGATGGTGTAACGCCATCCTCGGTATTTTCTATCGCTACGGACCGCACTGAAATCGTCGGCACTTCAGTAACTTTGCTAAGGTCTTCTTTCGGCTGCATAAAGATGGTGCCGCCAGTTTCGATATCCTCGGCACTGGCGCGGTACACACCCCCACCCAGATCTATTACATTAGGGCCGGTAACCGACCACCCCGTGGGCAAACTCAGTTCATACCAGAGTGATTCAGAGCCATCCAAATCGCTTAGACTGCCACTTAGCACGGTATCCAAATCAATCGCCACATCTTCTGTGCCGCGAATATCGCGAACCGTCAAAGTGGGTGTATCGGCAACCCCCGCGACTTCAACCGTAAAGGTTTGCTCGGCGGTGGCGGTATCGCCATTTTCCGATTCGGTGCTGATAGCCTGAACCACAAAATTAAATTCGCCGGACACATTGGGGTCCGTAGCCACGGTAATGCTGGCAAATTCTGCCGGGCCAATCAGGTCACCGGCTTTGTATACCGTGTCACCGCTACTTATTGTCAGGTCAAAATCAATGCTAATAAATTTATACGTTAGTTGCTCAGAACTATCGGTATCAACCAGACTGGCCTCAGGAGGTAAAACAACATTGTCCGCACTATCTTCATCGATGGTCACCGTATAATTACCTCCGGCATCCCATACCGGTGTATCAGCGACGGACTCGACTTTAATATTAAAATTACTATTCACTTCGTTAGTGCCAAACAATTCAGTGATGGTCATCATCACTTTCAGTTTGACACTGGCCGTTTGATTGGAGCTATTGAGCGCCGGGGTAAAGATTAAATCACCATCCGGTTCTACTTCACCGGGGATACCCGAACCGGTTGGCCGCAGAGCATCGAGATAATAATAGCTGGCATCTTCCGTTAAGCTATTGCCGCCGGTCAGCGTTAGTGTGCCCCCTTGCAGGGAGGCTTTCTCAAACCGGAATTGGGTAACGGCTTCACTATTATCAATATCACCGGGATTACCTTTAACGCTTAATACCAGCGCAGTATCTTCCAGCGTATTTTTGGGTTTTACGGAGATCGAGCCGTCGGCATCGGCCACGCTAAAATCAAACTGGATATCGGTAATACGGTCTCCATCCAGGTCGATCATATCGAACACAAAATTATCCGGGTAAGCCAGACCGACCAGATTAAAGACATCATTGGCCTGAATACTGTAACTGCCATCCCGAGCCAGTGTCAGTGTGCCATAGTCGTTACCCAGTTCCGTTAAGCTAATCACTATCGGGTCGGCAACTACCGCCCCCATACCGTCATCATCAAAGCGGTAACTGTCACCGTTATAACGCACTTCTTCAATTTCACCGCCATCAGCGCCAAAGCTACCTGTCGTCAGAACATTGTCATCACTCAAAACATTGCCAGTGACTTCCTGCCCTTCGCTGATCGTCAGTTTTTGAGCGGCATCATAAACCGGTGCGGTTAGCCAATCATCAGTAATATCGACTTGCAGGCTAACGGTGTTAGAGCTATCACCATCGGCATCGTCCAGCGAGACGGAAAAATCCAACGCCTTAATATTCTGGTCAGCATCAACACCGCTGGGTGCGGGGTGCTTGATCGCATCAAATAATTCAAAGCGGGTTTCACCACTAAACTCAATGGTTAACTGAAACACGGTATCTGCGCCCGCTTTACCCACCCAGTTATTGGTATCTAACTGACTTAAACTAATCGCCCGATCATCACTGGTGGTTAAGCCTGCGGTATTCAGTGCCACGTTGATTACATTAAAAGGGTCACTGCCCTGCAAGCCAAAAATCGTAACGGTATCGCTATCTGAGCTGTTTAACAGTAGCGCCTCATCAACCGCAAGGGAGGCAGGTGTTTCAATAAAGGGCAGCCCGCCATCCACCATTTCAAGGCTTAATTGCGCGGTGGAAAAGCTGCCATCGGAATCAATCAGCTGCAAAGGCACTATAATTTCTGCAACGTCGGTCACGGCAATGGTATGGTCGATACTGCCAAACATTTGCAGGGTAACGGGAATATCCTGGCTATCGCCCGGCTCAACCGCCAGGCTATCAGGTGTGGTTACGGTAAATATAATACCGCCATTATTTAACACTGCATCCAGCGTACCGTCACCATTATCACGCCAAAAGATCGGGGCATTATTACTACTGAGATTATTACCGCTGCTATCCTGAACCCGCTCGCCATCGGCAATATCAAAAGCTATCGCTACCAGTTGATCCTGAGCTGCGGTAATGCTGACAATATCTTCATCGATATCCCGGGGGGATATAGTCGTTAGTCTGGGCAACTCAGATACGGCCAAGGTGATATTATTGGTCACTGGGCTGCTACGGTCTGCAACCGTAATATCCAGTGTGGCATCGCTGCGATCACCTTCCGAATCACTGATGCTCACTTTAAACGGCAGCGCCAGTACCGCATCATCACTGCCGTTTATATTGGGCTGATCCAATGCCTGCGACAGGGTCACGGTATAGTTGAGGCTGCTATCGTTATTATCCACCGCCAAATTATCCAGCACGACGCGCACAACTTCGTTGCCGGGCAGTGTATTTAACACATAGCCCACCAAGGTGTAGTCATCTTCTAACACATAGATTAAGGTCTCGCCGTTACTGGTCAGCTCTGGCTGCTCTGTAATATCACTAAACACCACATCGGCAATAATATCCGAGCCAATATCGATATTAAGCACACCGGTGTCGGTGGTTTGTGGCCCCGGAGCAAGGTCGGCTTCAAACAGCTCTGCCGCAGTCTGTACCGTCAACTGTGGGTCACTACCATCGAACAGTGTGAGTGAGGCTGAGGCCGGCGCAATGGCAGTACCATCGTTATCATTGGCCGTAAAAATAAATTGTAATTCTAAAACATCACCGTCACTGTCTTTATGGTCCAGTGAAGCGGACCAAACAATCGTGGCAATGGCATCAAGATCTTGATTATTGGCATCCAATACAGCCGACAGATTAAGCACAAAGATAGTGCCACTGCCGGTGCTGGCGGTTAAGGTTTTATTGCTATTGGACAGTACATAACTCAGCAACAGACCGTCACTACTTAAACCCAGATTATCCAGCAGGTTGATGGTTTCATCCTTAAAGGCAAAGCTGGTGATATCCATATTGTCGGAGCCTGCCAGGATGACAAAATTATCTACCTTGGGGGTACCCAGGTCAGTATAATCCTGCTCTGCCGTCACCACGTCTTCAGGCCCAACCGTACCTGCTGCACCGTCGCTAATATCAATCACCACATGGGCCGCATCAATATCCCGGTCGGCATCTCGGGCAATATAGTCAAATTCAAAACTGGGGTCTGTGCCCGTATGGTCCTGATTGCGGTTAGCGCTAAAGCTCCATTGACCCTCACTATCGATAAGCAAAGTACCTTTAACCAGATCGACTAATTCTGCCGGGGTATCGAAGGTCACCGGATAAATAGTCCCATTCCAATCCACCGCCACCAGGGTCAGGGGACCTTCACCGAGATTATCGTTGTCAAAGACATTGCCGGTCAGTACGGTATCTTCAACAACACGATAATTATCATCGACTAAAAACTCACTGGCATTATCGCGAACGACCAAAAACAAGGGGGACTCAACCAATTCAGGGTCGGGGTCTGCGGCCACATCATTTTGTAGGGCCTTAATTAAAATCTTACTGACCAATATATCCTTGCCGACATCCTGCTCGATAGATTCTCGTAAGGTGATAGTAGCTATCTGGCTAGCGTTATCGATGCTGGCGTCTAACACCACGGCATTATCATCGCGGATAAGCTGTAGCATCAGGCCATCACTGCTTAGCTCAACTCTAACTCCCTGCCCCTGAGAGCGCAGCCCAGCCAGCGCCGTCTGCCGACTGGCATCACTAAAGCTAAAGGGGGAAGGGTTCAGTGCAGGGTCACCGCCGATCTCAATCTTTAATCGACTCTCACCGGTATCCACCAGGCTGCCGACAGATAGCGCCCCTTCGGATAAGATAAGCAGCTCAGGAAATGACAGCGAAGGCGTATCATCGGTTGCCGTATTACCCGCCAGATCAGTAACCGAAGCTACCACTGTCCAGGGCTGCGTAACGTCCAGACCCACCGGGCTGATAAGAGCTGTTTGCCAATTACCACTGGCGTCGGCCTCTGCGGTAGTCACAAAGCTGTTAATACCATCGCTGATGGTTAGAGAAATTTCCTGCCCCTGTTCGGCATCACTGCTACCCGCATAACGAGTCAGTAGGCCGCCTCTAATATTGGTCACTGATAAACCATTCACACCGGTGTCAATATCCAGGTTAACGACCGTATCCTTAGCGGCACTGTTATTCGCCGTGGCAGGGTTGCCAGCAATATCTTCGGTGCTAACAGCAACGTTTAGGCTGCCGTCATCAAAGCCGCTGAGATCATAACTGGCAGGGCTTTCATTAGCGCTACTAAAACTGCCATCGGCTTGCACGGTGGCCGTAAAATGAATATCTGCTGCGCCGCTACCGGAAACCGTGACCGAGACAAGCTGACCGGCTTCAATATCAGTAGTCGTTCCACTAATGGTGACAGCGATAATTTCTGTAGCGGATAATGCGCCATCACCATCAAAGGCAACAGTGACAGCGGCTACGGTATCTTTATGAATAATCGCTGTACCAAGGTCTATATTGCCGGCAATATCACTGCCCAGTGCATCCACTTGCAAATCGCCATCGGCCAGCCTGCTGAGATCCATGGGGCCATCGACCACCCAGCGGCCATCCACCTGCACGGTGGCACTGAACACTTCAGCGGCACCCTGGCTATCGGTAATGGTGATACGCAGGGTTTGATTGGGTTCTATATCTTGCGTAGTGCCTTCCAGCAAAATACCGTCTGCGATTTCTACCGCGTTGAACAATTGATCCTGATCGCCATCCACATTGTCAAAGGCAATATCATCGACCACCGCGAGAGGGTCATAGGCAATACTCGCGGTAGCCGTAGCGGGATTACCGGCAGCATCAGTAGCACTTAAGGTTAAAAATAATAGCGAGCCCGTCGCTGAAGTCAGGTTGATATTATTGGCTATCCAGAGGCCATCCAAACCAATTTGGCCTACGGCGTCAATTGAAGCACCACCACTATCGCCCACATTAATAAAAACCGGCTGACCGTTTTCAATATCCACCGAGCTACCTTGCAAGGTAGCCGCCATGGCCTCTAACGCATTAAGCACTGCATCGTTATTGGGGTCGACAAATTCTGCGCTAATTTCTGCGGTCTGATCAATACCTCGGGCAATGGCTGCATTGGCCATATCACCAGCAAAGTTGGTGACTGCAACGCTAATGGCTAAAGCGCCATCCACCAGAGAGGAGGTATCAACACCATCAATACTCCACTGATGATTGCTGGATAAGGTGGTGGCGGTAATAACAGTACCCTGGCTATCACTAATACTTAGGGTAACGGTTTGGCCATCATCCACATTAAACAGTTCACCAAAATAGCGCTGGTCAACCGATTCAAACTGATTATAAATATCGTCGTCAAACTGGCCGTCTTTATCAATATTCAGCAGGCTAATGGTAGGGCTTAGGGATAATTCAAGATCAAATGCTATCTGCGCGGGGTTGCCCGCCAGATCAATGGTATCTGCGCGAACCAGTAATATGCCTTCTGTTAATTGGCTTAAGTCTTCAACAACTTGCCAGCTACCGTCAGCCTGCAACAGGGTTTCAAAACTGAGGCTGCTACCTGCCACATCAGTGACTTGCACGGTTACCGCAGCACCGGCCTGAACCTGTTCAAATTGACCGCTGATATTTACCGCGGGGGCTTCAAAGATATCGATCAGATTGTCGGCACCGGCCTCAGCGTTAATATCAACACCCTCCGCCAAGGTATCTTTAATACTCTCGGCACTGGCCGTCACAAAGTTACCGTAAAAATCTCGCACCGTAGCGGTTACGGTAAAGGGCCCCTCTGCCACTGCACTCAGGTCCTGGTCGGGTAATAGCCAGCCATCGGCCAGTACAGTGGTTTCCAGATTAAAGACACGCCCTTCACTATCAACCAATACCAGCTCTACAATATCGTCGTCATCGATATCGACCGTTGTACCAAAGAAACCTACCGCATCATTTTCAAACCGGTTGACATAATTATCTTCAAGATTGTCATCATCATTAATCTGTATAGTAATCGCGGCTTTATCACTGAGGATGGCAGGACCACCCGCCTCAATAGGACTGTCAGGCACAGACACCGGTGCCGCGCCAAAGGTTTGAAAGCCTGACTGCGCTAACACTTCCTCGCCATCTCGACTGATACTGCCAAAGATACCCGCGGCAACACTGCCGCCCGCTGAATTGTTGGTGCTACTTGGGGTGGAACTATTGAGAGAGGAACCGGAAGATTGGGCGCCGGTTAATAGTGTTTCGGGGTTATCGTCAGTGCCGGGCTCAGCCGTATTATCCTCAGTACCTTCCGTGGGCATAGTCACCACTTCAACACCTTCTGGTACGGTTTCACCGACGGCGAGTAGTTGCAAACGGCCATCTTCAAATAGCTTCCAGATTTGGCCAGCTATTTCGATATAAAGAATTTGCTGCATTAGGGCTCCTGATAAAAAGGGTTGGACGACGTTCTCCCCTAACCCCTATACGCACTAATACAACGTATGGCCCTGCCACTTTATAGAGACAGAGCAATAAAACCAGGCTGTATAATTATCCGGGGTTTTGCTTAACACCCTTTTTTGCCACCTTACACCGGCTACCTAAGCGTTGCAACGCTGTTAAGCCTTTGAATAATTACCTTTTTTTATCGCTATCATTGATTCAGGGGCAGGCTTATTGGCCTTTTAAAAGGTAAACTGGTTTAATAACTCGCTTAGCCCAGCCTTGGCCTAACGACTCACCTTGTAGCCCTTATCCATGCCCGCAACCGCAACCTCGTTAAACCCGCCCAAATTGTTAGCCCTATGGCTGGCCTTACTGGTAGCACTGGCGCCCTTTGCGCTGGATTGTTACCTGCCCGCTATACCCACGATTGCCAAGGCTTTTGGTGAGCCGGTGGCCTATGTGCAAAGCAGCTTAAGCACCTATTTACTGGGCTTTGTTATTGGCCAATTTATTGCCGGGCCCATTGCCGACCAACGCGGGAGAAAAATAGTCGCTGCGCTTGGCCTTATGCTCTTTGCTGTAGCGTCTCTGGCGATTACCCAAAGTACTAACGCCATGGAACTGGGCGCATGGCGTTTTGTGCAGGCGCTGGGCGGTGGTGCTGTTGCCGTAGTGCCTGCTGCGATTATTCGCGATCACTACGATGGCGTTAAAGCGGCCAAGGTTTTTGCGCTGGTGGCTTTAATCACCATGGCAGCACCGTTGGTAGCGCCGCTGATTGGCGCCAGTTTATTAAGTGCCTTTCACTGGAGTGCGATTTTTATTTTCCTTGCTGCTTATGCGCTCATCGTTTGCCTGATTTTTTCCCTCAATGTGCCCGAAACCCAAACTGAACATAAGCAAGCATTGCAATGGGGGCAGGCTCTCCGCGGTTATAAAAAAGTACTCAGCCATATTGAGGGTCGGCGCTTTATTTTTTTACAGGCGGGTTCTTTCTCGTTGATGCTGACTTTTATTACCGGCTCGCCCTTTGTCTATATGAGTTATTTTGAGGTCAGCCCCGAACTCTATTCGATATTATTTGGCTGTAATATTGTGGTGATGATTGCCGCCAATCGCTGCAATGCGTTTATGCTAAATCATATGCAGCCTTTTACGATTCTTAAGTGGGGGGCGGCAATACAGTTTGTTGCGGTTATCGGCTTGGTATTATTAGCACTGAGCAGCTCATCACTGTGGCTAATGGTGCCATTAAACGCTATTGCGGTGGGTATGATGGGCTTGGTGGGTTCTAACTCGACCATGGGGGCACTTAGCCACTTTAAACCCATTGCGGGTACGGCGACGGCCTTAATGGGTATTTTAAACTATGGTGCAGGCGGCTTTGCCGGCTTGTTATTAAGTGCGGTAAAACCTGAAACCGCCCTGCCCATGGCAGTGGTGATGTGTTGCTGTAGTGCGGTAGCTTTTTATTATTCCAGAAAGGTTTGAAAAGTTGATCAGGCACTTTCGCCCTGACGCAGCAACCATTGATGAATGGATTTTTTAGGGGTTTTATTGAGTTTTTGCAACAGTGAAAAGGGAATATCACTCAGGCCATATTGCTGCTCTATCGCTTCCAGTATTTTTAGCCATACCTTTACGGTCATTTCAGAATCATACAGCGCCCGGTGAAAGTCACCACTGGAGGGGATATTGGTGTAGTTAACCAGGGTGCCCAATTTATGGTTGGGGGCCTGTTGGAAAACCCGGCGGGCAGCTAGTAAAGAGCAACTAAACTGGCCATTGTAAGAACGTGAAATCCTGCTTAACTCTGCATCCAGAAAACGCTGATCAAAGGAGGCATTGTGGGCCACCAGATTATAGTCCTGAATAAAATCTGCAAAGCGGTCCATCACCTCTGCGCAGGAATCTGCCTCAGCCAACATCGTATTGCTGATACCGGTGTAGTCCTCAATAAAGGCGGTGACGCTGCGCCCCGGATTCATCAGGGCCTGGAAGCGATCAACCACCTCGCCTCTTTCCAGCTTTACCGCGCCTATCTCAATAGCACGGTCGCCATTATCCGGGGATAAACCGGTGGTCTCAAAATCTAACACTACAATCGTATCGGCTTGCGCCATATTACTATCTCGCTAATTAGTCAAAGCTGTAAAGCTATAGCGTATCGAGTATGATTCTTGATTGAATTAACCCAAACACTGATTAAGCCTTTTATGCATTATCTGGTTCGCGCCATTATAGAACAGCTGGAACAGGAACTCTCTACTGCAGCCAATGCCAGCCAGCAGGCCCATGCCAGCGCCACCCATAGCGAGAATATTGCCGATAATAAATACGATACTCTGGCGGTAGAAGCCGCCTACCTTGCCCATGGGCAATCGATGCGTATTGCCGAGCTACAGCAGGCTATTGCTCTTTACCAACAATTTAAACGGCCGCAGTTTAGCGCGCAGTCCAGCATTCAACTGGGCGCACTGGTGTGCATTGAGGATGACCAGGGACAGCAGCGACACTTACTGCTTGGCCCAGCCGCCGGAGGTTTAAGCCTCAATCGTAACGGGGACATTATTTCGCTGATTACCCCCGCCACTCCCCTGGGCCAAGCTTTAATGGGCCAAACCCTTGATGACGAAGTGCTATTGCAGTTAAACCAGCAACAACAACGCTTCACTATTGTCAGTATCGAGTAAGGCTTTATACTGACCGCACAACTCTCTCGCTATTGGAAGCCTCCATGTCGACAACACCGTCTAACGCCCCGTTCAATTGGCAAGACCCCTTCTTAATGGATGATTTATTGACCGAAGAAGAACGTATGGTGCGGGATACCGCTAAACACTATAGCCAAGAAAAATTACTGCCCCGTGTGCGCGATGCTTTTCGCCATGAAGGCACAGACCGTGAAATCTTCCGGGAGATGGGTAAGTTGGGTTTACTCGGCGCAGCACTGGAAGGTTATGGCTGCCCCGGGGTTAGCTATATTGCCTATGGCCTTATTGCCCGTGAAGTAGAACGAATTGACTCCGGTTACCGCTCCATGCTGAGTGTGCAAAGCTCATTAGTGATGCACCCGATTTATCATTACGGTAGTGAAGCGCAAAAAGAAAAGTATTTACCCAAACTGGCTAGCGGTGAGTGGGTAGGCTGTTTTGGTTTAACCGAACCTGACCATGGCTCCGACCCTGGCAATATGATGACCCGAGCCAAAAAAGTTGAAGGTGGCTATCGCCTTAACGGCACAAAAATGTGGATTACCAACTCACCGATTGCCGACGTATTTGTGGTTTGGGGAAAAACCGAAGACGGTATTATCCGTGGCTTTATTCTCGATAAAGGTATGGCTGGTTTATCAGCCCCAAAATTGAAGGCAAGCTGGCCTTGCGCACATCTATTACCGGCGAAATAGTGATGGAGGACGTGTTTGTACCCGATGAAAATTGGCTCCCCAATGTGCAAGGTTTAAAGGGGCCTTTTGGTTGCCTGAATAGCGCGCGGCTGGGTATTTCCTGGGGCGCACTGGGAGCTGCTGAAGCTTGCTGGTATGCGGCCCGGGACTACACCTTGGAGCGCACCCAATTTGACCGGCCACTGGCGGCCAATCAATTAATTCAAAAAAAGCTGGCGATTATGCAAACGGATATTACGCTGGGGCTATTGGGCAGCTGGCGCGCAACCCAGCTAAAAGATCAGGGCCAGTTAGGGATTGAAACCGTGTCATTGTTGAAACGCAATAACTGCCAAAAGGCCTTAGAGATAGCCAGAGAAGCCAGAGATATGCATGGCGGCAATGGTATTTCTGACGAATATCCGGTGATGCGCCATATGGTCAATCTGGAAGTCGTCAATACCTATGAAGGCACTGCCGATGTCCATGCATTAATTCTGGGTAGAGCGCAAACTGGCATTCAGGCTTTCTTTTAAATCCCCACGCTGGGTTTCGACCAGAGTTCTTAACTCCGCCAGTATTTTTTTCTCAATTTGCCGGACTCGCTCCCGGCTTAAGCCCACATTGCTGCTGATAATTTCCAGTGATTGACTGGGCACCCCCTTTAAGCCAAAGCGATGAATTAAAATAAAAGCTTCCCGGTCGGTTAAGGTTGTTAATAATTGATCAACCACGGTCTTAAGCTGATATTCCCACACATCTTGCATAACCTCCTGATTCTCATCCGCAATCACCCCGGATAAAGTCATACCCTGCTCTCGGTCTAATAAAGGCTGATCAATCGATAAGGAAAAATTATTTAATGCCAGCAACGTTTTTACCCGAGACTCAGATAAATCAGAGCGGGCTGCCACCGTCACGGGATTAACCAGCACCCCCTGGCTTTGTAAATCCGTTGCCGTGCGACGCAAGACAGTTAAATCAGCTATAGCCGATGTGGGTAAGCGCATAAAACCTTTATGCCGCACCGGCGCCAAACGTGCCTTAGCATCGATCCAGTTATAGGCGTAGGTCGAAAAACGATAACCGGACTGGTGGCGATATTTTTCTATTGCTCGAACCAGGCCAAACACCCCCTCCTGAAAAATATCCGGTATTTCATTGGCAGAGTGACTATGTTTTTTGGCCACATGATAGACTAGCCGTAAATTATGATGCACCAAATAGTTTCTGCATTGATAGTACTGTTTGACCAACACTAATAAACGCTCTCTAAGCTCCGTATCTTCTGACTGGATAGCGCCGACCCCGTCAATCACGGCCAGGTAACTGGAAAACGCTTTTAAATACGCTGAGCACTGCCCAGCTTGATCAATTGCAAAGGGTAGCTGGGCAATGGCAAGAATTAACGGGTGGGGCCAATCGATATGTTCAAACTCAGTTGCCAATAAATCATCAACCCTATCCGGCTTAACACTGTTGAGACGACGGGCCTGCTCCGCAATAATGTCTGCGTTACCGAAAACATCGCCAAGGTGTTTGATATCGGTCATCAATAAACGGTGATCAATGGTTGGCAAACCTTGGTCCAACGGTGTTTTACCTGAGGCAATGGACAGCAGATAGGCAGACAACAACTGACGACTGGGTGGATCATGAAATAACACCCATACTAACTGCTGCACGACATCACCAAGCCGAGAAAAATATTTTTTTTCGTCACTTTCGCTAAGCTGGGTGGAGGACTTAAGGCTTTTATGGATAAGCGCCAAACCATCGCCGGGTTTATCTTTGTCATCATTAAACAGCAATGACGCCGGAGGGGCCTCTTCTTCTTTAACAGGCCGAAAATGCTCCGGTATACCCACCGTCGGTGTTAGTAAGTCATCAATATCAATCCACATAAATCACCTATAGGTCGCTTTAGCTATTTAGTGTATTGATACCCCAGTTCGTTGCAGCGAAGATAGCTATTTCACCGTCTAAACTTCGACATTAGCTCGTCAAAAATTAGCAAACTATTTTTACTATTGATTAGAGCTATTTATTAATGCCCTTTATTAAAGCTATTGATCGAAGAGGGGAAAAACAAGACATTAAGAAAGAAAGGTTAATTCAGGTTAAAGTGTATTATAGTACGCAGCAATAAATAATAACGACAGCAAGGTATTTGTTATGACTCTATCTACTCGCGCTTTAGCGCTCTTGTTAGTAATTATATCACCACTGTGCTTTGCCCAGAAACTGACCTCCAAACAAGTTAGCGATGGGATTTATATGATTCAGGGTATTGGTGGCAATATTGCCGTCTCAACCGGCTCACAACCTTTTGTAATTGATGATCAACTTCCTTTTTCATCCAAGAAAGTGATTGCCAAAATTCAGGAATTAACCGACCAGCCCATTCGCTTTGTGCTTAACACCCATTTTCACGCCGACCATACCGGTGGCAATCCAGCCATGAAAGAACTGGGAGCTCTTATTGTTTCCCATAATAATGCCCGCACCCGGATGACCAAAGAAAGTATCAGCGCTCTGTTTGGTAAAAAGAACCCACCCGCCGACCCCAGTGCCTGGCCGGTAGTGACCTTTGCCGAAGAAATGCATTTTTATATTAATGAGCAGGATATTCATATCAAACACCTGCAACATGCCCATACCGATGGCGATGTCATTATTCATTTCCCCAAGGCTAATGTCATTCATGCCGGTGATGTATTTTTACAAGGGGCTTATCCCATTGTCGATTACCATGCCGGTGGCTCCCTGGCTGGCGTGATCGCGGCCAACGAAGCCTTGATTGCGCTGGCTAATACCCAGACCAAAATTATTCCCGGCCATGGTAATTTATCCACTATCGATGAAGTCAAAGCTTTTAAAGCCCTATGCCTGACCATTCAGGAACGGGTAAACAAAGCCATTGCCAGCGGCAAGGAACTCGAACAACTATTGGCGGAAAAGCCACTGGACGACCTGGAAGCACAATGGGGTAGTAAATTTATGCCCGGCAAAAAAGCGTTTAAAATGATATACACTGGCGAAAAAGCCTTATTGGCCCAATAGAGTGATAAGAGAGAATTAGACGATGGTCACGGCAACACTTCGCTATCTGGTACCCACGGATGAGAAACCGATTTACCACGCTTCGGCAGGCGGCGCTGATGCGCAGATGCGGATTGGTGCCGAATTTGACGATTGCGATATGGAGATAGCCGATGCCAGACAACTCTCGCCAGCACCGACACTAGACAGTTATGGTTTTGAACGCCGCAACCATACTACGGCGGTTAGCGACTTTTATCAGCTAGCTGGGCAACAATCACTCTATGAACAGGAATTGCGCGATCTGGTTCTCGCTGCGGTAGGCGGTCGTGATGCGATCGTATTTGACCATACCCTACGTTCAGACTCGCCGGACATTCGCGAACAGCGCAATACCCGTGAAGCCGCTTCAGTTATTCATAATGACTATACCGATGCCTCCGCCGAGCGGCGCTTGCGTGAACTGGTTGACACAGCAGAGGCAGATCTTTATTTACAACATCGCTATGCCATTATTAATGTATGGCGCGCCATTAAAGCACCCGCCTATCATAGCCCCATGGCACTTAGCGATGCCCGCACCCTATCCCCTTATGATCTGGTTGCCAGCGAGCGACGAGCCGCGGAGCGGATAGGTGAGTTAGAACTGGTCATTTTTAATCCCGAACACCGCTGGTATTTTTTTCCAGCTCTAGCCCGTAATGAAGTGTTATTAATTAAAACATTTGATTCTGCCACGGACGGCAGGGCTAGACGCTGTGTACATACTGCATTTAATAATCCGCAAGCCCCTGAAGATGCTCCGCCCCGGGAAAGTATTGAATCGCGGTTACTGGTTTTTTTCTAATACCTGACAGTTTTTCATCAGCACCAACCTTTTATCGGTTTGACTGCGATAGATCACGCAGGTTAATGAAGAAACCGAATAAGAGTCGTGCTTTTTATCGCGTTAACCACTCTTTATTGCTCAGCCTTCAATCCACTCATTGACGCTATAGATACAAAACCCTAATGCAAAAACTGCGACACTGGTCCCCCATAACTCCCCAAAACACGAACACGGATACATCCTGTTATTTATCTGCACGATGTAAAAAGACTGCTATGCTGAGTTGAGAATAATCCAAAAGTCTGTTTTTACTGCGTTTTTCTTAAAGGAGTCAGAATATGCATCACCGCTTATCGCGTCACCTAAACCCTATGATTCGCCTGCTGCTTGTGGCGTTTTTATTAGTTGCACTACCCTCCCATGCCAAACCCAGCCCGGATGTACTGGCCGATATTGTGACCAAGGCCCACGCCAAGTTCAAAGGAGTTAAAGAAGGAGCCAATGCGGACTATATCCCGATCCTGACCGAAGTTCCTTCAGACCTGTTTGGTATTGTAATCATTACCCGAGATGGCAAAGTCTATCAAGCGGGAGATACCGACTATAGCTTTTCCATACAATCTGTTTCCAAACCCTTTAATGCGGCGCTGGTGATGCAGGAACAAGGGGCTGAGGCTCTGCAAGAAAAGATTGGAGTAGAGCCAACCGGCCTGCCCTTTAATTCCAAACTCGCTCTGGAAATTATGCCAGCCCGTTCAGTCAATCCACTGGTTAATGCTGGTGCGATTGCCAGCGTTAGCATGGTAGACGCTAAAGATGAAGCGCAACGCTGGGACAAAGTTCGAAGCAATATTAATGACTTTGCCGGTGCTGAGCTAACACTGTTAGATAAAGTCTATACCTCCGAGTATGAAACCAGCTGGTCTAACCGGGGGATTGCTAATCTGCTGTTTAACTATGGACGTCTTTATAGTGAACCCGAAGAAGCCCTCAGGGTTTATACCAAAATGTGTTCGCTGGGTGTTAACACTGAGCAACTGGCGATGATGGGTGCCACCCTGGCCAACCACGGCGTGAATCCAAAAACCGGTAAACGTGTGCTGGACGCTGAGCATGTCTCTAAATTACTGGCAGTCATGTTAACCGCGGGTTTTTATGACGAATCAGGTATTTGGTCTTATACCGCAGGCCTACCCGCTAAAACCGGTGTTGGCGGCGGTATTGTCGCCGTAGTGCCTGGTGAAATGGCCATTGCCGCTTTCTCACCACGACTGAATAAAGCGGGCAATAGCATTCGTGCCATGAAAGCGATTAACTATATTTCCAAAGAACTACACCTGAATATTTTTGAGGGCGTTAAATAATGAATAATAACTGGAAACATTATCTTACAGGCGCAGCTTTATCCTGCCTGTCATTAGGGGCAACCGCTGAGGCAGACGCCTTAAACTTAAAGGTCTATGGCTTTGTACAGGCCGATATGATTTATGATTTTAAACGGGTGGACCCAGACTGGAACGATACTCTGCGTGTCTCTACCATTCCCACCACCGATGGCGCCTACGGGGATGACGGCGAGTTTATTTTTGGCGTGCGTCAAAGCCGCTTGGGTATTAGTGCCAATTACGGTGAAGATGTCACCATGTTATTTGAGTACGAACTGTTTGGTGTCAGCGGTGATGCTGGCCAAACCACACCACGCTTACGTCATGCCTGGGTAACCTGGAAAGAAATTGGTGCAGGCCAGACCTGGTCCAATTTTATGGATATCGATATTTTCCCTAATACAATTGATTACTGGGGTCCAACGGGCATGGTGTTCTACCGTAATAAGCAGGCCCGTTATACCTTTGATGCGGGTGAAGATGAATTTTCCATTGCTATTGAAGACCCGGACACCTCCATTACCGTTGGGCGTTTTCGCGATGACTCTTCCTGCGATATCAACAATCCGGTCTCCGACTGCGGCTCCACCATCGATGAGATTGTTGACAAGTACAACGATATTCCCGATCTGACCGTGCGCTACCGCGACAATACCGACTGGGGCCACTGGCAACTGGCCGGTATCGCCCGCAAGTTAGGTTATGAGCGCACCGATACTAATGACACGGATGAAGAGTTTGGTTGGGGTATTAATGCCAGTACCTCTATCAAAATGTTAGAGAATGACCGCTTAAAACTGCAAGTGGTTTACGGTGAAGGTATCGGTAACTATATGAATGATGGCGGCGTTGATATTGCGCCAGATTCTGCGGATATCACCACCACCGGTGTTGAAGCGGTAGAGATGATCGGTGTAGTGGCCTATTACGATCACTACTGGAGCAAGCAGTGGTCAACCTCTATTGGTTATTCCTTTAATGAAATTGATACCACTGAAGGCCAGGCTGATAACGAGTATGAAAAAGGCCAAATCGCTCAAGTTAATTTGCTGCATTACCCGCAGGATAATGTGCTGATTGGCGGTGAAATTGCCTGGGGTGAACGTGAAGATATTAGCGGTGAATCCGGTGATGATATTCGGATTCAGTTTTCCCTTAAGGTCAGTTTTGATAGTAATAATTTAAAGCTGGGGCTGAAGTAAATACGAGGTTTAAGCAGCGGGCCATTTTGGCCGCTGCTGTTTGATATTTTTTATAGACTGAAAAAAAACGGCACTGGGTAAGAGTTACCCGTAGGGTGGATTATAATCCACCGGTATATAAATGCTCATGGCTGGGCTTGGTGGATTGCAATCCACCCTACGATGGTGGTTTCAACACTTGAAAAAACGTGTGGGTCAGCAATGGCACCAGGCCAGCCTTTTTCTCTTCGCAATTTTTTACTGCCAAAAGCCCGTCGTATTTTTAACCGACCGATGACGTACCAGCAAACTGGAGATATAGGGCGGCACCGCACTATCACCCACACCAATCCCCGTCTCAATATCAATGTTATGGTTATCACTATCCTGCTGATAAAACACCGGCAGTGTTAGCCGCTGCTGATTGGCGTTGTGACTGCCGGTCATTAGTACCGAACCCCGGTAGGCTATTGCCGGGAAAGCCCGGCTAAAGGCAATGGTTTCACCCAGATGTGCATTCATCCACTCCACCGCCTGTTGCAGTTCATCCACCCCCTGCTGGTAAACACCGTCAATAACATCAAAACCAAAACGGCTGAGCAGAATTTGTGCTTCAGTTAATGAGGCATACCACCAGCCGTGCAAGGCCGCCCCCTTTTGACTCTGGTGAATCACTTGCTCATAACTCAAGCCCAGAGTGGCTTGCACATTTAACCACTCAAGGCCACTGCTATTATCACGCAAAATATGGCCATTGCCGGGAACCCTGGCAGCCAACACCTCCAGATCTGGAGACTCCATAGCGGGTTGCTGCAAGTGACTTGAAAGGGTGCTGCTATTTTGCCAGAGACTTTTCATCGCGAAACTATCCTGTTAGATGCTTTGACACTCTGTCGAAACAAAGCCCTGCCCGGTTCAGTCCACTGCGCAAAAAATACCGTGAACCTTTTGCCCGCAGGCTACGACACAAGACTATACCGCATACAGGATTATTTATGATCGATAGCGATTGGGACGAGCAGATGCTTCTCTATTTAAGCAATAAGCTGCCAAAAAAACAGCGACTGATATTTGAGCAGGCGTTAGCCAATAACACCGAACTCAATGCTGAACGGCTGTGGCAGGAAAAAATATATCAGGCCGTGAAAGGCGAAGTGCTAAAACCTGCCCCGCTGGCCAAAGGATGGCAGCAACTTCAACAACAGCTAGGCCCCCAACAAAAATAATGAACCTTTTTTAAACCCCCTTCGACATAAGCCATACCTATATATATTTATGTTGCAGCACTTACGGAGAAAGCTAATGAGGTTACTACCACCCCCCTAAAATACGCCCTGTTGATACTGCCCCTGATCAACCCGGCCCAAGCCCAGGACAGCAGCGAAGTACCTGATCGCGGCACTGAACTGATTCCCGTTGAATGTATGGACCCCGCCAGCGGTGCCCCGCTGGAAACGACAAACAGTGAGTGCTTTAATGCACTACTAAAAGTCGATGGTGTTCGTAAAGCACTCAAAGACCCCAACATGGTCCCCGGTATTGCCAGTGGTCTGGTCACCATTAAAGACTTAAAATTCAATGCCAAAGCAGCGGATAAAGTGGGCCGGGATAGCCTCGGTGGCACCCGCCCTGAAATACATAATCACCGCAATGACTATCTGTTAGACCCTTCGGCCCTGGAAGAACTCAAAAATGCCAGAGGCTTTGATATCAAGCAGTACACTATGACAGGTCAGGGGCCCAGCAAGGTACAGCCGGTTCCCCCACCACCACCCGGTCCTTTTCCAGAGCCCCCATTAGGCTGGGTACCCAGCCCGGACAATCCTAATTATTTGGATATCCCCAGCTTCAGAGAAGAGCTGCACGACACCCTGAAATCCAGCGTTAACGGCTATGCCATGAAAATGCGCCGCAATGGCCAGACCGTGGGTATCTTGCAGTGGAACTGGAGCCGCAACCCCAATGTTGGCGACTCGCCCGCAGAAGGCTGGAATACCGACCGCAGAATGCATGTGGCCAGTATTTCCAAATTAATGAGTGCTATTGGTTTAATCCACTTATTAGATGAAGAAGGTATTTCCCCTGACACTGCAATTATTGACTACCTGCCAGACTACTGGGACCCAGGTGCCAATGTAGAAAATATTACCTTTGAAGACCTAATGAACCATGCCTCAGGCTTTGTTACCGGCGGCTCCGCCAGCGACTGGGCAACAATGAAGTCCACCGTTGAATCACCGGTTGCCGCCAGCGCTATTGGCGATGTCGATGCCATGGTTTATGAAAATATGAACTTTGGTTTAATCAGAATTTTGATCTCAACCATTGGTGGCTATATTAGCCCTGCGGCCAACCTTGGCTCTGACTTAATGAATGACAATATGTGGGATGCCAGCACCGCCGAATTTTATAACGATTATATGCAACAGCATGTCTTTAATCCGGTGGGTGCCTTCCCAACCTTAAGTAAAAACGCCACCACGGCCCGCGCTTATACCTTTAACGCTAACGGCTCTGGCTGGAATACCGGTGACTTTACTAACCGCGCCGGTGGTATGGGTTGGCATATGACCATTACTGAAATTTTGGATGTGGTCAGAGCCCTGCGCGCTGGACAAATACTGGATAATTTTAGCACCGCAAAATTACTGAACGAGTCCTGGGGTTTAAATAGCCCGGTATTTGGCGCCAGTACAGATGCGGGCCGTACTTTTTATAAGGCGGGCTTATGGACAGATAACCTTAACTTCCCCTCTATTGCCCGTACCGAACAGTGCTTTGTTTTTATGATGCCTGACGATATGGAACTGGTGGTGTTTGTTAACTCGGAGATCGGCAGCACTGGCCAGAACCTGACCAGTATTGTTAGAACCGCTTATAACAACAATATTGTTATTGTGCCCTAGGTCTTTATCTTCTCGCCTTATCCAAGCCTGAACCCAGTGACTGACTAATAAACTTGGCAGTTACTGGGCTCCTTCCAAAACTCTTCTAAACTCTTCTAAACATCCAGTCAATTTGGACTTGGTTTAGAAAAAACGAGCCAATCATTGATTTAACAAAACCTTCCTGGCCAACCTTGATAAGCCGTCTTTTAACAGTGAAACCTATCGCTTAAACCAGCCAGATACTAAACTCAAGCCTATAAAAGTAACCACGTTTTCTGCCATTATTTTCGGTTTAAGAGAAGATTTATCGCACTGCTCTATACTGCACTGTATCAATCTGCCATCGCCAAGCGACACCACTTAGGCAGAATGACTAATAATAAACTCGCTCCATGCGGATCCTCTATCATGTTCAAACCCATTCTGGTTCTGGCCGCCCTAACACTTTCATTATGCGCCAATAGTACCATTGTTAGCCACGGGGATTTGCTTAGCGACGACAGCACAGACTCTATCAGCGATACCGTTATTGGAAGGGAATACAAACGACTGGACAGCTTCGACTTGAGTTACGCTGAAACGCTGCTGGCAGTCAGAGAAGAAGGCATTTACCAGGGATGGAATATCGCTGACTCTGTTATTTCCGGTCAGTTTATTGCTGCTGCACCAGGTGGCCAACCCTTGTGCTCGGGTCATATAGTTTTGGGAACGGTCTGTGGCACCTTGTCAGGCCCAGAGTGGTCTGATGGTGATTTTGGTGACTCCTTCCAGGCGGGTACCACTACTATGCATATTGAACCGGTGCAACATCACTCCCCATAGGCTTGGTGGCCTTGCATAGTGGCGGCCCTACCGGGTCTGGCAGGCAGAAAGCGGATGGCCAGCTAATCCACTAGACACTCGCCATACGATTAAGCTCTGCGCTTAATGCCTCGCAAGCCAAGCAAAGCGACGCCAAATAACCAGCCTGCGGCAGGAATGGGCACGGCGGATGGCCGCGGCCCTTCACCTAGCGCTATCGCTGCATAGCTCCAGTTAATACTGCCACCGGAAAAAGACCAACTGGCATAGGTATCGTACCAACTGTTATCCAGTGCAATCAGCAGGCCAGCACCCTCTGCATTAAGCGTGGTGCGGGTTTCGTTAATCACGGTTAGGGAAGTCATTTTAAAAATAAAGTGATCACTTTGCCAACTGATCGCTGACGGCGCAAAGGGGGAATAACTAAAGCCATCAAAATTTAATCCGGTTTCACCATTCAGGTCCTGCATCGAGGCGACGATTTGCTCATTATTCAGTGCAACACTGCCTGCGCTTTTGCTCCAGTCAAAACTGGAAAACAACACAGCTCCATTAATATAGGCGCCATGGGATAAAGGCGATAAAACCAGCGTCGTTATAGCAGCGAGCTGCTTAAGGGATTTAATAGCCATAACAGTTTCCTTTTACGGTGATGGATTTCTACTATCAGTCGTTAGCAGGCCAAGAAAAGTTCATGGATACCGAGCATAAAAAAAGCCCCGAAAAATTTCGGGGCCTAAAGCGTAGACGGCGACCGGATGGGATAATTACTTACGTTTGCGTCCTACAGCGGTTAAACCTAATAAGGCAGAACCGAATAACCAGGCCGCGGCGGGTACAGGCACGGCAGAGGTGGCGGACAAGACCTGCCCTGTTGCTGAACGGTTATTACCAAATACCACAGCATCCTGTAATTCCAGCGATACATCCTCAGGAAATAAAATGCTAAATCTTGGGCCCTTATTGCCAACATCCGTGCGACCAATGGCACTACCTCCTGGCATACCCTCACCAAACAGAATCCATTTAATATTGTCAGGGTTATACTCCACTGCCCATTGACCACCATTGAACAATTCATAGTGATAATTGCCGTAACCATTATCAAAGCGCATCATATAGTTACTATTAAGCCAGTCAGTCACCACACCATTTTCACTGATATAGCCACCGGGCACACCGGCACCCAAAACCTCGATACCCTGCTCATACCACACAGTAAAGTGGAAGATATCGCCATTTTTAATTTTGTTATGCATATCGTACTGCACACGTCGGCCATTAATCTGTGGGGCAGGGCTAACAATGCCATTGGCACCCAGATAACCGGTATTACCCACATAGTCGCCGGTCGACATAACATCAACACTACCCAGAGTGCCCTGCAACTGTGTTTGTAGACCATTGCCGGTCAATGTTAATGCCGATGCATTGATAGCTGTGGTCAGCGCCAACGCCGAAACTGCCAGTGTTTTTGTCGGGGTTAAAGTCATCGTTTTATCTCCATTTTTTCATTGTCGTTAGCCCTCTGTCGCAGGGGGAGATAAAACGGTTCACAGTAATTAAAAAAAATATTGGTGCTTGCTTTAGCAATAAATATCGCTAAAGTGGCATTATCGAAAACAATAAACCAGTGCATTAAACGGACATAAAAACCACGCATGGCCTTTGATAACGACAGTGAACAGCAGATATTTAATGCGCAGGTAAGCACGTTTTACCAGCAGATTCCTGCCAATCTGTTGCCGGCAGTGCTGATCTCCACTCTGGTAACAATCACTATTTGGGAACCACAATCCCGTGCTGGCTTAAGCCTTTGGTTAGCCGCCAATTATCTATTTTTTTTACTCAGACTATTTTCTTTTCAACGCTTTAACCGGACCGAGATACGCGACACACTCAGTATCAAAGCCTGGGCGGACATGGCTTTTTTCCAACTCCTGCTTTACGGTATTATCTGGGCATTGTTGCCGCTGTGCTTTCCCACCATGGAAAATACCCCCACTAGCACTCTGCTAGCGGTTTACTTCTTTGCCACCACCGCTATTATTGGCCTGAGCATCTCCCACTCTTCCTTTAAACCCATGTGGTTTGCCTTTGTTATCCCGGCATCCTGCGCCCTTATTTATCGCTTAATAAGCAGCTCTATTGATGGCTCGAATATGCTGGCAGTATATTTGCTGCTATTTAATCTGTTTTTATTTTCGATGATGAACCGGCACCATAAATCCTTCCGGGAAACCACCTTGCTGCAAACCGAATACGCCAAGCTAATGACTAAATTGCAGCGGGAGAAAGAAAAGTCCGACAAGGCCAATATTAATAAGTCGACCTTTCTTGCCTCTGCCAGCCATGACCTGCGGCAACCCGTCCATGCCATGAACTTATTTATTGAAATGCTGCAAAAACAATCTTTACCCGCTGACATCACGCTTTTAATCAGCCGAATTGCCAGCAGCGCCAATAATCTTCAAAGTTTATTTAACAGCCTGCTGGATATCTCCAGGTTGGATGCAGGCACGGTGGATATTAATAAAAAAACCATGGATTTACGCAGTGCCGTTGATGAACTGATTACCCTCCATCTTCCGGAAATTGAAGATAAGGGGCTGTCGATTAGTAACGCCATCAATGAGCGTTATATTTATTCTGACCCCATACTGGTGAATAGAATACTCTCCAACTTGTTGATCAACGCCATCCATTACACCGACAGTGGCAGCCTTGAGATTGGCAGCCAAGCCACTGCGGACGACCGTATACAAGTCAGCATTACCGATACCGGAAAAGGCATAGCTCCTGAACATCTTGAGACAATATTTGAAGAATTTAAACAGCTGCATAATCCCGAACGAGATAGAAATAAGGGTCTGGGATTAGGGCTGGCAATCTGTAACCGGCTTGCCCATTTACTGGATACAGCCATTGAAGTCGAGTCAACACTGGGGCAAGGTTCCTGCTTTTCATTAGCGCTGGAAAAAGACCACAGCGGTATAGAGACAGCGCCCACAGCCATAAAACCACGAACCATGGACCTGCAACCCTACTCGATTATGATTATCGATGACGAAAAAGATATTCTTGATGCTATGCCCATGCTGCTTTCAAGCTGGGGCTGTGGCGAGGTCGCAGCAGTGGCCGATGATATTGAAGCCCTGCAAGCCATGGATCAGGGGTTTTTCCCGGACCTGGTGATTTCAGACTATCGGCTGCGCGACCATCTGACAGGGCTGGATGTGATTGAAGCGATTTCACAACGTATAGGCTACCCGGTAAGGGCCGTATTAATCACCGGTGATACCGCGGTTGATTCCCTGAAAAAGGTCAGTGATAGCGGCCTGAAGGTACTGCATAAGCCGATCAAAACAGCCGAGCTGGAACAGGCGATTATGGAGGCACTGCTATGACCATAGCCGATGCAGCATTAAGCCTGCCGGGCAAGGTGCCGGATGAAAAGGCGGTGTTTAACGCCCGGATCGAATTGATTTATCAAACCTTCCCTACCCATACCTTTACGGCTGTCACCGTGTCGTTGTTGTTCGTATTTGTAATGTGGTCAACCGTCAGCCCCGGCTTATTGATTAGTTGGTTTTTTGTGGTCAATCTGTTCAGCGTATTTCGCGTTTACTCATGGAAAAAGTTTAACCTCTACCGCCTGGCTGGCAATGACTCGCTAAAACCCTGGGCATGGCTGTCGATTTTTCATACCGCCGCTGCCGGGGTAATCTGGGGCTTGGTGCCGATTATGTTTGTTGATATTGCTGAAGACAGTATGAGCCAGGTCATTATCAGCTTTTTCTTCCCCACCTTTGTCATGATCGGGCAAGCCGTCACGTATAGCTCCTTTAAGCCCATGTGGTATGCCTACGCGATACCCGCCAATGGATTAATGATTGGCCACCTTATTCTCGATCAAAACCCCGATACCAATATGTGGGCATTGGCACTGATCCTGGTAACCGCTTTCTGTATTGCCGCTCTGGAAAGAAACTACAACGCCATTATGAAAGCCATTCATTTAAAACTGCAGTATGCCGACCTGATGAATAGCGTTAAGGCCGCCAAGGAAAAAGCCGATCAGGCCAACCACAGTAAATCGATTTTTCTCGCCTCCGCCAGTCATGATCTGCGACAGCCGGTGCATGCGATGAATTTATTTATTGAAATGTTACAGAAAAAAACCATGCCCGATAATGCCCGGCAACTGGTAGATAGAATTGCCACCTGCGCCCGCAGCTTGCAAAGCCTGTTTAATAGCTTGCTGGATATCTCTAACCTCGATGCTGGCACCATTGAATACCAACCTAAACCCGTAAGGGCAGCCAGTTATATCAATGCTCTGGTCGCTTTACATCGCCCTGAAGCCGAGGAACAGAAGCTACAACTGGAAGCGGATGTCGATGATATTGTGCTGCAAACAGACCCGGTTCTACTCACCCGTATACTGTCTAACCTGATTGCCAATGCCATTAACCACTCCGGCTCAGGGGTTATCCGGCTCAGTACCCGACAAGAGCAACAAGCCGCTAGTATTAGCGTGGAGGATACCGGCCGCGGCATCCCTCCAGAAGAACTGGAACATATTTTTGATGAGTTCAAGCAATTGCATAACCCGGAGCGGGACCGCAATAAAGGGCTGGGGCTGGGGCTATCCATCTGCGCCCGACTCGCCAAACTGATGGGCACAGAAATCCAGGTTGAATCAACGCTGAATCAGGGCTCACGGTTCTTTTTTAGTTTGCCCATTGCCGATAGCAGCCAAACCTTATCACCCGTGGAAGCCAGCGGCAGTGCCCTGGACTTTAGTCAACTTAGCGCACTGGTACTGGACGATGAAGAAACTATTCGCGAAGCCATGGCGATGTTATTACGCGACTGGGGCTGCCAACAGGTAGCTTCGGCCGGTGACTTGCAGCAAGCGCAAGCGTTGCTTCATAACGGCTTTATCCCGCAATTAATTATTTCCGATTACCGCTTGCGCAACCATGAAACCGGGGTGGACGCTGTGATGGCTCTGCGCGCGCAACTGGCTGATGAAGTCACCGCCATTCTGGTGACCGGCGATACCTCTCCGCAATCTCTGGGGGCTATTCAAAGCTCTCAAATCACCACCTTACATAAACCGGTAGATACACAGCAACTTAAATCTACCATTGCCGCTCTGCTGGGCTAAGCCTCTATTTAGTCCATATTTATAGGGTATAGCCCCTATAGACACCCCTTTTTGTTCTCACTTTGCCCGCAAAATGAGGGCTACGCCCTATTACGTTTTAGCCTCCCTGCGCCTTTAATTAGACCCAACGATACAACACCAGCAACTACAGCAAAGGGCCTAAGGGATGCGCGTCATTATTGCCAACGAACACTATCTACTGCGGGAAAGTCTGCGGATGTTGCTGCAAACGGCTGGCGGCTATCAGGTGATTGCCGAACCCACTGATGAATGGCAATTACTCAACATCCTGCTCGACCACCCCGCTGATATTTTACTGTGCGACAGCGGCTTTCCCTGCAAGGACCTGGCAACAATGATTGCCCGTGCCGCAGAGCTGCAACCCAAATTGGAGCTCGTGCTGTTTACCGAAAGCTTAAACGCCAAATCATTAAGGCAGCGCTTCCCTGCCCCTGTTGCCGTGGTTATCGACAAAGACAACGCCGGCGACCAGTTACTGCACGTTCTGGGGCAACTGCCCATTAGCAAAACCAATACCCAGCAACACCAAGCACAACAACCCACTGTGAATATTTAAAGGATTGTCATTATGTTACAAGCTGCCTATAACAACGAATCAGAATCAGCCGCTGTAGTGCCCACCGTTAATCAGGGCAGCATAACAGATACCGACCAGTGTCTACTCGAGGCCATTGCCAATGGCAATCAAACCGCCATGGAAAGCTTCTATCACCAGTATGGTGATCAGGTATTTCAATTTGCTCATAAGACATTAAAAAACCCTGACGATGCCGCTGAGGTGCTGAACGAAGTGATGCTACAAGTTTGGAAAAAACCCACCGCCTTTCAGGGCCGCTCAAAAGTAAGCACCTGGCTGCTCAGCATTACCCATCACAAGGCGGTAGATCTGGTGCGTAAAAAATCACGCCATGATAATAATGATAGTGTTGATCTGGATATTATCGCGGCAGAACAGAACCATGTACTGACCACCATGAGCTGCGAGCAAAGTGACAATTATATTCGCCAGCAAATTAATGCCCTGCCCGCCATCTACCGTGAAGTTATCTACCTGAGCTTTTACCAGGAACTCCACTACACACAAGTCGCTGAGATTCTATCGATCCCCGTTGGCACGGTTAAAACCCGGGTTATGAATGCTAAAAAGCAATTAAAAAAATCTCTAACACAATAGCTCTATGATTCTTCGTTCTAATTGATTAGGATATTGCTCGTTTTACCGATTTAATAATGATTACAACGGGAACCGCTATGGCTAGCGAGACACGGCTTATTATCGCCGATGACCATCAATTGCTAAGGGATGGCCTTAGACTGACACTGGAAGCTGCAACCGGCTATCACATCGTTGCCGAAGCCAGTAATACCGCCATGCTGGAGCAACAGGTTAAAGAACACCAGCCCGACATTGTGGTCAGTGATTACAATATGCCCAGCGGCAATATGCTGGAGGTTTTAGCCCGTTTAAAAGACGATAAGCCCGACTTGAAATTTATTATTTTAACCGGCGTGGTTTCCGGCACACTCTATAAGCAACTGTTAGATATCCCTGTCGATGGCGTCTTGCTAAAAGAAGGGTCGATGGACGATATTCTTAACGGCTTGACTAAAGTCAGTCAGGGGCAAACGGTATTATCCGATATTGTCCGGGAACAAATCGACCGCGTTGACGAAATTCTAACCTCAAGGGAATTGGAAATTATGAATCTGGTGGTCAAAGGCGCCAGTAATAGCGATATTTCCAGCACCTTATTTATCTCGCCCAAAACTGTCGACAACCACCGCAGTAATATTTTTAAAAAGTTAGGCGTTAGGTCGGCGGTCGAACTGGCAGAATATGCCAGAAAAAACGGACTCTTAAGTGATGGCTGATTTTCACCAAAAGACCGCTGTTATCACCGGTGCCGCTTCAGGTATTGGTGCCGCCCTGGCCACACAGCTTGCCAGCCGGGGTGCCAACCTCGCTTTGGCCGATATCGATGCCAAAGGCTTAGAGCAACTAACAGAAAAACTAAGCCGTTATGACTGTCATATCACCTGCCATAGCGTTGATGTTTCGTCACGGCAGGCCGTCACTGATATGGCCGCCGAGATCGCACAACACCATAGCTCAATTGATTATTTATTTAATAATGCAGGGGTCTCGGTCAATGATCTGGCAGAGACTATCAGCTACGAAGATTTTGAATGGATAATGAATATTAATTTTTGGGGCGTGGTTAATGGCGTTAAAGCCTTTCTGCCCTATCTTCGTCAGGCAGAGCAGGCCCATATTATTAATGTTGCCAGCATTTTTTCTATGCTGGCATTCCCTACGCAATCGTCCTATAACGCCTCAAAGTTTGCCGTAAGGGGCTTTACCGAGTCTCTGCATCAGGAGCTGGCTGAGGACGGTATCCGGGTTAGTTGTGTATGTCCCGGTGGCGTTAAAACCAATATTGTCAGAAACTCCCGCTATCAACCCAGAAAAAAAGACGCGCCCTCTAACCAGTCTTTAATTGATACCTTTGATCAAATTGCCGAGCTAAGCCCCGATCAAGCCGCAGAGGCCATTTTAAAAGGCGTGGTAAAGAATAAATTGCTGATACTGGTTGGTAAGGATGCCCGTATGATGGCCTGGTTGCAGCGACTTTTCCCCAGTAGTTATTTTCGCTGGCTGGCCAAAGCCATTGATGTGGTCACCTAAAAAGTTAACGTGTAATTTAATATTTGACGCAATACTTATTTATTGCGCCGAATAAATATCGCCACAGCCAACGAGCTATTATTTTCCTAAAAAGATCCGCTAATGCCCCACCAATAGCCTATACATTAGCGGCAATCGACGGCATGATAAGCCTTATAAAAATACTAATTATTTATCGTTATATCCCTATCTGGACACAACTTTATGCTGCGCTGTAAAAAACTTCGCCCACTGCTATCAACACTGGGCACGCTCACTTTGGCCATCAATTTATCCACCTCACCCAACACCTTCGCCGAACCGGCGGTTATTGAAGAAGTAAATGTCTATGCGCAAAAACGGCAGCAATCCCTCGCCGATATACCCATTGCCGTTACCGCCCTCAGTGGTGAGCAATTGGCGCAATCGAAAATTTTTGAAATTCGCGATTTAACGACGCTGTCGCCCTCTTTCTCCTTTGATACCGCTCAGGGTTTTCAAAACGCCAGTATGAAAATCCGCGGTATTGGCACTTTTGGCAATGGCCGAACCTTTGAAGGCGCAGTCGGTGTCTTTATTGATGATGTCTATCGCTCACGATCAGGCATGGTGCTCAATGATTTATTGGATATCGAACAACTGGAAATTCTACGGGGGCCGCAAAGCACTCTGTTTGGTAAAAACACCTCCGCCGGGGCGATTAATGTTCGCAGTAATAAACCGCAACTGGATCAGCAAAGTGTCGAGTTAGAGGCGGATATTGGTAACTACGATTTACTGCTATTAAAGAGCATTATTAATATCCCGGTTGCAGATCACTCCGCCTTTCGTCTGGCCTTATCCAGCCATGAACGGGATGGGTTTTTCTCCAGTGCCGATAATAATGATCGCTATAACGAAATTGATCGCTATACGGTCAAACCACAGTGGTTATATCGACCCTCCGATCAATTGGAAATTCATCTATTGGCGGATTACAGCAAATCTGATGCTAACTGCTGCTGGGGCTCGGCGCAGGTCGTCAATGGCCCAACAGCACCGCTAGTGGCACTGTATGCTGGCCTGCGTGGTTTAACCTTTGAGCCCGCCCCATTCAAGAGAAAAAGCGCAGAACCAGCTTAAATACCAGTCCTAATGAAGAGATAGAAGATAGCGGTATTCAACTTAAAGCGATATGGACCGAGGGAGATTGGACGCTAAGTTCCACTACCGCATTACGGCAATGGGAAAACCAGCAGACCGACGCCGATACCGACTATGTACCGGCGGATTTATTCAGGCTATTTGATCACTCCGATATCGATACCCTGTCTCAGGAGTTCACCCTGCTATGGCAGCCGGATGATCAACTGCAATTATTAACCGGGCTGTACCTGGCCACGGAAGACTATAGTGGCGGTCGCAACCTCGAAGGCGCTGGCGATGCCGATAATTTTTTAATCAGCCTGCTAAATCCGACGTTCACCCCCGCCCCCTGCCTGCCGCCGATTGAAACCAGTGGCTGTGTAGTACCCACCGGCATTGGTGCACTGCTACCCAATGGCAGTATCACGCAAGAAAAATACCAGCAAGACAGTGATAGCTATGCGCTCTATAGCCATCTGAGCTGGGATATAAACACCGAGCTTCAACTCGTTGGTGGCCTGCGTTATAGCGTTGAAGATAAATCCGGCAGCGTTGATATTCGCTACTGGTACGACTCACCTATCTCCCCTTTATTAACAGCGATTGGCGGCTTTCCCAATGACGGCACACCCCGCAACGGTCTGGATATTATTGGCGTCGAATATAGCCCGCCCTTTGATAAGTCGATTAAAGATGAAGAGGTGACCGGCTCACTGGCATTAAATTACCGGCTTAGCGATGACATCATGGCCTATACCAGCTATAGCCGTGGCTTTAAGGCTGGTGGCATTAACTTATTTCGCGAAGCAGTATTAACCGACACCACCCACTATGACCCGGAATATGCAGACAGCTATGAAATTGGCCTGAAGTCACAGTACTGGCAAGGCCGGGCCAGCAGTAATATCGCGCTGTTTTATACCGAGTTTAGTGACCTGCAAGTTAACTTTTTTGATGGCCTGAATTTCCGCACAGAAAATACCGGTAAAGCTAGAACCCAGGGTGTGGAGTTAGAAAACACCCTGCTATTTACCGAGCAGTGGACTATGGATTTTGCGGTCACTTATCTGGAGGCAACCTTTGAAAGCCTGGATAACCCGCAGCTGGATTATTTGCTGGACCGGGACACTCCCCGCGCGCCTGACTGGGCGTCTGTATTAGGCATTAATTTTAATCAGCAGCTGAGTGCTAACCTGAAGATAAAAGCCCGCGCCTCGCTATCCTATACGGGTGACCACTATGTCGGTGCCGATGTGGTGGGCGAAGAAAAGCAGGATGAGTATTTAATCAGTGACCTCAGTATATCGCTGCAAGATCAAGCGGATAGCTGGGCGGTGACGCTATGGTGCAAAAACTGTGATAACCAGGACTACCGGACGATTTACTTTAACTCCGCGTTCCAGGAAGGCTCCAACAATGCTTACCTGAATGCTCCACGCCAGTATGGTGCGACCTTTAGCATGAAGTTTTAAGCAAGTGATAATAAAGCGCTCTAAGGACTAAAGCGCTTTTAGCCAGTAAAAAAAGGCCCGCATTCAGCGTAATGCTGTTCACTGAAGTATTTGAGGTTGAGACAATCTCTGCTCAATCCAGCAGAGTTTTTCCATGTCTCTGACTTAAGCATATTCCCCCATAAACCGCCCCTCTCGTAGGGTGAATTATAATCCACCAAAACTTACTCTGAGAGGTCAAAAGCGGTGGATTATAATCCACCCTACGATGGCGCCGCAAAAGGACTGGCAAGTACCATTAAGTGAACAGTATTGCCGCATTAAGCAAGCCTTGATAACACCGAATAAAAAACTAGCGTTGTCGACGACGAGAAAAACCCAGCGCCGCCACCTATATCACCCTCGCAAGAAATATCGACACCAGAATTGGCCCTATTAAACCCTCTGGTCCGCCTTAAGCAAACCAACGATAGAACAGGCTATCGATATACCTTAGCGGGGCAAACCAACGGATACGCCGCAGGGGGTAAATTTCACAGGGTTTGTCCGCCAAACCCTCACTGGCAATAATGCCATTAACCGCCCGCTTGGCAGCCTCACAAGCCCCCTCCATAGTGGCGAGGTCGGTATGGGTTTGCACATAGTCCCCAGCGAGAAAAAAGTTGGCGATATTGGTGTTGGCGGTGGGCCGCAAACGCCAACCGTTGGTGCGGTTGACCAATAGCGGCTCTGAATTGTTTACCTCTCCCTTAGACTGATGGATGGCCGGATCAATATAGGCAAATTCAAAATTTTCATCATCCAGTAGAGGCTCGCCATCGACACTGAGGCTGTCTTTTAAGTCATGCCATAGCTCGGCGATCAAACGCTCTTTACCGGCAGCAAAATCCCCTTGATGGGCAATGGTCGCCAACGCCGATTGATGATAGAGCCGCCCCCTGCCGCCATAGGGAATAGGACAAACCTCATCCCCGTCGCAATCGGCGGTATCTTTCCAGTTAGAAATAATGGTGGATAAAATCGCGGTCACATTGCCTTTGCCATAATTTTCCAGAGCGAAGGGTTTATCCCAATAGCGTCCCTGATAAATTGAACTTAAAGCAAAAGGGGTATCTACAAACACCGAATGACCGGATAATTTTGATAGCTCCCCCTTTAAATAAAACACCACACCATTCATCCACTGGGTATGCTGTTTTAATTCACTCAGTTTTTTTAGTGCCTCATCGGCCTCCGCCAGAGGTGACCAGTTATTATTGTCACCGACAAAACCCGCCATCACTTCAACTGGCACTGCCGATAAATAATAATCCGCAGTAGGTGTTTCAGGGAGTTCAACGACCTCAGCAATGGGGCCTGTCTTAAGGTCACAGCCGGTGACGCGAGAAAATTTTTCCTGCTCGCTTTTGTGTTCAATCCTTAATGAGGCGATCAAGGCCGTGTCTTTGTCTACGACGATATCCACCACCCGGGCATGGCTGTAAAACCGGCACTGGGGTTTTGTAGCAGTGAATGTAACCAGGGAAATAACCAGACATTATTGGTGGGGCCCGATAAAATGCGGTCAGCCTCACCGGTGGCCTGATCCATCAGCAACTGCTCCATAATCATGCCGTTGGTTTTGGTGGAGGCTTTTCTGGGATCCGCCGCCACCAGAATACGGCTGCCATTGGCAAAGTAGCGACGGTAAGCCTCAGAACCTTTATTGGCACGAATAAATTCCCACCAGGCGATTTCTTCATACTGATTTTGCACCCGCTGGTCACAGCTGCTAAATAATCGGAACAGTCTGGCGCTATATCTCAGCAAATCCCTTAACGGCATGTTGACACCGGTTTTGCCCAGCCATAATTTAAACAGTTTAGTAATATCTGCCAGTGATCGCGGGCTGCCTACCGGCACGGAAGCCACATCCTTACCAAAGCGGGCGTAATTTAAGTGCTCAACATTCAGTAAGTTTTCCGCCACACAGTGTTTACCGGGAAAAGGAATAGCCTGCATAGTATCGACCAAATGCCGATAAAAACCGGGAAAAAAACGAAAGCCATGCTCAGCGGGTAAGGGACTACGGCCATCGCTGGTGGCATATGCTGACTCTGGCACATCAAAGCTGCGCGCCTTGCCGCCAGGCAGCGCATTAAGCTCATAGATATCAACCGCAAACCCTCTGGCTAATAATTCCTGGGCTGCCGATAAGCCAGCCACTCCCCCACCGATAATTGCTACGCGCTTCATAGATAATATCCACTATTATTTTTTTTATGGCCTTTGCTATGGCTGTTGTTATTCGGACAATCGTTGCTCGGCCCGTTTAAATTGCATAAAGCCGTATTCATCCTCTGCCAGCATGCGTTGTTGAATTTCCCGACGGACCACTGCGGCCAATGTCTTCGCATCGTCGATCCGTTCCACATCCAGCAATGCGCTAACAGTTGCAGCGGCATAATCAATATAGGCTAAACTATTGCCCAACTCCCGAGTCTGGTTTAAAGCAACAAACATCGCCTCAACCGTATTCTTATCAATCTCGGTGGCCGCCAGATGTTGGGAATAAGCCTGAAGAAAAGCCGCCGTGCCTATCCATAGGGGAAACTCATTATGTTGCGACAGGGTGGTCAATTCATCCAGCGCCATGATGGCCGCCTTAGTGTCTCCATCAATCAACTCGCAACGGGCGGAGAACGACAAGGCAAAACACAGGGAATTGGGGTGCTCTACCCGGCGGGCGATAATAAGCCCCTTTGCTACATACTCTTTATAGGCTGCACTATCCCCGGTTAACACTGAGGCCATGGCATAGTAAATATGTGAGGCCATACCCGGATCCTGACCAAAAATATATTTATGCCCGGCATGGGCTTCCAGGTCATAGATCGACATCGCCTTTTTGAGAGCCTGTTTGGCTTCATCGTAATAACCCAGATGAGTATCCGTCACACCGAGTAATACATTGGCCTCCAGCGCCAGGTCATCACTGGCAATGGCTTCGGCAACGGCAATCAGTTTTTCACCGATAGCCCGGGCTTGATGCAACTCGCCCTTAACCACCTTATAGCTCCATAAACCAAACAGTGCCTGAGGAATAGCCGCGGAACCTTTTTCAGCAAGACTGCCCGCCAGTTTTTCTGCCTGAATATAATTATTTTTTACGCTGTCGTCGGAATAGCCTTTGATGGCCATTAATATCGGGCCCGACTCAATCCGTATTTGCAAATCCATCTCATCCCGCTCTACTGACCACGGTGCCTGTTTTAAAGCGTCGGAGGCTTTTTGATAATGGCTGCTGGCATCGACAAAGAGTGTATTATTTTTTGCTTCATTGGCCGATAAGAACCAAAAGTACGCCGCCTTTTGATATTCCGAGGCCGCTTGATAATGGAAGGCCAAATAGTTTTTGCTATATAAGCCCTCTGTCGCCTCGGCGATATCGACCAGTTTTTTATGCATCGGCCGGCGCTGGTCCGGAGTAATCGATTCATAGGTAGCGGCATGCAATAAGCCGTGCTTAAAGCGGTATTTAGCCAGGGGATAGCTACTGGTTTGGTAAATTAATTCCGCATTAACCAATAACGACAGATGAATTTCCAGCGCGGCTATATCTACATCCACTAAAGCGCTTAATTGGTTTAAATCAAAATAATCACCGATAATGGCCGCCGCTTTTAAGCTGTGCTTTTCTTCACCCAATGATTCGATTCTGGATAAAAAGATATGCCTGACCGGATTAGATAGAATATGGGATAGCTCATTCTCCACCGAACGACTGCTTAATAATGAGCGGGTTATTTCTTCAACAAAAAGCGGGTTACCGGTGGAATGAGAAATAATCCGGTTAATCGCCGAGTGATCCAACACATGGTTTTTATCCACCTGACGAACAATTTCAGACGCTTCCGCCTTACTTAAACCGCTTAAATTCACCTGATTAATATGGGAGCGCCCGATCCATGCAGGTGCAGGCATGGTATTGCGGGCGGCCACTACAATCAGGGTATTGGCAATCGGCCCCTGAGCTACAATTTGCGCCATTAATTCCTGCGCCGCTACGTCGGCCCACTGAAAATCATCCCAGATAATTAATTGGGTGGGAGATTGGCTGGCCAGAATAATTTTTGTCAGCAGTTCAAATAATAAATTTTTTCTCGGCCCGGGGGCAATATCAGCTACCTCGGGATGATTACCGCTATCCAGACCAAGAAACTCTTCCAGTACGGATGAGGCCAAGGGATCGCTAAAACCTAATTGCTCTAATTGAGACCCGATCATCCGCTGCTGTGCAGTGGTATTGTCCTGGTTGGCCAAGTCAAAGCTGCGCCAGATTTCCTCTTTAATCGGCTGCAAGGGCGAGTGGGATTCTCGCTGAAGAAACAGGTAGCGGCTGACTTGCGCAAATTTTCGGGTCTCTACCCGCTCGATAAAATTTTCAATCAGGGTCGATTTGCCAATGCCCGGCTCGCCGCTGATATAAAACACCTGCCCTTCTCCCTGAGAAACCTGGCTCCAGGAGGTTAACAGCGCTTCGATATCGCGGTTTCTGCCGATAAACTCAGTGCTATTGCTGCGCTGTGACAGTTTCTGTGAACGGTGATTAAGCTCGTAAAGCCCCGGCACGGTAGCCGTTACCACATCGGACTGGAATTGCCCCAGACCTAAAGCCACCGTATCGGCACTGACTATCACTTTGCCAGGCCCGGCACTTTCCGCCAACCGGGTTGCCGTGGCCAGTGTATCGCTGCCAAGAATGACCGGCTGGGACAGGTTTTCTAATTGGGAGATTTGTACATTGCCACTGGCGATACCGATTTTGCTGGCATAGCTGCCTGCTTCAGTACTGTCGGCAAAGTCAGCCGTTAGCTTTTGTATAGCCAGCGCAAATTCAACCGCGGAGAGATGATCATCTTCCTGGGTTTTATTCAGGCCAAAAATAAAGGTTGAGGAGGCACCGACATCATAGGCATAGCCATTATTATACTGGCCAAGGGCTTTGATATAACTGTCGAACAATGCAATGGGGCCGCCCTGATCACTGCCATGGGAAAACACGATAACGGAAACCGCTGTCACCGGACGAATGGCATTGGCATGAGCAGCGAGATGGGGTGTAACCGCGGTCTGGCGAGCCGTAGCAATGGCTGGCTGTTGATCCTCATCAAAAACCGGCTCGGGTATACAGGAATAACCACGTCCTCTAACGGTTCTGATCAGGCGAGGGTCAGAGGAGCGGTCCCCCAACGCCTTGCGAACTGCATGGATACAGCGCTTTAGTCCCTCATCGCCACCGGAGGCACTGCCCCAGACCTGATCAATAATCTGGTCGGACGTCACTACCTGACCGGCACCTTCCACCAGCACTAACAGTACTTCCATGGGTTTTTTCTGTACATGGCTGACTTTGCCATCAGGACTGGTAATGGTCCCTTCCAGGGGTTGAACCCTATAATCCGCAAGCCAAAAAACCGAGGGTATTTCCACTATAACTGCCTCTAAGCCAAGCTGTTAGCCAGGCTTTTCATCCAACTTTTCTTATATTAATCAAAAGATTACCAGATTCACTATAGCCACACGAGAAAAAGAACCAAAAGAGAACCTAAAAATCATGTTTGCGTAACAAAGTCGATGCAATATAGCACCATCAACACAACAACAGGACCACCAACAAAGGTCAGACGATGTAAGGAGTAGTAAATGGCTGGAGAAATAGAAGTAGGTGTTCTCTGCAGCGATATAGAATCATTAGGTGCCAATGAGGCGGAAGTAAGAATGTTTATTTATGACCATTTGGCCCCTGCGTTAGTGAACGAGATTATTAGTCGCAGACAGATTTACTTTGATGGCTTTGACTCAGCAGACCCGGTAAAAGCATCACCGGAGCTTAGGGCAAGAGCCTGCTCTATCAAAGGCAGTATGCAGATCAAGTTTTAGTCACACAGTTTTAGGGGGGAAAGGACTCTCCTAACCTTTTACACACCTGTACCACTTTTTCGAGGTACGCAGCGGGCCATCGCTTATACGGAACGTAACATGGTCCGCTGCTTTTTTTGGGCATGGACACCCAAAAGGCAAAGCACTATGAGTTACGAGATAACCTGGCTGGAAAATACCCTGGTGATCAAACTCACCGGCCATGTGTCGGTTTCAGACCTGCATGAGGTTAATCAGCAAACGCTGGAGAATGCCCACTTTGGGGATATCCGCAAACGGGTGATTAATTGCCTGGAGGTCGATACCGCAGAGTTGTGCCAATCGGATTTAAAAATATTAGCTGCCATGGAGATGGCCAGCGCTGCCACCAACCCGCATATTGATTCGGCGTTTATCTGCCGCTCCGACCCTATCCGGCATCTAACAGAGGATTATATTAATGCCTGCCACCAGCTGCCCTGGAAAGTCGAACTCTTCGAGAGCCTTAACGATGCTTTCCAGTGGCAACCTTAGCTGAGTTTAGACCCGCTCAATTATAATCGCCGGGGCCATACCTCCAGCAGCACACATGGTGACCATGCCAGTGTTTAAATCCTGACGCTCTAACTCATCCAGTAAGGTACTAATCAAAATCGAACCGGTAGCACCTATCGGGTGACCCAGGGCAATCGAACCACCATTCACATTGACCTTATCGTGGCTGACATTCAGGTCCCGCATAAACTTCATCGGTACCACGGCAAAGGCTTCGTTTACTTCAAATAAATCGATATCGTCGATCGACATACCGGCCTTTTTCAACACTTTTTCTGCGGCAGTCACTGGCGCATTTAAAATATATTCCGGGCTATGACCGGCATTGGCCATGGCGCGCACTTTGGCCCTTGGCTTTAAGCCATGGGCTTGTGCATACGCAGGTGAAGCCAATACCAAGGCGCCAGCACCATCTACCACACCGGAAGCATTGCCCGCATGGTGGCGGTGGTCAATCTCAAGCTCTGGCCAGCGTTTTTGCACCAACTCACGGTAGCTGATACCGGAATCAAAATACGGCATATCCATCAAGCCTTCAAATACCGGCGATAAGCCTGCCAGTTTTTCCGCGGTAGTCCCCGGGCGAGGATACTCTTCACGGTCCAGCGCCAAACTACCATCGTCTTTATACACCGGAATTAAGCTGTTATTAAAATGCCCAGCCTCAATAGCCGCACCCGCTCGACGCTGGCTCTCAGCCGCATAGGCATCCAGCTCTTCACGGCTAAAACCCTCTTCGGTGGCAATAATATCGGCAGCAATGCCCACATTGGCCTGCGGGTACATTTCACGCAGATGCAGGTTCCAACCATCCAGCGGCCCTAATAAACCCTGCTCGGCCTGGTAAGACATCATCTCGACACCACCGGCAACGATTAAATCTTCCATACCGGACATAATGCTGGCCGCCGCCATATTCACGGAGGTAATACCACCGCCGCAGAAACGATCCAGCGCCACACCTGAAGCGTTAGTTGAGTAACCCGCATCCAGTGCTGCCATGCGAGCAATACACTGACCCTGTTTCAGGTACTGGTAATTACAGCTGATAATTACATCGTCGATATCTTCCGAGTTTAAGTTACTGCGCTCGGCCAGAGCTTTTAGCACGGTCGACATCAGGCGCTGGGGATGCACATCCCATAGCGCACCTTTACCTTGTTTACCTACACCACGGGGGTACGGGCTGCGTCAATAATCCAGGCTTCATTCATGATTTTTCCTCTATAACTTAAACGGTGTTCTTATTGCGGCCGGATTATATGCCAAATCGACCTTGGTTTTGTAGCCATAAGTTGTCACTGGGCTGCCCACTGTTACAGCCCGCCGTCACACTGTTACGTAAAAGCTGCGATTTATCGCGCCTATTTTAACGCTTTTTGCTGGCATAACTTTTGAAAGGACCTTAGTAACGATTGTAATCATAGGAGGTCTTATATGCAGCTTTATAAAGCCATCACTCAAGCACCGCTGGAACGGCAGCCAGAACAACCACCTAATGAGGCCGTGCAGCACAGCGAACTATCGACCGCGATCTGGGCCGACCCGCGCTCGAACGTTGACCGCCGCACCGCCATTGATATCAATAAGGTGCCCGCAACCGGTTGCCGCAGAACCCATCAGCGCCGCAGGCTTCACTATGTTCATACTGAGCAATGGTGGTTGCAACGGCATTATGATCAGGATGATCTGGGTATTTGTCTCAAAAAAATGGATTTTGATGATGATATTTTTGACTGGCTGGATGCGCAGGGTACGTAATAAGGCGCAGCCAGTTTTATCCGGCGTTGTTAGCCTGACTTAACCACTTTTCTAAACATTCAGTCAGGGGCTGTTCGTCAATTGGCTTGCTCAGATAGTCATTCATACCGGCATCCAGACAGGCTTCCCGGTCGCCCTGCATGGCATTGGCGGTCATGGCTACAATGCTAATCTCTCGGTAGTAGTCACCGGCATCGCCCTTGCGAATATTACGGGTAGTGGTATAGCCATCCATCACTGGCATTTGGCAATCCATTAAAATCAGGGCATAGGCTTGCTCGCTGGAGCCCTGCAATAATTTAATCGCCTCAAGGCCGTTATTGGCAACATCCACCGAATAGCCCAAGTCTTCCAACATACCCTGAGCAACCATCTGGTTAATGGGGTGATCTTCAACCAGTAACAAGCGCAGCTTGGGTTTTCGACGCAGGCCAGACTTTGGGCTGCTGTGCTCGGTGTCTTCTCGTAAATCTGCCAGATTGTGGCGCGTTAACAGCGTACCACCTGCGGCACCAGAGGCTTGCTGCCCGCTCAGGATAAGCGCCATAGCATCATACAGGTCTTGCGCTACCGCGGGTTTATGCAGATAAGCGGCAAAGCCAATATCGGCATAGGATTGCGCATCGCCTCTGGCTCCCATTGAGGTCATCATCACCAGGCTCATCTGATCATAGTCTGGATTATTGCGAATAAGCCGGGCCAGTTCGGCGCCATCCATATTCGGCATCTGCATATCGAGAATGGCAATTTTAAAAGGGCAAGCACCCTGCTCTTGAGTGCGCCGCTCCAGTAAATTAAGACACTCAAGGCCGCTGTTACACACGCTAAATTCAATCGATTTTTTTTGCAGCATGCCCGACAGCACTTCAATATTGGTAGCGTCATCATCGACAATCAATACCGGGTACTGCGCCATATCAATATCGGGCACAGGCCCCAATACCCTATCACTGCCACCTAATAGCAGATTAAAGCTAAAACAGCTGCCTTTACCTAGCTCACTACTGACCTCAACACTGCCCCCCATTAACTGGCAGAGCTGTCTGACAATGGATAAGCCCAAGCCGGTGCCACCGTATTTACGGGTGGTGGTGGAATCCGCCTGAGTAAAGGTATCAAATAGCTGGTCCACTTTGTCGCTGGCAATACCGATACCGGTATCCATAATATCGCAGTGCAATTGCTGCTTGCCGCTATCAACATCAATAACATCAAGCCTGGCACGTACGGTAATTTGGCCCTGCTCGGTAAATTTAAGGGCATTGGCTACCAGATTGGTCAGAATTTGCCGAAGCCGGCCAGGGTCGCCCTGTACTTTTTGCTTGCCAATAGCGTCAATATCCAGCACAAAATCCAGCCCTTTTTCCTGAATACGGTAGGCCATGGCATTGGATAAGTCTTTAAACAAACTGCGCAAATCAAAATCAATCATTTCGATATCCAGCTTGCCCGCTTCGATTTTAGAGACATCTAAAATATCATTAATCAGCACCAACAGAGAGTCGGCACTGGACTTTGCCAGTTCGGTATAGTGCTGTTGTTTGCTGTTTAGCTGCTCTTTACTTAATAGGTGCAGCATGCCGATAACACCATTCATCGGCGTCCGGATTTCGTGGCTCATGCTGGCTAAAAACTGGGTTTTGGTTAAGCTGGCTTCCTGCGCCGTAATAACCGCCTCTTGCAGCGCTTGCTCACGCTGCTGTAGTTCCTCTGCAAACTGTTCGGTCTGGCTAAGCAGCACCCGTGTTTTTTCATTGGTTTCCCGAAAAACATTAGCAGCCTGAGCCAGCCGCCCAATTTCATCCCGCCGATTGGCTCCCGGCACTTCATCGATGGTTTCCCCCTTGATCAAATGCTCAAAGGTTTCAGTAATAGACTCCAGTGGTTTGCTGATGGCTTTGCCGGTAAGGAAGGCGATCAATATCGTTAAACAGGCTGCAAATAAAGCCACCACAATAGCGACTTGCTGAATAAAACCCAATTGAAATTCAGTCAGTGAAAACTGCTCTTGCTGCCGCCCCAGAAATTCTTCTTTTAATTTAGCCGCCACTGTACGCAGCTCTGAAGACTCACCAGCCACCACCACATTAACCAGAAATAAATAGTTTCTTTCCGCCTGAACAGATTGACTAAAGGTTGCCCCGGTTTGTTTTATCATCGAGGCAATACTGCTTAACTGGCTTGCAATCGGTTTGGTTTGTTGCAGTGACTGCAGGGTTTTAAGAATACGGGAGGCCTGCTCAATATTGTCGGTAATTTCTTTTCTTAGCCCGGATTTATAGTTGCTAAAATAACGCCAGCTATAAACTTCGGCATTGGAGATCATTCTCTGTGCCTGCAATAAATTCACCAGCACATTATCGTTTTGTTTGACGACAGCCTCAGCAAATAGACTAACCATGGATTGATCAAGGCCTTCAAATAAGGCAATTAATTTATCCTGTACCAGTTGATCGCGGAAATCGCGCTCCTCTTGCAGGCTATCAATTTTTTCGCCAAAGGCATCGGCATTGCGCCGCATTTGCCCCAGCAATTCAGCTTCATAATTATTATCGAGAGGGACTTCCTCAGCCAGCTCACTAATATCATTCAGAACCTCAGCATAGAGGTTTTTTATCTCGACAATGGTTGCGGTATTATTGGTATGACTAAAAATCAGGATATAGCGTTGTATCTCAGCAATATCATTATTAATTTTTGACATTAAATCCGCTTTATTACTCGCCTGCCTAAAATCATTAAAGCGCTGGCCAATATCATTAAGACCAAAAATATTGTAAGCCATTACCGCCAGGCTAATAACTAACAGCAACATAAAGCTAACAATGATATGTCGGCTGATACTGCCGTTGGTCCAGGAGTGGTCGCTATCGTTACCAGAAGGCTTATTCATGCAAGAAGAAACTCATACCAGCGTTGCAATGAATAATCGTAGTTATCCATTACGGTGTTCCAGACGGCGACATTGCTAAAGCGATTCACATAGGAGCCGCCGGTGCGAATATCCCCTTTGGCAACGGAGACTTTACCATCGGTGCCCCTAAGCTCTGTGGCGGCGGGTTTGCCGTCATACCAGTAATCCCATTCCTGCTGGCTTAATAAGGGCCGCGAGCGCTCAGGATTAGAAATATAATAGCCCTGACGAGCAATAAACGCCCCAGGCCAACCACTGAGCCACCAATTCATATAATCATAGGCCGCATCGCGCACCTCACCTTTGCACTCCCGCGACATACACATCACCCCATGCCAGGCCCGGTAACCTTCTTTGGGGGCGGCATAGGTCACTGGCGTGCCACGGCCATTGGCAGAGGAAACACCCGGTGAGAACATGCTTTCGATAACCACCCGGCCACTGGTCATAAAATCTACCGACTGTGGCACGGTATTCCAAAACCCGGCAAAGTGATTGCGCTTTTTAAAATCAATCAAAATACTAAATAGCTTATCCAATTCGGCAATCGTCATATTGCTAATATCGGCAAAGGTCATTAAGCCTTTGGCCTCAGCTGCCAGTGCAAGATCAAAAATACCAATGGTCGGTGCATTAACCACTCCCACCTTGCCCTGCCAGCGCTCATCCAATAACCAGCCCCAACTTTCTGTTTCGTAGGGCACGCCTTTGGGAACAACATCGGTGTTGTAACCAAATGAATCGACATTATGCACATAGGGCAAAAAACTAATCTTCCCGGTATGCTCGGCACCCAGCCCACCATCCTCCTGGATATTCAATATCTTATAAGGTGCATCACCTAAACCAATCGGCGCTTCGGGGACTATCCGCCCCTGCTTGGAAATATTATTAATCTCATCCCAGTAACGCAGCCGACTGGTTTCTATCGGTTGAATGGCATCGGCCTGCCATAGGGTTTTAATGCTATCGGTCCACTGTTCATAGAGATCAAATTGATCGGGGCGAGTGGTTGCCTTTTGCACCAGCTCCGCTTCTCCTCTGGCTTCAAATACCAGCTTAATACCGAGGTCGGCCATAGCCTGCTGGCGAATTTCTTCCTGCAAGGTGACATGGGTACCCATAATACGCAGCGTGGTTTTTTCTTTTGACATAATATAGGGCGCATTCACCGCGGCCACACCAAGGCCAGCCCCTTTAATAGAGCGATTTAAAAAACGTCGACGGCTTAATGGTTTGCTAGAGAACTGGCTCATTTTATCGCTCAACTTTTATCCGTTAATAAAAATTCTTGCAACAACTTTCCAAAGGACTGCTGACGCAGTATGTACTATTAATAGCTTCAATAAGATGGATTTACTGATGTTGTCGAACACAGTTTCTACCGGCAGTTTTGGCAGCAAACAGCGCCGCATCGGCGCGACTAAACATGTCATCAAAACAATCATCCTGCGGGCGTAGTGTGGTCACGCCAAAACTGGCCGTCACCGAAATACCTTTGGGTTTTAGCTCAGAGGCAATACGGCGCAAACTCTCAGACTTTTCCAGACTCAGGGCCAGATCACTGCCTTCCATCAGCATGACAAATTCTTCACCCCCATAGCGGGACACTACATCGTTGGCGCAGCAATGGGACTCCAGTAATTGGGCAAACTCTACCAAGACCTCATCGCCAAATTCATGGCCGTACTGGTCGTTAAAGCTTTTAAATTTATCAATATCGATCACCGCAATACTTAAGGGGGATTGATGATTAACCGCTGAGGCAATTTTTTTAGACGCGATATCGATCAGGTAATAACGATTGTAAAGCCCGGTCAGCTGATCTCGCATCGCCATTCTTTCCAGCTTATCGGCTTGCTGTTTTATGGTAATTTGGGTTTTTACCCGCGCCTCCACTACGGCCGGATGAAACGGCTTGGAGATATAATCCACCGCACCTAACTCAAAACCGTAAGCCTCATTTTCAGCGCTGGTCATGCCGGTAATAAAAATAATCGGAATAGTTTTGGTGGCTTCATTCGCTTTTAATTGTTTGCAGACTTCATAGCCATTAATTTCCGGCATATTAACGTCTAACAAAATAAGGTCAGGGGCAGGCCCAGCCAGGGCAAGCTCTAAACAGCGGGCACCGTCGGAGGCTACCTTGACTTGATATTCAGCGCTCAGCAGTTGCGCCAACACATGAATATTGGCCGGAGAGTCATCAACAATCAATATTTCAGGTTTTCTATATTCCATTACGACGGTATACCTGCTTAATGTTTAATGGGCTTTAGTGCTTGCCAACCATTGCTTAATTATTTGCAGTGCGGCCTGATTATCCAACTGCATCAGTTGTTTGCGCAGTTGATCCATCAGTGCTAATTCATCGGGTTTGCTCAGGCCTGCCTGCATCGCGCTTAACTCCTCAGGGTCAATATACTCTGCCGCTTCTAAGCGCGCAGCCATTAAAGGAAGTACCTGAGATAAGTTGACCGGGGCAGCGCTGGTTGCTGCCTTCTCTTGCTCTGCGTCTTCGGTGGTATTTTTTTCTTGCTCAATCCGCTCACAGAACTGGCGGTAAGCATAGTCTAATTGGCCATACAGGGTCGCCATATTCTCAGCATCACTGGATGCTGCGCCTTCCATTGCCTCAGCCGTGGCCTGCAATTGGCTGGCACTGAGGGAACCGGCCACCCCTTTTAACACATGGGCCATTGAGCGTATTTGCGGGCCATCACGCTGGCCTACCGCCTGCTCGAGAGACGTCATATAGTCCACTGTTTCCTGTGGAAAGAGATCTATCATCATCATCAGGCGATCCATCCGCCCGTTCATCCGCGACAAGGCCCGCTCTTTGTCCCATACCGGCAACGTCGCTAGCGACGATATACTTTTCTCAGTATCCTTCATTAACCGCCTCATACTATTGAAATTACAGCTATTTTAGATCTGTTCAGCATGCCACTACCCGCGCCTCAACACTTGGCTAGGGCCGAGTTCACTCCAGTGCATAGGTCACCGTGACTGAACTCCCTCCTTTACTATAGACAACATCATCGCAAAGTGACTCCAGAATACCAATCCCTCGACCAAATGCATCATTTTCACCCGCCACGGCTCTGGCCTTCTGGTAATCAAAACCAGCGCCAGAGTCGCTCATCTGCAACTCTATCTGGTAGCAGCTGCCATTATGTTTAAAGTGAATTTGTATATTGATCATGCCTGTTTGCAAGTCTGCCAGCCGCTGCGAGCGCAGGCTGTAATAGTCCATAAAGCCGTCCTCGGTCTGTTTCATCGAGGAGTCCAGTTCTAATAAGCCATGCTCAAGGGCATTGGAATAAAGCTCAGATAAAATCGTCGACAGGTAATCCTGATGCACATCCAACCCAATCGCATTGGATAGCAGCGGCACAATTTGTGATACCGGATTACTAGCCCGGATATCGTCAATACCCAGATCATAATTAAGTGACCAGGGCAGCACCTTGATGGTGTCTCTTGCCCTGACCTTGGGGCCCGCATTAGGCACACAGTCCAATACCGCCAGAGTAATATCGTCGTCCTGGTCCTGGCCGGCGGTAAACTCCGCCAGGCGGCCAATAATCCGATCAAACATATTGCCGTCTGTGCCATCAAATAAACCATGCAGGCGGGCTTCACCAAACATTTCATTGGCGCTGTTGCGGCTTTCCTCTACGCCGTCGGTAAATAAATAGACTTTGTCATTAACATCGACGTTATAGACCATCACGTCCTGACTAAACTCATGGTGCTCCAACATCGCCAGCGGGCAATGTGTGGCTTGAATAAATTGTTTTATATTGCCGTCGCCGTCGGCCACAATCATCGGCGGCATCCCCCCGACCATACTGTCAGTTGGTCACCCTGACTATTCAGTTCAATCAAACTGGCGGCCAGCATCATATTGTCAGGCAGTAGATCCGTTAGCGCCCGATTCATTTCTGCGGCGATATGGCCAACACTTAATCCCTTGGCGGCCATCGCCCGAAAGGTTGGGTATACTGGTATCGCCCCTACGGCCGCTGGCAGGCCATGCCCAGTGACATCCCCCACCACAATATAGAGATTGCCCGAAGGGCCATAGCTGGCCAGAAGTACATCGCCATTAAAAACCGAAGTTGGGGAAATGTGATAACGAAAGTGTTCGATACTGGCGATATGTTTTTCAAAGTGGTTGGCAAAAATCGTTTCAACAATATCGTGCTCACGCTTAACCTGTTGCTGATGTACCTCCAGAGCCTGGTATTGCCGTTCCATTTTTTGATAAATTTCGCTCACACGGCGGTGCGCCTCAACCTTGGAGCTAACCACTTCAACACTAAAAGGCTTGGCAATATAATCATCGCCAATGGCTAAACACTTACTTAAGATATCGTTATCTCGGGCACCAGTCAGAAAAATAATGGGCAGGTGGCGCTCACCGGCTATCGCCTTTAATTGGCGGCCGGTTTCATACCCGTCGATACCGGGCAGGCCAATATCGAGAATCACTAACTGTGGCAGGGGCTTGCCATCGGCCAGATGTTCCAGCGCTTCCTCACCACTGCCAGCCTCCAGACAGCTAAAACCGGCTTCTTCGACAATACTCAGTAATAGCTTACGAATTGAAAGACTATCTTCAACAACCAAAATGCTCATATCAGTGACTATAAAACCTGGTTTCCAGAGGGGAAATACTCAATCGTGTCTGCTCCTAAAGTTGATATTTGGACAGGCTGGCGGTGACCGAACCCGAATCTGGCGCCACAATAGGCAAGCGCCACAAATAGACACTCACCCCTGCGCCAAGTAATAGTAATAACCCAATCACTCCCGCTGTTTGGATTATCAACATCGATAACAACATACTAGCCCACATCAGCAACAATGCTCTATTGCGGTCTTTCAGGGCGATACCCTTATGATGGCGCCAGCGCAAAATAATAGGCCCCAACACCGCTTGCCGGGTTAGCCAGCGGTCAAATTTTTCTGAGGAACGTGAAAAGCACCAGCCTGCTATTAAGACAAAGACCGTTGTTGGCATCAGGGGTAAAAAGGCACCGATAAAGGCGAGCAGGACACAGACACAACCCGCAACCACCAATAGCGGTTGTGATGCGTATTGCTTGCTGTTATCCCGTTGCACTTTGTCCATGGTTGTCGTTGTAAACCTTAACAGCGTTGATAAAGCCCGGCGGCTGTTATTATTCTATGGCGCCGAATATACACTCATTTTACGGTTATCCTTATCAGCTTAGTCCCTTTCAGCAGACATGATGTACGGATATATACCTACCCTGTGCTATCGCCGTGAACCGGCTCTTTATGCAGAACAAAAGCGAATAAACCTCAAAGCTGTCAGTGCGCCGAAGACTAACAATCGCGGTCGGTGAGCTGCCATCGCAGCATGGCAAAACCCATGACGCTCTTTTACAATAGGGCAGATAATATCCATACCAACAACAGTCAATCAGGCAAGTCTATGCAACACAGTCCACAACAGTTTATCTTATTGATGAGTTTATTTGTGAGCCTGGCGGCTTACTCCGATACCCGCACTACTCTGCTTGATATGGAAGCGGCCTGCTCTGGCCAACAAGTCAGTCAGCCATCAGCTCTACTAAAACAACTGGGAGCACAATGTCGTCCCCAGGTTAATCATGGTGGTGCAGCCACCCCGGCGCCGATCAGCAAAGCAGCGCTCATAGCCAGCGAACCATCCATACTGGATACCTTAACCACTTATACCGATGCCCTAAAAGCCAAAAATGCCGAGCAATTAGCCAGCGTACTGACCGAGGACTTTGTGATTATTCAACCCGGCGGCAATGCCTGGGACAAACAGACCTACCTCAGCGGTGGTGTTGCCCATGTTATCGCCATGTTTAGTGAACTTAGCTTTGATCTGGAACCGGTGCATCTTTCCAGCGGCGAACACGCTGCCACGGTGATTGTTAGATTCAGACTAGGAGGGCTACATATGGGCAAGCCAGCAACGACCTTTGGATTGGGTACCATCAATCTGGTAAAAGCCGACCAGCAATGGCTTATCCAGCATATTCATAATAGCGGCATGCAAGTGTATTAAGCCGCTGGGTAGTGTTTATTCAACGCATTAAAACTTTGCACCAACTCTGGCACCACCAACCCTGACTTTTGCCAATCCATCACCTGTATTTTGGCAAATAACTGTGCCATAGCCAGCTGTGGGATATATTCAGGCCGCTTAAAAAAACTGAGCGAAACCGACAGTGCCAGATCATGGGTTGAATAAGGGATGGGGCTCTTATTCAGGGTGATGGATTGACGCTGTACATCCCGTGCATCAATTATATCCATCAGTAACTCCCGCGCCAAAGCCGTCGCCCTGCCAACATGGGCTCGCTTTTCCGGCGGCGGGTTGCCGTACATAGAAAAAATAACTTCATCAAGTGCATTCTTGGGCTTTTGTCTTTTGCTAAACAATCCCAGCATAGCGTCCCCTTACTCATCATCTTAAAATTGACGGATAAAATAATAGGGGGCAGAGAAATAATGATAAGTGATAGATTCTTATCGCAAGCATAACCTCCAGTAATGTACTTATTAACGGATCCAACCACACTTTTTTAGCATTGCTGCCAGCCATGTATTTCACCTGTGCTCTTAACAAGCTATAGTCAGCACTGATTCAAGGAGGCAGTCATGATCACCCTACTCGCAAAGCTATTAAAAATACTTAATTCTGACGACAGTCCTATCCAAATTTCACTGGCTATTGCACTGGCCGCCATTATGGGACTCACGCCGCTGAATGCACCGCATAATCTCTTGCTGTTAATTATCCTATTGATAGTCCGGGTTAACCTGCCCGCCTTTTTATTAAGCCTGGGTGTCTTTACCCTATTCGCCTATGCCGTAGACCCACTGAGTGAAAGCCTGGGCTACTGGGTATTGCAGGCGCCATCGTTACAGGGATTATGGACAGCACTCTACCAAAGCAGCTTCTGGCGCTTACTGGGCTATAACAATACGTTGATTCTGGGCAGCTTATTACTGTCGTTAGCGCTCAGCCCGTTTATTGTCATCATCGGGAGACTATTGATTATTCAATACCGGGAAAAATTACTGGCCATGGTGAATAAATCCCGGATCGCCCTATGGCTTAAAAGTGGCAAAATTTTTAACGCTTACCAACAACTTCAAGCTTAGGAGAATATGATGGGGCGCTGGATTCGTGCTTGGGGTATTGCGGTATTACTGATTATTACACTCGGCTGGTATCTGAGTATTGATTGGATAATAAAAAACAGTATTGAAACCTTTGGCACTCAAGCCAATGGTGCCAGAGTTGAGCTAAGTACTGCCAAGCTGACCTTATGGCCTACCCGGCTTGAATTAACAGGACTTAAAGTCACCGACGCCGGTAAGCCCATGTCCAACTTAGTAGAAGCTGGCAATATCAGTACCGAACTCGACGGCTTGATGTTGCTGCGTCGGCAACTGATTATAGAGTCTGCTGCACTATCGGATTTACAATTTAATACCCCCCGCCAAACCTCAGGGGCTATTGCCGCGGCCAAGAACGCAACAGCAGATGATAGCGTTTTTGATATTGATCTTGGCGGCGCCATACCAACTACATCTCTGCCAGATATCAACAGCCTGCTGAAAAACGAAGAGCAATACTTTAAGGACCAAATTGACCAAACCCAACAACGGCTAACGGCAATAGAACAGCGCTGGCAGAGCAATATTCAACAGCTACCCGATGAAGATAAAGCCGATGAGTATAAAGCTCGCTTTAAAAAACTGAAAAGCGGAAATTTTTTAGAAAAAGTTACCGGCCTTACACGCCTGAAGGAAGACGTTAATAAAGATATCGACCTGATCACATCCCTCAAGCAACAACTCGAACAAGACCGCAAAGCCGTAGATCAGGAAATTAACAACGCCAAAGCCATGCCCGACCGGGAAGCAAACCGGCTGATGAAAAAAGTGGGGTTCTCCGATCAAGATGTCAGCTTTATGAGCGCCCTGACCGGCAATCAAGTCAGCCAGTGGCTGCAACAGGGCTTGGGCATATTTAAAAAAATCACCCAGGCTATGGGCTCCGGTCAAACCGAAGCCAAACCACCGCGAGGCGAAGGCCGCTGGATACGTTTTGAAGAGCAAAACCCACTGCCGCAAGTCTTGCTGAAACAGGCCACTCTGGATGGCATCGCCGGCATTGCCGACGACAGCATTAGCTTTGAGGGCAAAGCGGCTGATTTTGCCTTTCCTCCCAGCGACTGGACAACACCTGCCACACTGGCCTTAACTGGCCAAAACAGCCAACAAGCCAGCCTGCGCTTAAATGCCAGCTTTGACCATCGGCAAGAGCTGTTTAACGACCAGCTATCCCTGCAAATCGACCAGTTATCACTGAACAATGTCACCTTATCTGACAGCAAGGATATGGGGCTGACTTTAGGGCAAGCCAAGACGGATATTACGGGTGCTGCGCAGCTAGGCCCTAACACCATAGCACTGGATTTTACGGGAACATTTTCTCAAGCCAAACTGCTAGTGGATAGCCCACAAAGCACGACCACCCAACAAGTTATCGCCGATAGCTTAGGCTCTGTAGATAACTTTGACCTTCAGTTAATTGCCAAAGGGGATATTAATTCGCCGACGATCAAACTGCGCTCTAATTTGGATAAAGCCCTAACAGCAGGACTAAAGAAACAAATCAGCGCTCAATCTGGCGAACTAAAGCAAAAACTCAAGCAACAAATCCAGAAAAACTTATCGGGTGATTTAAGCGCCTTAAGCGACAAGGCAGATTATCTGGATCAAATCGAAGACTTACTAAACAGCCGCAAAGATGAGATCAAGCAGTTAAAAATCTTATAGGCTAAATAGCAAACTAGAGTATACAGACAGCAATATTAACCCCACCCCAGACATAGCAGGTGGCAATCAGTATGGGGTCTGAGTTTAATGTACGGCGTTTAAGGTGGTAGAACAGCCCGGTAGCAATAAGACCAGTGCCAAATAAAAGCACCAGTATGGTAAGCAGAGTCATGCTTAATCCTTGGTATTATTTTTATATGATTACATTATTCGTATTATTTTCGGGCTTAACCTTACACTAAGAGCGGTTTTTAATAAAGACCGGGATAACAGGCAAAGTACCAATCAGGGCCAATGGGGCCCCTATTGCGCCTATAAAGAGCCGGGGCTTTAGGCTGATACTAATTGCGCGGCATTACGTGCTTTCTCTTCAATCGCTGACCAATCTCTGGCTGCTACCAAAGCGGCATCCAGCATCCAGGTACCACCGACACACAGCACATTGGGCAAGGCCAAAAAGTCAGGGGCATTGCTTTCTGACACACCACCGGTGGGGCAAAACTTAATCTGTGGCAGTGGGCCAGCAATGGACTTTAGCATCGGTATGCCCCCAGCCGCCTGTGCCGGGAAAAATTTCATATGGGATATCCCTTGCTCCAGCAATAACATCGCTTCACTGGGGCTGGCCACGCCGGGTAGCAGCGGGATAGTCGTGTTTAAGGCGGCATCGATTAAAGTTGGGGTACTGCCCGGGCTGACCAAAAATTCAGCGCCCGCGGCTACCGCCTTATCAACATCTTGCGGGGTAATTACCGTTCCGGCACCCACAATAGCACCGGCTACTTCCTGTTTGATATTTGCAATCGCCTGTAAACCACAGTCCGTGCGCAAGGTCACCTCTAAAACGCTTAGCCCACCAGCGACCAGAGCCTTGGCCATAGGCACGGCATCATTGATATCCTCGATCACAATAACGGGAATCACGGGGCTGCTTGTCATAATCTGTTCGATAGCTTTCATGGTATGTTCCAGTTGTCGGTTCCATTGATCAGTTAATTAGGGCGCCCAGTAGACTTTGACCGGTATGGTTTGCTGCTGCAATACCGCACTAACCGGTGTTTTTCCAATATCCCTATTGGCCAAGGCCTGCCGATAAACAGCCAACTTTTCTTCGCCGGTAATTAACAGATGAAGCTGTTTGGATTGCAGCAGGCCAAATAAACTTAGGCTAATGCGCTCTGTTAGTTCTCCAGTCACCTCACTGGGCTTGGCCTCTATCGCTGTACAGAGTTGCTGGTGTGATATGTCCAATGCCTGCTGCAAACCCTGGGCACCGGGAAATAACGACGCTGTATGGCCATCAGGCCCCATACCCAGAACCGTTAGGTCAAAAGGACGCGGTAATTCTTGATAGCGTTGTTCGCAGTTGGCAAGACCTAAAGCCGCTGTTTGCTCCGCTGTTTTCATCGCAATCCATTGGGCGGCGGCAGCGTGATCGCGCATCAGGTTATTGGCAATAAACGCTTCATTGCTGCCTGCATGATGACAATCAACCCAGCGCTCATCGACCAGTGCTATATGAATTTTCTGCCAATCCAGCTGCTGTTTTGCCAGTTGCTGGTATAGGGGTTGTGGGGTACTACCGCCGGACACCATAAACGTTGCTGATTGTTTTTCAGCAATGGCGGCCGTCAGGATTTTCTGGCAGTCATACACTAAAGCCGTAAACAGGCTATCGCGATCGGTAAAAAAATATTCAGTAACCATCACTATGTCTCAGTCTCACCCGAATTAAACCAATGATGGCCTTCCTCCGCCAATAATTCATCAGACTCATCGGGGCCCCAGGTGCCGGCTCGGTATAAATTGGGCACGGCTTTGCTGTTTTGCCATGAATCGATAATCGGATCAATCCAGTTCCAGGCAGCAGCCACTTCATCGCGGTGAATAAATAAGCTGGTATTGGCAGCGGCGGCATCCAAAATTAAGCGCTTATAAGCATCACTGCGAAACTGCGTATAGGTGTCAGAGAAGTTTAGGTTAAGGGTGGCAGGTTTTAGCTGCATATCCATATTTTCCAGATTCTTTGACATCACAGTCATCTGGATGGATTCTTCGGGTTGTAAGCGGATCACCAGACGATTGGGTTCCAGCGGGCCAGCCGAGTCATCATAAACACGGTGCGGTACATCCTTAAACTGAATCACAATTTCTGCACAGCGTGACTTCATTCGCTTGCCGGTGCGCAAATAAAAGGGCACCCGTGCCCAGCGCCAATTATCGATATAGGCGCGTAGTGCAACAAAGGTTTCTGTCTGACTGGTAGGCGACTCTAATTCTTCCAGATAACCCGGTACTAATTCGCCGAAATAACTGCCCGCCACATATTGGCCCCGCACCGTGTTATTGATCACCTCTTCGCCGTGCATTGGGCGCAGGGCCTCCAAGACTTTAATTTTTTCTGCCTGAATACTTTTGGCATCCACTTTATTGGGAGACTCCATCGCCACCAAACACAGCAATTGCAGCAAATGGTTTTGCACCATATCACGCAGTGCACCGGCATCATTATAAAAACCGGCACGCCCTTCCAGCCCCACGGTTTCTGAAATACTAATCTGCACATGATCAATGGATTTGGCATTCCATAGTTGCTCAAAAATAAGATTGGTAAAACGTAAGGCCATTAAGTTCTGCACGGTTTCTTTGCCCAGATAATGGTCGATACGATAAATATTTTCTTCTTCAAAATAGTTGGCGATTTCGGTATTAATCGCATCGGCAGAACCTGCATCGTAGCCCAGTGGTTTTTCTACCACCAAACGGCTATTAGTCGTAATCAGGTTAACGCTGGATAAATTTTCACAGGTGACACCAAAAATAGCCGGGGGCACTGCCAGGTAAAATACCCGCACTTTTTCAGGCTCCGCATCCATTAGCACCTGTAAGGCCTGCCAGCGATCATCGTCTACGGCGATATCCAGCATCACCGGATGCAGATAGCTTTTAAATTGCTCCCACTCCGGCACACTAAATTCTTCCGGGGATAAATGCTGCTGCAAGGCCAGGGCTGCCGTATCAAGATAACTATCAATATCTTGCTGGCTGCGACAACTGGCGATAACCCGCGTCCCTTCCACTAACTGGTTTTCACGAAAGGCACGGTATAAGGCAGGGATTAGCTTCCTTAAGGTCAGGTCACCGGTACCACCAAAAATCACAATATCAAAGGGCTCTGCCATAGCTATTCTCTTTTTCTGCTAACACTAAAGTTTTGGGATTGGCTTAAAAGACGGATGCGCCATCTTCGGCACTGCCCACCTGCGCTCTAAAGCCTGCAAATAATTCCCGCCCCATACCTACCGTGACCTTATCCGCGGCCATGGCCACTTCACGGGATAAAAACGATGGGTCGGCTAGATTTAATACGCCGGTATTGGCATTAAGCTCAATGATATCGCCATCACGTAAGCGGGCTATGGGACCTTGATCTAAAGCTTCAGGGGAAAGATGAATCGCTGCCGGTACTTTACCGGAGGCACCGGACATACGCCCATCGGTGACCAATGCGACTTTAAAGCCTCGGTCTTGCAGGATACCCAATATCGGTGTGAGCTTATGCAGCTCTGGCATACCATTGGCTTTGGGGCCCTGAAAACGTACCACAGCAATAAAATCCCGCTCCAACTCACCGGCATCAAATTTAACGTTGATTTCGTCCTGATGTTCAAAAATAATGGCTGGCGCCGTCACTGCTCTATGCTCCGGTTTTACCGCAGAGATTTTAATCACTGAGCGACCTAAATTACCGCTTAGCAGTTTTAAGCCACCCTCTTCGCTAAAGGGTTTTGTACAACTGCCAAGTACATCCTTGTCTAGACTTTCTTTAGGACCATCCCGCCATTCAATGCTGGTCTCACCTTGATCAGTACTAAGAAAAGGTTCGTCGCAGTAACGCTGTAAGCCACCCTCGCCTAAAATCGTATTGACCTCATTATGTAATAAGCCTTGGGATAACAGCTCCCTGATCAATAGAGACATACCACCGGCCGCCTGGAAGTGATTAACATCCGCCTGACCATTGGGATAAATACGGCACAGTAAAGGGACGACCTCAGACAGCTCCGCCATATCCTGCCAATCAATAATCACCCCCGCAGCACGGGCAATCGCAATAATATGAATAGTATGATTGGTCGAGCCACCAGTGGCTAACAAGCCAACGATACCATTGACCAAACTGCGCTCATCGATAATGCTGGCCAGCGGTGTATAGTTGGGAGATAAAGGGCTTAACTCCGCCAGTTGTTTAACCGCAGCCCGGGTCAGCATTTCCCTTAGCGGTGTTCCCGGATTAACAAAAGAACTGCCAGGCAGGTGCAAACCCATTATTTCCATCAGCATTTGATTACTATTAGCGGTTCCATAAAAGGTGCAAGTACCCGCACTGTGATAAGACTGACTTTCAGCCTCCAGTAATTCTTTGCGCCCGACTTTACCCTCAGCATAGAGCTGCCTGACTTTGACTTTCTCGCTATTAGACAGTCCGCTTAGCATGGGCCCTGCTGGCACAAAAACGGTCGGCAAATGCCCAAACGCCAAAGCTCCTATTAACATGCCCGGCACAATTTTGTCACAGACACCCAGACAGACCACACCATCAAACATATCGTGAGAAAGCGCCACACCGGTGGCCATGGCAATCAGGTCACGACTAAACAGCGATAATTCCATACCGTCGCGGCCCTGAGTGACACCATCACACATAGCGGGCACACCACCTGCCACCTGTGCCACCGCACCCGCCTCCCGAGCCGCCTGTTTGATAATGTCAGGGTAATCCTTAAACGGCTGGTGCGCCGATAACATATCGTTATAGGAAGAAACGATGGCTAGATTAGCGGAGCGGTCGACCGCCAATACCGATTTATCCTGCTGCTCGGAAGCCGCATAGGCATGGGCAATATTGCCGCAGGAGAGCCGGGCCCGGGAAACACCTTGCTGGCTGGCGGCGGTCACTTTACTGAGGTAGTCGCCGCGGCTGGCACGGCTGCGCTCGATAATACGCTCGGTAACCTTAGCGACTGTTTGATTAACCATAGCTATAACCCTTTGTTATCTGACCCGACACGTTTTTGCGTGAATATCTGACTATAAATAAGCAACGTGTGCAATTATGACTATAGACCTTTAATTCACACTTAAATCCTAAAACTATTAGCCGGGGAGTCGAAAAAATCCTCCCTAATCACTTAGGGAGGGCATCCGAGGCCGGATAATATGAGAGCGACAGGAATTGCTCTCAGAAACACACAAAACAATGGCCTTACATACTGACCGATTTTAAATAATTCAGCAGCCCATTGGTGGAGCTATCGTACTGCTTAACGGGCTGCTTCGACTGTACATCTTCCAGCATATTGGCGGCCAGTAACTTACCCAACTGCACGCCCCACTGATCAAAGGAATAAATTTCCCAGATAACACCCTGCACAAAAATTTTATGTTCATACAACGCAATGACTGCGCCGAGGTGATAGGCATCCAATGTATTGAGCACCAGCGTATTGCTGGGACGGTTACCGGGATGAACTTTATGTGGCGCCAGCCTTTCGGTTGTTTCAGCACTGCCACCCGTTGCAACCAGATCAGCCTTAACTTCAGCAGCACTAACACCATTCATTAATGCCTGAGATTGAGCAAAACAGTTAGCGATTAAGGTTTGATGATGCAATGCCGTCTCACCGCAACTAATTGCCGAGGCGATAAAATCAGCCGCTACATCGTGAGTACCCTGATGCAATAACTGGTAGAAGGCATGCTGACCATTAATACCAGTCTGGCCCCATAGCACCGGGCAGGTTTTATAGTCAATCACTTCACCCTGCCAATTCACCGACTTACCATTACTCTCCATTTCAGCCTGCTGCAAATAGGCCGGTAGCTGGGCCAGGCTCTGGTCATAGGGCAGAATGGCGAGGGTATTGATATTCAGGAAGGTGGTATTCCAAATACCAACCAGAGCCATCATAACCGGCATATTCTGGTCGAGATCAGTGCTGGCAAAATGCTCGTCCATAGCTGCGGCTCCGGCTAATAGTGATGCAAAAGCCTGATAACCCCGACCAATAGCAATAGGCAAACCAATGGCAGACCACAGTGAAAAACGCCCGCCAACCCAGTCCCAAATTTTAAAGCAGTAAGCGGGCGCAATACCAAAAGCCTGCGCTCTGGCGGTATCTACGGTGATGGCAACAAAGTGTTGTGCCAGAGCAGTTGCTGGCGCCTGACTTAATAGCCAACGCTTGGCAGCGGCTGCATTTAAGGTGGTTTCCGTGGTGGTAAATGTTTTCGACGAAACGATAAATAACGTGGTTTCAGGATTTAGCGTCACCAGCAATTGTTCTAAAGGCACACTATCCACGGTGGAAATATAATGCAGGTTAACCGTGTCTTCCGGCTTTTTAAGTAAGGCCTCGGTTACCATTTGCGGCCCAAGATTAGACCCCCCGACGCCAAGACAAACAATATCCAGCAGCGGTTTACCGGTATAGCCGCTTAGCTCGCCTGAACGCAGCTGCTCGGAAAAGCGTTTGATATGTTCCAGTTCCTGAGCAACCTGTTGATTGACGGCGGCATCAGGGCAACGATGGCTGCGCAGCGCCGTATGTAATACCGCTCTATTCTCGGTGTGATTTATTGCATCCCCGGCAAACATGGCATCTCGCCACTGCGCTACGTTGCACTCACTGGCCAGCTCCAGCAAAGCGGCCTTAACGCTATCGGTGATTCGGTTTTTTGAGTAGTCGAATAAAATACCGCAATGGCTAAGGTGATAGTCTTCAAAGCGGCTGGAACTATCAGCAAACAACTGATTGATCTGCAGGTCGTCCATTGCAGCGGCCTCTGCTGCAAGCTGCTGCCAACTCTTTAGCGTTTTACGACTCATGTAAACCCCAGCCCCAGGTTCTTGTAGTTATACTTGCAGTTATAATAGCTATATGAATATTTAGATGTATCGTTAGATAGATTCTGCTTATGGCTAAACTTGCAATAAGCAGTAAGTGGACTCATACTAAGAACAAATGACAGCGCTGTCAAATTTATTCTAGTCACGCAATAACCGGCAGTGAAAGCAGAAATAAAACCAGGGATATTAATTGCCCGTTTGAAACGGTATAGTCAGCGCTTGAGTATCGACTGTTTTAGCGACTATGCGGCCACTCAACAACAATAAGGTTAAGGAAGAGAAAGGTAGTGAGAGCAACGATCAATGATGTAGCGGAACGCGCCGGTGTTTCGATTAAAACCGTTTCCCGAGTGATGAACAATGAACCCTCGGTCCGAAAGCCTACTCAGGAAAAGGTTCTGGAAGCGGTTAAAGCCCTTAACTACCAACCCAATGCCGCTGCCCGTAACCTTGCTGGCACCAAGTCCTATGCCCTCGCCTTTATCTATGACAACCCCAATGCCTATTATATTATTGATATGCAAAACGGCATTTTGTCCGCCTGTAATGAAGAAGGCTTTGAATTATTAATTCACCCCTGCAATGCCAAATCTCAGGATATTGATGCCGAGCTAACGGCAATGATTAAACGCTCACGGGTGTCGGGCCTGATTCTTACACCGCCCTTTTCTGAAATGCCTTCGGTCATTTCTACACTGGAAAAACTGGATGTTAAGTTTGTTCGCATTCTTTCCGGCGCCGGCCCCAGCGATGACCGTTCACCCTGTGTTTTTATCGATGACCATCAGGCCGCCTTTGCTATTACCGAGCACTTGATTGCTTCGGGTCACCAGGATATTGGCTTTTTATGCGGTGATAAAGAGCATAACTCCAGTCAGGAACGCTTGATGGGTTATAAAGCTGCACTGAAGAAAAATGGTATTAAGATTAACCGCTCCCTCATATTGGCCGGTGAATACTCTTTTGAATCCGGCGTTAAAGGGGCACAGAAGTTACTCGCCAAAGAAAACAAGCCCACCGCGATTTTCGCCTCTAACGATGAAATTGCAGCGGGCGCCCTGTTTGCTGCCCGACTAATGAATATAGCGATCCCCAGCCAATTAGCGATTACCGGCTTTGAAGATAGCCCCTTCTCCCGTCAAACCTGGCCCAAGCTGACTACGGCAGAACAGCCAACCTCAACCATTGCCCAGAGCGCCGCCAATTTGCTGATAAAAGCCACCCGTAACCAGAGTGACGACAGCGAAGACGCGATCTTTACCCCGCAGCTGATTATTCGGGAGTCCACAGAAGCCAATTAAGCTGCGCCAAACGGCCTTTTTATCGCGATTTAGACCTTTACTTTTTTGCCTATCTCAACCAAAATGACAGCGCTGTCACTTCTATTAAAGGTGGCGCGAGTTCAGCCCTATACGCTGAACCCCAATAAGGTCTAAGATAAAATGATGAAACAACTGATCTCCGGCGCCAGAATATTTGACGGTGACAAGCTGCTAAGCGAACAGGCTATTGTGCTAAATGGCTCAGTGGTAGAGGCCATTGTGCCTATCGCCGAGGCCGATACCAGCCTGCCCCATATTCAATTAGACGGTGGTATCGTGGCACCGGGTTTTATTGACCTGCAAGTTAACGGCGGTGGCGGTGTTTTATTAAATAATGCCACCCAGCCAGAAACCCTGCTCACTATGCTGAATGCCCATCGCAGCAAAGGGGTAACAGCAATCTTGCCAACGCTGGTCAGCGATACTCTGGCAACACTGGATCAAGGTATTGATGCTGCCAGAACACTGATTAAAGCCGCCACCCCCGGTATTCTGGGGATACATATTGAAGGGCCGTTTTTTAATCCTGAACGCCGGGGCGTGCATAGCAAAGAGCAAATACGCCCGTTAACCGCCGCCGATATTGACTGGCTATGCAGCAATGCTGATATCCCTATGATGCTAACGCTGGCTCCCGAGCAAACCCAGCCGGGGCAGATTAAAACACTAACAGAAGCTGGCATTGTCGTCTGCGCTGGCCATACCAATGCTACCGGTAGCGAGGTCGAAGCGGCGTTGGCCGAAGGCCTGCAAGGCTTTACCCATTTATTTAATGCCATGCGCCCCATGGCCAGCCGCGAGCCCGGCGTGGTCGGTACCGCACTGGCTGATAAGCCTAGCTACTGCGGTATTATTGTTGATGGTCATCATGTTCATGCCAACAGCGTATTAGTCGCTCACAAAGCCAAAGCGGCAGGCAAACTCTATTTAGTTTCTGATGCTATGGCGACCATAGGCAGCCCAGAAAAAACCTTTGAGCTCTATGGTGAAACTATTTATGAACAGGATGGCTGCCTGAAAAATAGTGAAGGCAAATTAGCGGGCAGTGCTATTGGCTTAATGGATGCCGTTAGAATAAGCCATCGCGAGGTCGGTTTAGAGCTTGAAGAATGCCTGCGAATGGCCTCGTTATACCCCGCGCAATTTTTTAATCTTGAGCAAAGCTGCGGCCGAATTAAACCGGGGTATGCAGCCAATCTGGTCCACTTTACTGATGCGCTTACGGTCTGTAGTACATGGCTTGAAGGCGCTCGCCTGCAACATACCGAGGTTAGTCACTCATGAAAGTTGTTATTCTGGAAAACCCTGAAGCCGTTGCAGCCTATGGCACTGAAATGTTTAAAAGCCAGCTAAAAAGCAAACCCGACTCGGTATTGGGATTGGCTACAGGCTCTACCCCGCTGGCTCTCTATCAGCAGCTGATCAGCGCTAATAAAAACCGGGAGATTTCTTTTAAAGAAGTGTCTACCTTTAACCTGGATGAATATTTAGGGCTGGCCGGCGATCACCCACAAAGTTATCGCCACTTTATGAATGACAATCTATTTCGTCATATTGATATTAATATCGATAATACCCATGTGCCCGATGGCGCCGCAGAAGACCCATTGAGTGCTGGTAATAACTACGAGCAACTGATTAAAGCCAAAGGCGGTATTGATATTCAGCTATTGGGTATTGGTCGCAATGGTCATGTGGGTTTTAATGAACCCTCTTCCTGTCTGGCCTCAAGAACCCGAGTAAAAACACTGACGCAGGCGACCATTGATGATAATGCGCGATTTTTTTCCGCGGATGAATACCAGCCTCACCTCTCGATTACCATGGGTATTGGCACTATTATGGAATCAAAGCATGTGATTTTATTGGCGACGGGGGCATCAAAAGCGGAAGCGATTAAAGCAACGGTTGAAGGCCCTTTGTCAGCCTCATGCCCTGCTTCTGCCCTGCAAATGCATCTATCGACCACGCTGATTATTGATGATGCCGCAGCAACCCAGCTCCGTGATATTGAATTTTATAAACATATCGAGCGGGAAAACCAGGCCCTGTTAAAGCGCCTGGGTCGCTAGCCCTAGTCTTCCAGTCTATCCCACCAGTACTTCTTCAATAGGAAGGTACAAAGCGCAAACACCGCTATGCTGACCATCATGCCGGTATAGCCGCGAATCACCAGGAAGATAGGGATAATCACCAGTGTCATTTGCCAGATAATACCCACCACGATATTAAACATATCCCGGTTAAAATCTTTATTCACTGTAAAGTCAGGCTCTTCGGCCAGCACTTTATCGGCAATGGGTTTCCAAAAACCCCATGGCCGCGTTTGCCGGTAGAATTTTTTCAGTACCTCTTCCGGCTCCGCAGGGGTAAGCAAGCAACCGGCCAGACTACCGAATAAAGCAAAAGCAAATAGCAGTGGGAATTGCTCAATGGCCAGTAACTGAAAGCCCATAGACTCCAGCAAGGGCGGAATAATCGCAACACCGACCATGCCACTGACCATACCAAAAAAGAATCCATAACCATTAAAGCGCCACCAAATCCACTTCAGCATATTGGAGGCGACATAGCTGCCATATAATAATCCGACAATCCAATCGGTGCGGGCCTGAATATTACCACCGGCCAAACCGAAGCTAACGCCGATCACCACAATGCTGGCAGTAACGATATAGCTTAGGCGCAAATAGGTTTTATCGTCCGCCTGATCATTAATATATTTGCGGTAGATATCATTAACGACATAGGCAGAGCCCGCATTAATAAAAGCGGCAAAGGTCGACATAAAGGCGGCGATTAAACCCGCCAGCAATAAACCTCTAAAGCCCGGCCCAACATATTCACTGATGGCATAGGGCAGCACCTGCTCAAAGTCCAAACGGCCATCACCACTTTGTAACTGCGCCGGGTCCATATAGACCAGCGCCAAAACAGTAATCCCGGCAATCATAAAGTAACGCGGAAAGGATAAAACAATGGGAGTTAAGCCAAACATTTTTGCCGCTTCTGAAGGCGTGCGAGTACCTAGAACCCGCTGCATATCATAGCTGGGAACCGGGCCCGCCAAACTGGCAAAAATACCTTTAAAGATCATAAGCATAAATAGAAAACCAAACAGACCATAGCCATCGTCTTCTATCCGCTGGTCAGCGGCAGGCATTAGTTCAGACCAATCCAGCCCCAGCTCCCAACCAAACCATAAACTATCCCAACCGGCGGGAACGGCGGCTTGTATTTGTTCCGCCGTGGTAGAAAACAATGCGATATAGCCGACAATCAAGCAGGCAATGGTCATAATAAAAAACTGCAACACCTCGGTGCCGACCACACTGTAAAAGCCGCCTTTTAAGGTATAGAGCGTAGTGATAGCAATAATCGCCAGCGCATAACTATCTTCATTGCTGATACTGATACCCGCTACGGTAAAGCTGATATCCCAGGGTAAAAACTGCGCGGAAAATTTGCCGATACCTTCCACAAAATACGCCATAAAGGCAATCACAATCACCACCGCAAAAATCACCGTCGCGATATGGGATAGACGGCTACCCAGTGACTCGCCAAAACGGAAAGTAATCCACTCGGCACCGGTCAGCACATTGGATCGACGCATCCAGACTGCCAGAAAAACCATCATAAAAATCTGGTTCCAGACCGGCCACAACCACGGAATCCACGCACTCTTAATACCGTATACAAACAACCAGGCCACCGCGATCATCGTCCCGGACACATCAAACATACCAGAGGCGTTAGAAAGGCCCAGGTAGTACCAGGGGATATCATTACCCGCCAGAAAATAGCTCTGCATATTTTTGCTGGCACGGGCGGATAAATAAAACCCCAGCGCCAGCGTTGCGGCGATAAAACCCAGAATAATAACGATGTCGATGGTTGCTAATTTCATGCTCAAATTGCTCTATTATTGTTATCAATAAACCACAAGTTCATCGATATAGACAGGCATAGCGATAATGGCTCGGTCTTCTTCGCTATAGGCCCGATGAGTATTTTCTAAAGTGAAACGTATATAACGGGCCGTCACGGCCTTAAAATCCAGCGTAATGCGTGGCGCGCTCTCTTTAATCGTTGCCTGCCCTGCTTCGGCGACCGTTTGCCAATCATCACCGTCTTTAGAAACAGCCACGGTGATAGCGCTCGGCAGGTACAAGCGTCGGTATTGACCCGCCTGATAACCCAGCTGCACTTGCGAAAGTTTTAGCTGATCTTCTAAATCTATTGTCGCTAGCAAACCTTGCTCAGTAATTTCTGTCCATTCATGAAATTGAAAAATACGGTCAGTGGCAATAACGCCATTGAGCAGTAATTCTGGCTTCTCAATAGCACTAGAAACAGTTAGTGGTTTTGCCAACGCTTTATGGGGCATTACGGTAATACGCTCATCACCATAACACTGACCATCTGCACGGTTTTGCGCTACAGCACGAATTGTCGTTGGCTGTCGGCAGATAATGGGGGCCGTATAAGGCTGTGATGTTTGGTCTGGCATGCTGCCATCAAGGGTATAGAAAATAGTACTGGCGCTATTTTCTGTAGCCAATAGCACATGCACCGTATCAGCCTGTACTTGCGCTGTAGCGGTCACTTTTTTATAGCTATCCGCTACGGTATAACCGAGTGACTCCAAATAAGAAACCATCGTTGGAAGGCGACAGATAAACGACGCAAAGTCTTTTTCAGCGGCATCCGTCCACAGCACTTCCGCCAATGCCGTCATTCGTGGCAATGCCATTCTTTCTACGGCTTGCGTGTCTGGCATATATTCCGTCCAGACATTGCCCTGAGCGCCGAGTATATTGGCTTGCTGCTGTGGGCTTAGCCCATCGGGTACCGGCTCATAGTGATACACCTGCTGCAAGGGCGTTAAGCCGTGAATCGCCAGCGGCTCATCTAATGAGGTGGACTGGTAAAAATCAAAATACAGGGCATCTACCGGCGTCATTATAACCGAATGGCCTTTGATCGCCGCCTGCCTGCCGCCATCAATACCCCGCCATGACATAATGGTGGTGCTGCTATCGACCCCCCATCCAATAACTCATCCCAGCCAATAATTTTTTTATTCAAGCCTTCGGCAATGGCTTGCACGCGCTTAACAAAATAACTATGCAGGGCATTATAATCGCTGGCGTGTATCTGCTGCATAATATCATTACAGCAGTCACAGGCTTGCCACTGCACTTTCTTAACTTCATCGCCACCGATATGGATATGCTCACTGGGAAATAGTGCTGCGATCTCTGCCAATACTACGGTAAGAAATTCAAACACGGCTTCTTTATTACAAAGCACCTCGGTAAAGATACCAAAGCGGCCCTGTACATAGGTGTCTTTTTCGCCGCAGGCAAACTCAGGGTAGGCCGCTAATATGGCGGAGGCATGACCGGGTACATCGATTTCAGGTATAACCGTTATCTGCCTTGCCGCGGCATAGGCCACCACGTCTTTAATCTGTTGCTGGCTATAAAAACCACCATGGGCTTTGCCATCGCTCTGCGGGTCGGCATTAGAGGTATGCCCCACTACGGTTTGTTCTCGCCAGGCACCTACTTCAGTTAATTTGGGGTAGGCATTAATCGCTATACGCCAGCCCTGGTCATCGGTTAAATGCCAATGGAAGGTATTCATTTTATGCAGGGCGATTAAATCGATATAGCGCTTAACACCTTCCACCGGCATAAAATGTCGGCCTACATCAAGGTGCATACCACGGTAGGGGAAGCGAGGTTTATCGCTAATGGTAAGCTGGGGTAATTGCTGCTTATAGTGCCAGAGCAGTTGCCGCAGTGTTTGCAAGCCCCAAAATAATCCAGTGATTGAAGCCGCCGTAATTTGGATTTTTTCCTGATCTATGACTAAGTGATAGGACTCAATGGCAGTCGTGGTGGCTTCTAACAGTAAAGATAGGTGTACGCCCTGTGGCGGCTGCTCATAGCTAACACACTCCAGCGTCTGAAATACTTCGGTGGCTGTATAGTCCAGTAACTCTGTCAGGCTCTTATCATTGCCAACCAAGCCTATGGTTGGCCCAAGCGATAAACTGCCCTTATGCTCCAGCAACGCCACAGGCCGGGGAATCAGTTTAATGCTGGAACAACGTCCGGACATAGTTACCTTACCTTTTGTTAACTGTGGTTGACTGTCTATGCAGCGTTTTACTGCTGCGCCTTTAGCGAGCTCTCAGCAAAATAGATAGCCCCTGCATCGGGCTGATCCAGCGGCGCCGATATCTGGGGGATAATATCATCATCCATCCAGGGGATAAGCTTTTCGCTTAGTCCGCCCAGCATTGAGAAGCGTGCGGGCTTATCATCCAGTAGCTTGCGCGCCATCGCACTAATATAACTGGCACCATCTTTGATAATCGCAGTCGCCGCTGCATCGCCCTGCTGTGCGGCTTCCAGCACCAGCGGTGCCAATTTGCCATACTGCCTGGGGGATGCACCCACCATGGTCTCTACCATGCTGAGGCCACTGGCATTGAGCTGCCGCTCTATTTTTTCTGTGAGTAGTGTAGGCTCTACTAAGCCATCACCCGCTAATAAGATGGTTTGCAGTGCTTGCAAACCCATCCAGGCACCGCTGCCTTTGTCACCATAGGGAAAACCATGGCCACCATAAATAGCGGTTTTGTTATCGGTATATAAACACCCGCAGGAACCTGTTCCCGCAATAATTACAGCCCCCTGCTCACCACCGTGTGCGCCAAGACAGGCGATATGCAAGTCGGTGGTTAAAAACATTCTGGCAAAGGGGTGCTGCCATTCACTCATCGCTTTATAGGCGCCGGGGAGATTAACACCCGCCAGACCGATACCAGCGATAACATTGGCAAGGTCCGTTTTTTTAAAACCTGCATCGACCATTGCCATTTCGGCAGACTCGGTAATAGAAGCTAGCGACAAGTCAAAATTATTAGACGCATTAGCTGGCCCGGCAACGGCGGTGCCCAGAACCTGATGATGTTCATCAGTCACTCTGGCCTTGCACTTGCTGCCACCACCATCAATACCCAGATAGAGGATTGGCTTGCTATTTAACACTGTGTTCATTGCTTAACTTAACCTGCCAAAAAACGATGATTTATAAAAAAGGCTGGTGGCTTTCGCACACCAGCCCAGGGGGGGAGACACTGGATGAAATGCTGACGCATTTAATAACCAGAATATTGGCCAGTCCCTGGCCGCTAAAACTTTAGAAGTTGTAGTTAACACCAACCACATAACGTGGGCCATTGCTGTAGATACGTGACGCACGGCTTTCATCGATATGGTAGTACTCAAGGTCTTCATCGGTGATATTGATACCTTCGAAGATCACATCAATGTTGTCAGTAGCGGCAACGGTTACACTCATATCCCACTGACCGTAGTCATCGATATACAACTCAGAGCCAAACTCACTTAAACCATCGTAGTACTGAGTACGGTAGTTATAAGACAGACGAGCGCTGACCAAGCTGTTCTCGTAGTAGCCGCTCACGTTAAACAAGTGATCAGAAACACCTTTAACACGACCAGAACCCGGGTTGTTAAGCTCATCACGGTCATCCAGGCTATCGGCATCGGTATAGGTGTAGTTAGCTAAAATACCGAAGTCACCGAAGGTCTGCTGGTAACCAATTTCCATACCGGAAACTTCTGCACCACGGCCATTTTCAGGGTTGGCAAAATCAACATCAACAAACTGGTTAAGCTTGGAGTTAAAACGGCTTTCCGTAGTAATGGTGTTAATAATGGAGCCCTGGATATCTTTGTAGAACCAGGTAGCAGATAACAATGCCTGCTCATCAAAGTACCACTCGTAAGCCACATCAAACTGGTTAGCTGTTTCAGGGTCTAGCTCAGGGTTACCACGGCTACCGGAACCGGTATCCAGGTTAGCCCCTTCCTGGTTGGCAATGGTGATGTAATCAGGGCGCGCCATAACACGGGCCGCCGACAATCTAATCAGAGCATCTTCCGCTACATCAAAAGCAATATTCACATTGGGCAATACTTCGGTGTAGTCATGCTCAATGGTTTCTTTACGAACGTCATAATCGTAACCCGACTCACCCTGTACGGCAGAAGCCAACAAGCTGTAATCGCCAATCTGGTTGATAGACGCCGCTACCCAATCGCCGTTCCAGTTATAACCGGTAGACTCAACATCGGTTTGCACAACGCGCACACCCATATTGCCTCGAACCGCGCCATCTTCGAAATCGGCCTTAAAGTAAGTCGACATAATTTCTTCATTAACATCCCAGGTTTCTGGCAAGAAAATAAAGTTAGTCGCCGGGAAGGCATAAGCTTCAGCCGGGAAAATAGCCGCCTGTGCTTTGCTGATATTCATTAGCGGGTAAGGGGCATCGCCACTTCTGGCATAATCAGCCAAAGTACCAAAGTCCTGTGCGCCATATAACCAGCGATCACTCAGGTCAACATTTTCACCATAGGCGGTAGTACCATCAGCGTGCTGTGAATCAGCCAACCAGTGGAAACGGTTACCGTTGGTATCCTGTGACTTATCGTGGTCACGGTAGTAAAAACCGACTTTAAAGGCTGTAAATAAACCGCCTTCCTGAGGGAATTCAAAGTCGAAGCCCATATAGTCTTCTTCGTCCTTCATGATGCGAACGTTTTCCTGAATATAACCCACACCACGCGTTACCAATACTTCATTGGTTTCAACGCCGCCATCCGTCAGGTCAACGCCATCTTCATAGAAAGGGGTAAAGTTCAGGCCGTTGTAGGTAGAGCCATCCAGAATACGGTCAAAGTAGTACTGCTTATCAGACTCGGTACCGCCTTCAGCTTCTGTTGTACCCAGCTTGGCTGTAAAGATAAAGCTGTCAGCCGCATAGGTATAATCAATATCAAAAGACTCAGTATCACTGGAAGAAACTCGGTCAATCAGATTGTATTCTGCATAGTTACCAGACACTTCGCCACCGGTAGCAGCGCCGTTTTTGATAGTAGCGTTATTGATGGTAACGCCCTGACCTAACTGGTCTTTAATCCAAACATAGTTGTTGTAGTTGGAGTTATTGGCTTCTAATTCAGAGTCCAGATAATTCACCACTAAATTTTGCTTATCGTCAGGAGCCCACTGCGCGGTGACCAAAAAGGTTTCACGGTCACGCTCCTGTACAAAGTGCGCATCACCGATAGCACGCGGCGCCCAGAGATCCTGACCGGCAACAGATTGCTGCTCCCAACCTAATACCTCAGTACCTTCACGCTGGACGGTACGCTCCTGCTTGGTTGCTGACACCATCAAACCAAAGGTTTCGGCATCGTTTTTCCAGGAGTACATGGCCGACAGCAGTGGATCCCACTCTTCAGAGTTCTCACTGTAGCTGCTTTGTAGTTGGATAGAGCCGCTATTGGCATCCATTTCCAGAGGACGGCGAGTACGTAAATAAACCGTACCCCCTAAAGAACCTTCCTGAATATCGGCCTGGGGTGATTTGTACACTTCCAGAGAAGAGACAACCGTAGAGGGTAATAATGTGTAGTTAAACGCGCGAGAAGGATTATCTAAAACAAACCAATCGGCGGAAGCCACAGCGGAACCATTTAATAAGGTACGGTTCTGCTCAGGAGAAGTACCACGTACCGCAATTTTTTCACCTTCACCAAAACCACGGGTTACCGATACACCGGTAATACGGGCCAGTGAGTCCGCTACGTTTTTATCAGGGAATTTGCCGATATCTTCAGCACTGATGGCATCGACAATAGAATCGGCGAAGCGCTTGGTATCGATGGATTTTTTTAAGCTACCTTTAATACCGGTAACCACAACCTCTTCCAGTTCAGGCCCTTGCTGTGCATTGGCTGCACCGGCCATTGTCATTACCATCAGAGCGCTTAATGAACCACCAACTAAAGCAGATTTAGCGCGGTTCGCATTGCGAATTGCTTCTCTTAACTTGGACACTTTCGTACCCCCTCTTTATTTATTTAGTTATGTCATATCACGATGATATGTGTTGCCAGGCCAGCCATAATCACTACCCATCTCTACCTCTAACGAGTAAAGGATGAAAGTAACCCCCTCTATCAGCCAAATGCTGACAGCGCTGTCATGGATGCACACTAATTAGAAATGACAGCGTTGTCAAACAATATTTTAAATCTCTTGTTGGCCGCGACAGGCAGCCCATAGGGAATAACTGGAAAATGTTTTGAAAAACAATAGCTAAGGAATTTACAGCAACGAAAAAAAACAGTGGCCTTTTAACAGCGGAATCACTATTGATCAGGCAAGATCCACAATTGCGGAGAAAGATCCCGGGGCTTTAATTGCAAAGACTGGTTATTTAATGGGATGGTGGTGGTGTTTTTCCAGCGAGATAATGGATATATAGACTGAGTGGATGCATGCTCGCGCATTAGCTTATCAAAGCTGCCATCAGCTATTGCCAATTGCAGCCCCCGCTCAACCCGTTCATACAACGCAGGCTTGGACTTGGGCACAAAAAAGTACATGGGGTATGGGTAATAAATAATTAAATCCTGAAAAAACAGCAGGTCTGGATAGTTTTTTGACCGGGCATCAATCTCCGCCTGCCCCTCAAAAACCGCCAGAGATATATAGTCACAGCTACCTCGTTTAAGCTCGGAAAACATTTGCTCGTTGTTTTTTAGCCGTTTAACCGCAATACCATTGGTCTCCAGAATATCCGCATCCGGCCAGTACATCCCCTGACAGGCAGTCAAGGATTGTAATTGCTCAAGGGTACGAATCGCGGCAAATTGTTCTCGCTGCTCCTGTCGAATAATCGGCATGCGGTAGCCCAACAGGCCTTTGACCAAGGGAATTTTGATGGTCAGTAAATTTTTCTCCCTGCTCTGTGAAGAACCCGACCAGAGAATATCAAGGCGGCTGCCTTCGCGCATTAATTCCAGCAGGTAACCGTTCTGGCTATAGGATTTGGAATAGGCAATGGATACCGGCGGCTTATTGTCAGCGGTTTTACTAAACGCCAGCTTTAATAAACTAACAAAGTAATCATGGCTGGCTTCCTGCCCTGCCCTTGCGGGGACGGTAGTTACGGTTAAGCTGTCACCCCGTACTGGGCCATTGAGAGAAGCCAGCAATGAGAATATAACGATAGGGAAGAGCTGTTTTGGCATTAGCGTTTTTAGCATCGACAGCATAATTCAGTAATTCATAACCAGAAATTGACGCTCCTGCACTGATAAATTGGGTTAATGTTGGCCAGTTATTAGGCTATATAGTAGTGATATATAGTGACCACGCCAATAAGTTTAATCATATTGGCTGTTAAAGAGGGCTAAGACGCCATATAAAGTGCTTTGACCTCTTGTTATCCTGCATATATGCCCCCAAGCTTGCAAGGGTTGCTTGCTATAGGGCAACATGCTGGAACAGTCAGTTACCTAAAAACGTATAAATTAATAACTGGCGTCTTATATCCACCCGATATCCACCAAAGCTTCGGACTGAACAATGACATCCTCCAATAACAAGCATCTGACTAAACGGCATTTACTGATCACCGGTGCCGCTTCAGGTATCGGCCTAAGCCTACTGAATGAAGCTATTAACGACGGTGCTGAATGTGCTGTGATCGTAAAGGATAGTACAGAAGCCACAGTGGTTGCCAAGCTGCTTCCGGCGGACCGGATTCATATCGCTGACCTGCGTGATGTTGAGAATGTAGCTCCTGTTACCCGTAATGCCATCGCCAGTTTAGACGGTACGATTGATGGTCTAGCCTGCTGTGCTGGCGTATTTGAGCGCCGCGGCGCGCTAGAAACGGATTTACAACAATGGCAGTCACTAATGGACATAAATCTGACGGCTACCTTTGAAGTAGCGCGCGAATGCGCGAAGGTAATGGTCAACGCCCAGCGTGGTTCCATTGTGCTGCTCTCTAGCCAAATAGGCATTGTTGGGCATTCCCAAGCGGCGGCCTACGCGGCATCAAAGGCCGGGCTTAATGGCTTTATGCGCGCACTAACACTTGAACTTGCCAGCGCCAGTATTCGTGTCAACGTTGTTGCACCGGGCCCTATTGCTACACCGATGACAGCAGCTGCCAGAAAAGACCCTAACCGCGCAGAGGCGCTGCTGGCCAGTATTCCCCTATCACGCTTTGGCGAACCGGAAGAAGTCGCCGCTGCTGTAACTTTTCTGCTTTCCGATGCCGCATCGTTTGTCACCGGCCAGGTGCTATGTGTCGATGGCGGCGTGACGGCATCTTAATCAAGCTGCTAGAATTTAGACTATGAATAAACTAACTCCAGATTACGGCCCCCGCGCCCGCGTAGGCGTGGCAGTGCCACACTCAAACCCAACCGTTGAACCCGAGATGCGGGCCTTGTTGCCAGACAGCATTGGTGTCTACGCTACCCGTCTAACACATCCTTCTGCGCGGGTAGAAGACCGACTGGATCATTATATTCGTCATATGCCGGAAGCCATTGGCACCTTTGGTGAAATGAAACTGGCAGCGTTCGGCTTTGGCTGTACCGGAACCTCATACGTTGCCGGATTAGAACTTGAAGACCGCCTGACAGCTGAAGCAATCGAACGCAGCTCCGTTCCCGTTATCACCGCTGCCCAGGCCATTCGAGCTGCGCTAAAGGCGCTGGGTTGTCAATCCATTGCGTTGCTATCACCCTATCCGGATTGGCTTGCCGAGGCAGGTTACCGCTACTGGGAAGCAGCGGATATTCGTATTGTCGACGGACTCAGAGTTGATCCTACACTTACTGACACCCACACTATTTATGAGTTAACCAGTGACGATGCCCTCGCCGGACTGCGTCGCTTAAACACGAGCGGAGCTGATTGTATCGTTGCGAGTGGTACCGGTATGCCTACCCTGCGAGCGCTTAAAACCTTGGCCACAGAATCCAAAGTGCCGGTGCTATCATCAAATCTTAGCCTGGCTTGGGCACTGACACAGGCTGCGGCACCTGAACTGGCGCCATCTTCGCCTCAAGAACTGCTGTAATAACCGGGAAACTGATTAGCTACAGCCATTACTGCAGTAGGAATATTTGATCATGGATTTGACGGAATAGGCACTTAAAAAAAAATCAAAGAAAGCCATTTATTTATAGATATCCAAATTCAATTCTTTATTGAGTATATATATCACCTTATTCACTGTATTTGTAATTTCACTATCCTCTTCATCCCTTCCAAAATCTTCTTTAATTCTATCTACTATAAGAATATATTCCAATAAATCCTTAATAGACTTTTCGTAATAGCTCTTATGAAAACAATCAAGCCCTCGCTTAAGAAGATTATCTTTATACAAATCCAGAAAATAAATACCCTGTCCCTTCCGTTCAATCATTTCTCGGACTACAGAAAGCGAGACACCACAGTATTTTATCGAAGTATCAAAATCTTTAGACTCACTGGAAATAGCTGCAATACTTCCTGAAATATCCAAAATAAGAAAATCAACCACATCCCATTTAAGATCATACCTCTCTTTAAAATCAAAAAGATCATCAAGAATATCGACTCGAACCGCAACCCGCTGAAAACTATCAGAAAAACCAGAAGCTCCAAGCCTCACCATATCATCATAGTCTTTGGATTTAAGAAATTCTTCTTTAGAAATACCACTACCATTTAAAAGACTAATCAAATCTCTCTCCTGCCTTTCTCTAATAATTACTGCGAAAAAACATAATCTGGACATTATAAAAAAAACCTCCAAATACTGAGATGAATACCCGCTATTTTTCGAAAAAGTATCACTCAAATTTTTAGCAAGATTTATAGCATCCATAACAACACCAAGCTGCCAATAAAAATCTTCAATTTTTTCACCTGTACACGCGAGCTGAGAAAGACGACTTAAGTAACGCAATTTATATAAATCTAATTCATAACTTTCATTATACTTTCTATCAACAGCATCTATTATATCTATTGAATCTGACGCAATTTTTTTGTATTTTTCATACTCCTCCAAATAGTAGCAGCAAGACAAGACACTCAGAGAGACATCAAAAAAATCACTCAAGCTAGACTTCGCCCTATCTTTATCAAATGAAAAAAAATAAAGCGCATCCTCATAAGCGTTCATAGACGACCTAAAATCAGCAGCCTCAAAAGAAATACCCCCCATAGTAGAGAAAGCTTTAAAATACAACTCCCTATCCTGAAGAGAAATATCAAAATTTCGGTCATAAATTTTATGTTTAGCATCTATTTCATTCGTAATATTAAGCAATAGAATGAACCAAATTTTCCTCGCATATAAATCTGTAGCCCCAAGCTTATACACTTCATATATTGAACAAATCAACAAGCGTACATACTGAGGAATTTCATCTGAATTGTTAATTTCATTTTTAATATCCTGCAGATGACATTGATGAATGACACACTGAAAAAAGATGACCTGCTGATCACGCCCCAGATCATTAAACCTTCCACCTCTATACCATAAATAGCCGACCTCTTTGATCGCCTCTTTAATTAACGGAATTTTACGCGGGAATTTTTCCAGCTTTTCTTTTGCAATATCAAAATACACCTGATGCTTAAACTCATATATTACGGCAGACTCTTTCGTTAACACTGCGTATGGAAAAATCGCTTCCCGCAAAGACTCACGCGTAGGGACACTATCATCAACAAACGCCGCTATCTCAACCACAAAATCCGAGAGAAATTGAAAACCCGCATAGCTCGCACAAACAAGAACATCCTGGATATTCTTGTTAAGCTTTGAAAACCGCCTTCTCTGCACACTGTGTAAATCATAGGGATGCGATTTAAGCACACTCAGGCTCTCTTCACTCAAGGGCTGACTGACATCAGAATTTACAAAATAGTCCGCATCAGAAAGTAACTCTAAGATAATTTCATGGAGCAGAAGAGGATTACCATCTGCCTTACCTAAAATAAACTCAACCTGCCGAGGAAGAAGACCAGGCAATGCGCCATCAATAACAACATCAAGATCAACAACTTTTTCGCAGTCAATCACTGTTGGGTGCATTTTTTCATGCTTAGAAAAAAGCTGTGGAACGCCAGAACTAACGGCAACGCCCTCGCCCAGCGAAAGAGAATTCCACTCTTGCTCCCAATGTGTAATAACAACAAGCAACGGCCACTCAAGCTTTTTGGCATCCGCTAAAAGGCGATCAAGAAAATCATAGGTATATTTATCAATCCATTGAGCATCATCAAGTACTAATATAACGGGTAGCGCAGGCGAGCTTTCATTATTTTTAAGTAAATTTCTAAAAAAACCTTCCAGATCGTTCAGCTTTTCGGAGACTATCCTTGCTTCTGCCTCTTCGGAGCTTTCAGCTTCTTTCTTATTCGCCTCCCTCTCTCTCTTCCAATCCGTCCAGCCATCAATCATCTCACCCGTAAACTCAATAACATCACCAACCACGCTACCACCGGTCATAATTTTGGTAAGTATATAGGCCGCTTTTGCCCCCCTTTTCAACCGCTCCTCTCTAGCCGATAGATTTTCCTGATGATGTGACAAATGATCAAAACAATCAATTAAAGCACAGGATGAAGCTTCACTTTGGTTCCTATTGACAGGATTAACCCACCTCACTCCCCACCATAGGTATGGTATTTCATTGTTAGACAACAACTCCTCTTGAAGGGGATTAAGCTTGAGTGTATTTCCAGATTTTCCCAGAGAATCAGGCCAATAATTCCCCTTATCCTCAACAGTTTCCTGACTAATGGTCGAATAAAACTCTTGAACCAATCGTGTTTTTCCAAACCCAGACTCCCCTTTAAGAACCACCAACCCCGGATTTCCTTGCTTGGCTTCATGCCATGCATGAAGCAGCGTAATTAACTGTTTTTCTCTTCCAACACACAGCTCTTGCCAGCTATACCCCATTCTAAAAATACCTTTTTATTTTTTTAATCAGAAAATTGATATTGATACAACCAACTTTTATCCATTAACGACAAGTTCCAGTACTCAATCAATAGAGCAGAGGATATGGTTCTTGCTATCTATTTAACCGTTGAAAAATCCAGCTCGGACACAGCCTTCCATTTCACCGACACCACGATTAATTGAGCCCATCCTGGTTTGACGCTCGCTCCCAAATGAGGACAATACCTCCGAAGGATTTGTCAAAATGGCCAAAAAGAAACGAGAAACTTACAGTTCAGCATTTTAGCGATAAGCTGTGCGCTTGTTATGTGAAATATAAAACGATTAAAAAGCCTTATATATCTAGACCCAAAATATAGAAATATGTACGGCAAAGAACTACTAAAAATATAATCCCAATGAATATAACGACCGTATTAACAAGAGGATTTCTCAAGAAGTATTTCTTATATTTGTTAGCTTTAAGTACAGAATAAAGCTTCAAACTCCTATTAAAATATGCCTCTCTTTCGCTCAGCCTATTATTTAGCGTACTAATACTTATGCCTTTAAATGTTCTAACTTTCAAATTATTGTAATGCTTTGTATAGCGTAAATCTTTATAACCATCTTTCCTTATCCGACCATAATAAATATTTTCTATATAAGAACTAAACCCTACGTACCACTTATAGACAAAGAGGAATATGAATAAAGGAATAATACATGCTATAGAAACTTCAATGCCTTTGTCCACGAAAGCAAATAATGCTATAAGAGCAATACAAAAATAAACGCGAATTATAATATTTGAGTGTATATTGTATAATGCTAAAACTCTGTTATCTGAATTCAATTGCTACACCTTATATAGTCTTCAAGACCTGAAAGACTGGAAAATACACTATTCTTTTATATCTATAAAAAACAAACAAGATGAGAAAAACTACGCGATCACCGCATAACATATGCATACCACGCATGCGCGCTTTTCCACCAAGCCTAAAAAAGCGGGGCTAACCTGTTTCTTTTAAATGAGTTTTTTGCTGTGTCATCAATCCTTCCGGACAAAGCGAGCACGTTATATTTATTCCCCATCACTTTGTCTCACTAACTCCCTTTCATTTTTCTTATACTATTGATTTTCCTATAATTTTTCTTAAATTACTAGCGCTAACCACGAGCAACGAAATGGCAAAGCAAACAAGATTATTAGGGGAATGATAATAGGCTATCTATTCATGCAGCATTGATGGTGCCTAACGAGCAACACTTTGGCTGCTCCACTTCCTTCACCTCGCGCTAATAAAGCAAACCTAGCTATCAATAAGGAGAAGGCCAGCCTGAATAGATTGGTCTGTCTGCCAAGAGGAGCTGAGTATTAATACTTCGCAATGACTGAAATGGGTCATCAGCCGCCAAGACCACGATTTTAATTACGAGCAGCTTAAACGACAGCTTAACCCCCGATAGCAGATATGCTTTATACAGAACCGATGATATAAGAATATGCATGCCTATATAGAGGTGTGAAATATAGAGGTGTGAAATAGTTCGTCAGTTACCAGCCCGCAGCAATCAGGGGCGGCATAGATGTAAACATTGCTCAGAATAAAGAAAAGGAAAATAACCACACATTACCGGTCTAACCGGTACCTTTTAAACCTGTCGAGTAACTCACAATAAAAGGCCCCATAACCCAATTGATGGGGTCCAAAATACTAATTTGTGGGATAAACACGACAAAACAAAACGCTCGATACGCTTATAAGCTATTGAAAGTACTAGGTTGTGGTATCTGACCCACCATTATTCCAAAAAAAAAGCTCACCCGGATGGGTGAGCTTTTTTAGAATAATGGTGGGTCGTACTGGATTCGAACCAGTGACCAATTGGTTAAAAGCCAACTGCTCTACCAACTGAGCTAACGACCCTCAGAAGAGGCGCACATAATAATGTTTTCAGGCGAAAACACAAGTCTTTTTCTACTAAATATCCACCTTTTTCAATGATTTATATAACGGGTCGGGTCGGGCAGGCCCGCCTGCTCAAATCCCTCTTTGCGCAGATAGCAGCTATCGCATTTGCCGCAGGCTTCGCCCTGCTCATTGGCCTGGTAGCAGGAGACGGTCAGGCTGTAATCTACCCCTAATTCAGTGCCCTTTTTGGCGATTTCGCCCTTGGTCAGATGCATTAAGGGGGTACGAATCTTAAGGCTGCCCCCTCTACACCGACCTTAGTCGCCAAATTGGCCATTTTCTCGTAGGCATCGATATAATCGGGGCGGCAATCGGGGTAGCCGCTGTAATCGACGGCGTTAACGCCAATAAAGATATCACTGGCACCCAGTACTTCGGCCCAGCCGAGGCCAATTGACAGAAAAACGGTATTTCTGGCAGGTACATAGGTGACCGGGATACCCTCGGCGTTATCATCATGCTCAGGGACTTCAATATCATCGTCAGTCAGGGCTGAGCCACCAATACTGCTCAGGTCCAGTTTGATCACTTTATGCTCTACCGCACCCATTTGGGCTGAGATTTTCTCAGCGGCCAGTAGTTCTGAGTGGGTGCGCTGGCCATAATCAAAGCCGAGGGTGTAGCAGCTATACCCTTCAGCTATGGCCATCGCAAGTACGGTGGCGGAGTCCAGCCCTCCGGAAACCAGGATAACGGCTTTTTTATCTGACATGGGTTCTCTCTAAAGATATTGTTGATGGTGTTAGGGGTTAATGTCCTGCTGCATCATCCCACAGCAGTTTATGCAGCTGCAGTTGCAGGCGCACCGGCAAGTTATCCGCCAGTATCCATTCCGCCAGCTCTTTGCCATCCACCTGGCCAAAGCTTGGGGAAAACAGGATTTCATCGACTTTGTCTGTCAGTTGATATTCGTCGATTTTAAATCTTGCCCACTCGTAATCACCGCGGTCGCAGATGACAAATTTAATTTGGTCCTGTCGGGATAAGTGGCCGATATTCTCGTAGAGGTTACGAGACACTTCGTTGGAGGCCGGGGTTTTTAAATCCATGACGGTGACAACCCTTGGGTCAACGCCTGCCAATGTTATTGCCCCACTGGTCTCTAACGAGACTTCATAGCCTTGATCGCAAAGTGCTGTCAGTAATGGCAAACAGTTTGGCTGAGCCAGTGGCTCACCACCCGTCACGGTGATATAGCGAGGTTGGTGGCTAGCTACTTCATCAAGAATGGATTGCTGGCTTCTTTTCTCGCCACCGTGAAAGGCATATTCGGTATCGCAATAACCACAGCGTAATGGGCAACCAGTTAAACGCACAAAAACCGTAGGCAAGCCCACGGTTTTTGTTTCTCCCTGTAGGGAGTAAAAGATTTCAGTGATTCTAAGATCGGTCATGCATGATTGCCGGTGATAGCAACGCTAATTGACGCTAGCGGCGACTTAGTAATTAGCGTTGATAAACTGTCGGGCTTTATCCGCTGCGGATGAGTTGGTGCCCTTGCTGTATTTTGAAACCACTTCTTCCAGTAGTGAACGTGCTTTGTTTTTATCGCCCTTAAGAAAGTACACCTTCCCCAATTTATACATGGCATCCGGGACTTTGACATGGCTTGGGTATTGGTCCAATAACTGGGTAAAGGACTGTCTGGCGGCTTCCAGATCCTGCGGGGTAATCACTTGATATAACTCACCCATCCAGTAGTAGCTATTGGGTGTGTATTTACCCTGTGGGAAGTCCACCATAAATTGCTTGAAGGCTTCCAGGGCTTCATCAAAACGGCGCTCGGTAACCAGCTGGTAGGCGGCATCGTAAGCATCACGTTCACCGGCAGCAGCAACGACAGTCAGTGCAGCGGTATTCGCTCCGGGGGCTGTCGTCACATTCGTGTTAGTACCGGCGGTAGCAACCGCTGGGGCTGTCGCCATTTCACCCAACCTGCGATCCAGGTCAATATAGCGCTCCATATTTTGCTCTTTGACTTGTTTTAACAAGTAAGCCTGCTCTTCTACCACGCCGCGTAATTGCATCACTTCTTGCTGCAACAATTGCAACTGGTAAAACAACTCACCCTGGCCACTGCTATCGGCCGGAGCAGATACCTGCGGTTCAGTGGTAGTTTGGCTGTCAGGAGTGCTTTCGACACTGGCATCAACAATCGGAGCTTGCGCCAATGTTAGTGTGCTATAAACAAAAGCCGCGCTAGAGAGTAGCGCGGCATAGCTTTTTAAGCTGATAGACATAAGACGGGTTCTATTGTCAGTGTCAAAGTTTAAACGTTACTTAAATAGAGATTAACATCTTATTTAAGTTCAACGCGACGGTTTTGGCTCCAGGCTGAATCGCCTGAACCTGACGCTACTGGACGCTCTTCACCGTAGCTAACAGTTTCAACACGGTAGCGAGCCACACCATTGATAATCAGGTAGTTGGCAATGGCATTGGCACGACGCTCACCCAGGGCCATATTGTATTCACGAGTACCGCGCTCATCCGCGTGGCCTTCTAAACGAACTTTGGCGTTGCTGTCTTTTAGTACCGCTACCTGGGCATCCAAAGCTGCACGAGTGTCGGCAGATAGAGTGGCCTGGTCAAAATCAAAGTAGAACACAGTCTGCAAGTTGGCAGCAGCTTCAGCGGCTTTCGCAGCAGCTTCGGCTTCGGCAGCTTCCATGGCAGCCTTTTCAGCGGCAGCCTGCTCAGCGGCAGCGGCGGCAGCAGCGTCATCATCAGAAGTATCGGTGCTTGCACAACCCACTAGTAAGGCTGCGGCAAGGAGGGCACTTAGTAATTGAATTTTTTTGATTTCCATGGTCATTCCTAGATAGTCAAGTTAGCAAAATGGGTGGTTATTCTTTGTTTATCTCAGTACAGCTCTCAGTACAACATTCAGTACAACTGTTAACCTTATTTCCTTATCGATAACGCCAATGGCATTAAAAGGATTTGACTCACTACAGTTAGTGCATAGTCTAGCTGCAAATTAGCGTATCGGCTATATGTTGCCAGCCAATGTTTATGCTTATTTACTGCATTTTACGGTGATCTGGCTCAAAGTCACTAGCTATTAGCAATAATCTTGGATGCTGAGGCGCACCAGATCGCCAATTACATCACACTCCGAAGCTTTAGGCCTCTAACTACTCCATATAGGGTGACCAGGCTGGCTCCCTAACCTCTCCAAATCGGGAAGGTAGCCGGAACTTCACCCCGCCATCCAGCGACACCGCCGCCAGAATACCTTTGCCCTGATATTTGGTGGCATAAAGCAACATCGCACCATTGGGCGCAATACTGGGAGATTCATCCAGACTGGTTTCAGTCAGTATCTGGATGCTGCCACGCTCAATATCCAGCATCGCAATATGGTAGTTGCCGTTATTACGATGCACCATAATAATGCCACTGCCATCGGGCACTACCCTTGCTCGGGCATTATAGTCCCCCTCAAAGGTCACCCGCTCTTCATAACCATTAGCGAGAGTGACCTGATAAATCTGGGGCTTGCCACCACGGTCAGAGGTATAGATCAGAGATTTGCCATCAGGCATCCAGGAAGGTTCAGTATCTATGGCAAAATGGCGGGTAACTCGCTTGAGTTTACGGCTGGCAATATCCATAACGTAGATATCGGGGCTGCCGTCTTTAGACAATACCATCGCCAACTGTTTGCCATCAGGTGACCATGATGGGGCGCCGTTTAGCCCTTTATAGTTGGTTAGCTGAGTGCGCACTCCCGTTTTCAGGTTATGCATAAAGATAGCGGCACGGGAGGTTTCAAAAGAAACATAGGCAATATGCTCACCATCGGGCGCCCATGATGGCGTTACCAGCGGGTCATCACTTTCAAACACGACACTTTCATTGGCACCATCAACATCAGAGACTAATAGCCGGTAAGTAAACTCACCACTGCCCCGCTCAATCGCTGAGATATATAACAGACGAGTGCTAAAGGCACCGCGAATGCCGGTTAATTTTTCATACACCTTATCGCTGACTTCGTGGGCAATGCCCCGCAGTGATTTAACGTCGCCCATGGCACGATCACTCAACACTTTTCTCTGGGTATAGACATCAAACATTTCATACTCTGCCACCAGGCCTTCAGGGGTAGGCAATATTTTCCCCACGACCAGATAGTCCACATTCAGTGCGCGCCAATCACGGTAGTACACTTCGCTGCTATCTTGCGGGCTGCCCAGCATATCGTCACGGCTAACTGGAGCAAATTGCCCGGTGCGCTGCAAATCAGCCTCAACAATGGCGGCCACATCTTCCTGCGCCGCCCCTACCCCTTTCCAGCCAAAAGGTACAATGGCTATAGAGGTTGGGTTATCACGCCCCTTGGTGATTTCAATGGTGAGCTGTGCCCAGGATGCTGAGCAAGCCAGGATGGATAAGATAAATAATGCAGCGCGTATCACAGGCGCAAATCCTCCGGTTTGAATTTTAATCGTAAACGGCGAAAGTATTGTTCAAATACTCTGGCGGGTAGTTTTTGTACTTCCGGGAAACGCTCGGCTTTGAGCACGGCGGTTTCCGCTGAGCGGTCAAACGCCGAATTACCACTACTGCGCACAATATCCACACTAACCACCTCGCCGGTGGGTACCATCCGTAATACTAGTTCCGCTTCCATACTATTGCGAGCGCTGGGTGGTCGGTCCCAGTTTCGCTGTATTCTATCAGTGATCAGGGCAATATAACTGTTAGCCAATTCACTGTCGTTTAAATATTGCTGCTGGGCATTTTCCTGAGCGATAGCGTCGGCTAATTCCTGTTCCGATTGGCGCTGTAAACGCTCCTGCTCTGCCACTTGTTCTATTTCCTGCTGTTTTAAGCGCTCGGCTTCAAGGGCTTTTTGCTGCTGCTGTTTTTTTAGCTTGGCCTGCTCTTGCTGACGCTGTTGCTCGGCCTTTTTCTTTTGCTCGGCGGCTTTCTTTTTTGCCTGGCTATCGTCTTTTTTCGGGGTGGGCTTTTTGGGCTTGACTGGCTTTTTGGCTTTGGGTTTTTCCAAGGTCACTAACTCGGCCGGAATATATTGCGTGGCCGCACGCTTAACCATTGGCTGCCCTTCCGGCGCATCGATCAGGATGATAGCCAGAATAACACCGTGAAAAAATACGGTGATCAGTAACGGTAAAGTCAGTGACTTATACATAGGCCAGTCAGGGGCTTTCCGTAACCAGGCCAACAGCGGGAGCGCCAGCTGATTGCAAGGCTGCCATTAAGTCCACCACATTGCCGTAGGGCACATTTTTATCGCCCCACACCAGCACGGTGGTTTCTGGTTTGCGGCGGATAATTTTGCTGACTTTATCCTGTACTACGCCCAGAGATTGCGACTTTTCCTGCTCTTTACCCAGGTTCAGGTAATAACTGCCATCGGCTTTAACCGAGACGATTAAGGGCTCATCAGTCTGTTTACCCACCGGAATAGCCGCCGCTTTAGGCAACTCAACCTTGACCCCCTGCATAAGCATGGGCGCGGTAACCATAAAAACAATCAGCAGCACTAACATTACGTCGATATAAGGTACGACGTTAATTTCTGCCATCGGCTTACGCCGCTTATGTCGTCTGGACATGCTTGACCTAACCTTTCACACGAGGTGATGGTGAAGCGGTTTTAGCGCTGGCTTTTGGTGCAGGCTGTTCTTTGGGTTTAGGTTTTGCAGGTGGCCGCTCAGGACTTGGGGCTGAGGGGGCACTATGGGCTTGTCGGTGCAAGATACTATAAAATTCATCGGCAAAGGTTTCATACTTATTGAGTAGTACTTCAACACTGGCCGAATAACGGTTATAGGCCACTACCGCAGGAATCGCCGCAAACAGACCCATGGCGGTTGCAACCAGAGCTTCGGAAATACCCGGCGCAACAGTAGCCAGTGTGGCTTGAGACATGGTGGCAAGACTTTGGAAGGAGGTCATAATCCCCCATACCGTACCAAATAAACCAATATAAGGACTGGTTGAACCGACTGTCGCCAGAAACGGCAAATGCTTGTCCATCTGTTCTTCTTCGCGGGCACTGGCCACACGCATGGCGCGCTGGGCACCCTCCATTACCGCATCGGGGTCCACACCCACTTGTTGGCGCAGGCGAGAAAACTCCTTAAAGCCAGCCCGAAAGATACTTTCCATACCGACAAAGCTGGCGCCGGAGGCATCTGACTGTACGGAGCCCTGGCGAAACAACTGGCTCAAGTCCATCCCAGACCAGAACTGCTGCTCAAAGTGCAGCCGGGCACGGGTACAGGCGCGAAAGTAAAAGCCACGCTGAATAATCATAAACCAGGAGATAACGGAGGCGATAAACAGGATCAACATCACCGCCTGTACGGTGAGGCTGGCACTGGCAACTAATTGCCATACCGATAATTCTTCAGACACGCGTTTTTACTCCCCTTTCTATTTTTATAGCTTTTATAGAGCTATGACTATGATTGATCACTTAAGGCAGCTATCAGCTCGGCTGGTATTCGCCTGGGTTTAATGGACTGCCGGTCAACGCAGGTGAGTTTGACTTCAGCGCGGCATAGCAGTTCCCTTTGGTTATCGCTAATACGGTAAACCTGCTGCGCCATCAGCATATAGGCTTTGCCCAGTTTACTCACTTCGCAGGTCACCGCCAGCTTATCATCCAAACGTGCAGGCAATAGATACTCACTCTGGATACCGTGCACCACAAACATTAAATCGGTGTTAAAGATAAAGGTTTTATCAAAGCCCTCGCTGCGCATAAATTCAGTGCGCGCCCGCTCCATAAATTTTAGATAATTCACATAGTAAACGATACCCCCCGCATCGGTATCTTCGATATAAACTCGCAAGGGCCATTCAAAGGGAGATTTATTGCTCATCGTCACTCAAGCTAAGCAGCTGTTGCCGGTCATTATCCTTGGGCATATCCAGGCCAAAGTGCAGGTAAGCATTACGGGTTGCCATACGGCCACGGGGTGTGCGTACGATATAACCCTGCTGGATTAAATAGGGTTCCAATACATCTTCTATAGTACCCCGCTCTTCACTGATAGCAGCAGCCAGACTATCGACACCAACAGGTCCGCCATCAAATTTTTCGATTAGGGCTAATAACAAGCGGCGGTCAAGGTGGTCAAAGCCATGCTTATCGACATTCAACATATCCAGCGCTTTATCGGCGGTGCCTTTATCGATAGTGCCATTGCCTTTAACTTCGGCGTAATCGCGCACTCGGCGCAGTAGCCGGTTGGCAATACGGGGCGTACCCCGTGAGCGTCGAGCAATTTCATGGGCGCCTTCACGATCCATGGTCACACCGAGAATATCGGCAGAACGGCCAACAATGTGGGTCAGGTCAGCGGTATTGTAAAACTCCAGGCGCTGCACAATACCAAAGCGATCCCTTAACGGTGAGGTCAGCAATCCGGCGCGGGTCGTTGCACCGACCAACGTAAAGGGGGGCAGATCCAGCTTGATGGAGCGAGCCGCGGGGCCTTCACCAATCATAATATCCAGTTGATAATCTTCCATCGCCGGGTATAACACTTCTTCTACATGGGGGCTGAGCCGGTGAATTTCATCAATAAACAGCACATCACCGGGTTCAAGGTTGGTCATTAAAGCGGCCAGGTCACCGGCCTTTTCCAGTACCGGGCCAGAGGTGGTTTTTAAGGAGACACCCATTTCGGTGGCCAGTATATTAGCCAGGGTGGTTTTACCTAAACCAGGCGGCCCAAAAATCAGGGTATGGTCTAAAGGTTCGCTACGCAGTTTGGCGGCGCTGACAAATATATCCATTTGTTCGCGCACCACTGGCTGGCCGACATATTCCGCCAGGGTTTTGGGGCGAATAGCGCGGTCATTAACCTCTTCACTGCGGTTATTATCAACCACCGCCGAGACTAAGCGATCTTCTTCTATCATTAAGACACCATATTTTTCAGCGCCATACGGATCAGCGCTTCACTGCTGTCCATACTAGCATCATTCACGGCGGCGATCGCCTTGCTGGCTTCCTGGGGTTTATAACCCAGTGCCACCAAAGCGCTTTCGGCTTCAGCTAAAATATCATTGTTCGATGCTGCCCCCGTATCACTGGCACTGGCAGCAGTGCCGTCAATGGACCAGTCTTTGAGTCGGTCTTTCATTTCTACCAATAGTCGCTCAGCGGTTTTTTTACCGACACCAGGTAACCTAACCAAAGCCTGGGTATCACCATCGCGAACACAGCGCACAAAATCGTCGGACTCAATGCCCGATAAAATGGTCAGCGCCAATTTGGGGCCCACACCATTCACTTTAATCAGGGTACGAAACAAGCTACGCTCACGCCGTTCAGCAAAGCCATATAGCAGCTGGGCATCTTCACGCACGACAAAATGGGTATGCAAGGTCACGGGCTTGCCGACTTCCGGCAATTGGTAAATGGTGGTCATGGGCACTTGCACCTCATAGCCAATACCATTGACATCAATCAGTATTTCGGGGGCCTGTTTTTCCAGAATCACACCGTGCAGCCTGCCGATCATAAACCTTCCTCTATTATTCTCGTTATCAGCGCAAGCGCCCTCTTCTCACCCGACTAACGCCAGCCAGATTAATTAAGCTGGCCTGGGTATGGGCATGACAAATAGCCGCACCCAAGGCATCCGCCGCATCTTCCTGTGGCATCGCCGGCAGTTTTAATAGCACCTTAACCATATGCTGTACCTGCTCTTTATCCGCCGCACCGCTACCTACTACCGCCTGCTTAATTTGCCGGGCAGAATATTCAGCCACCTCTAAATGCTGCGCCACACAAGCGGCTATCGCAGCCCCACGGGCCTGGCCCAGCTTTAACGCGGAGCCGGCATTTTTGGCCATAAAGACTTGTTCAATCGCAACTTGCTGAGGGCAATGGGTTTCAATAATTTCGGCGAGGCTTTGGATCAGGACTTTAATACGTTCGGGCAGCTCTTGCTCAACTGGCAAACGGATAACGCCACTGCTGACGTAATCATGCTGGTTGCCGTTGACATTAATAATGCCATAACCGGTTTTTCGTGAGCCGGGATCAATCCCGAGAATAAGCGCCATAGTGCTGGTTTTATTGCCATTATAGTGCGGCTATTCTGGCAGGATGAAGGGGGGATAACAATAGCCAGAGCGGCAAATCACTGTATTTTTATTCAGTAGTTCTTAAATCCCCCGCCATTCAAATCACCCCGTAGGGTGGATTATAATCCACCAACAATGACCACTCCGACCAACCCCCTGAAGGACCATATCCCGCCAACAAGCAGTCACTGGCTTCCCACCTACGCGGGAATGTCGTTAATGGTTAGCGAGTTATTCGAGGGAATCCAGCACAGAATCCGGGATATCGGCATTGGTATAAACGTTCTGGATATCATCCAAATCTTCTAACATATCCACCAGGCCCATCACTTTTTCAGCGCCGGCTTTATCTAACTCAACCGTGGTTGAAGGCAGCATAGTGACTTCAGCATGATCCGGTGTTAAACCCGCTGCAACCATTGCCTCTTTGACCGATAAGAAATCTTCAAAGGCGGTGGTCACATCAATCGAACCATCCTCATTGGCAACGACATCTTCAGCACCGGCATCCAACGCGATTTCCATAATCTGGTCTTCATCACCTTCGGCGAAACTGATCTGGCCAGTGCGGGTAAATAAGTAGGCGACGGAACCGTCGGTACCTAAATTGCCACCCCGTTTGCTAAAGGCATGGCGAACTTCTGCTACCGTGCGATTGCGGTTATCGGTTAAACACTCCACCAATACCGCAACACCTGCCGCCCCATAACCTTCATAGGTAGCCGCTTCGTAGTTATCTTCATCATTGGTGCCAGCACCACGAGCCACCGCTTTGTCGATGGTGTCGCGCTTCATATTGGCGGTTAAGGCCTTGTCGATAATGGCGCGTAAACCGGGGTTATCATCAGGGTTGGGGCCACCGGCTTTAGCAGCCACCACTAATTCGCGAATCATTTTAGTAAATATCTTACCGCGCTTGGCGTCTTGCGCCGCTTTGCGGTGTTTAATATTCGCCCATTTACTATGACCTGCCATTTCAAAAAACCTATTGTTGTTAGGAATGGTGGATTGCAATCCACCCTACACTGTAGGGTGGATTATAATCCACCATCAAAACTGGATAACAAAAGCGATTATTCGGCGGCCTTAGGCTTTTCACGAAGCTTGATATTCAGTTCACGCAGCTGCTTATTATCGGCCATACCCGGTGCATCGGTCATAACACAGGCTGCACTTTGTGTTTTCGGGAAGGCGATAACGTCGCGAATAGATTTGGCACCGGTAATCAACATGACTAAACGGTCCAGACCAAAAGCTAAACCGCCGTGTGGTGGCGCACCGTATTTTAGAGCATCTAACAGGAAGCCAAACTTTTCTTCGGCTTCTTCATCGCCAATACCCAGTACCCGGAAAACCGCCTGCTGCATATCTGGCTGGTGGATACGAACTGAACCACCGCCTAATTCGGTACCGTTTAAGACCATATCGTAGGCAATCGACAGGGCAGCCTCTGGGTTTTTCTCCAATTCTTCTGGTGAACAAGCCGGTGCGGTAAATGGATGGTGCAATGACGTCAGGTTGCCTTCGCTGTTTTCTTCAAACATCGGGAAGTCGACCACCCATAATGGCGCCCAATCCCCTTCGATCATATCGAGGTCTTCACCGATTTTAACCCGCAGAGCACCCAGTGCTTCGTTAACAATGCTGGTTTTATCAGCACCAAAGAACACGATATCGCCATCGGCTACTTCCAATCGCGCCATCATCTGGGTAACGATTTCGTCAGGCATAAATTTCAGAATGGGTGACTGCAAGCCTTCAATCCCGGCAGCCACATCGTTGATTTTAATCCAGGCCAAACCTTTAGCGCCGTAGATGCTAACGTATTTGGTGTAGTCGTCGATTTGCTTACGGCTGATCTTGGCACCGCCGGGGACTTTAAGTGCCGCAACACGGCCTTTCGGGTCATTGGCTGGGCCGTTAAAAACTTTAAAATCTACCTGCTGCATCAGGTCATTAACATCAACCAACTCAAAAGGAATACGCAGATCAGGCTTGTCGCTACCAAAGCGCTGCATGGCTTCGGCGTATGGCATACGAGGGAATTCACCCAGATCTACGTCCAGTACTTCTTTAAATAGCTCACGAATCATCCCTTCGGTGATGGCCATAATCTGCTGGTCATCCATAAAGGAGGTTTCGATATCGATTTGGGTAAATTCTGGCTGGCGATCAGCACGCAAGTCTTCATCGCGGAAACATTTGGCGATTTGGTAGTAGCGGTCCATACCAGAGACCATCAACAGTTGTTTAAATAGCTGTGGTGACTGGGGCAGCGCAAAGAACTTGCCTTCGTGGGTTCTGGAAGGAACCAGATAATCACGGGCACCTTCTGGGGTCGCCTTGGTTAAGATAGGTGTTTCAATATCCAAAAAGCCATTATCATCCAGGAAGCGACGGATCGATGAGGTCACTCTTGAACGCAGCTTGAGCTTGTCCAGCATTTCCGGACGACGCAGGTCGATATAGCGGTATTTCAAACGTACGTCTTCGCCCACTTCGATATGTTCATCTAACTGGAAGGGAGGCGTTGCGGCGCTATTGAGTATCTCCAACTCCTTACCTAACACTTCGATTTCACCCGTGGACATATTCGGGTTAATGGTGCCTTCGGTACGTGCGCGTACACGTCCCTTTACCTGTAATACATATTCACTACGCACTTTGTCAGCACGCTCAAAGTGCTCATTGGTATCAGGGTCAAATACCACCTGCACAATGCCCTCACGGTCACGTAAATCCAAAAAGATCACGCCACCGTGATCTCGACGGCGATCTACCCAACCGTATAGGGTGACTTCTTCGTCGATAGCTGCTGATGTGATATTTCCGCAATAATGAGTGCGCATTGTGACTATTTTCCTGTGTGCCTGTAGATAATGATTCTTACAATGGGGTGGCCGCCCTGTTGTTGACGACCAGATATTTAATGCCTACTTAATGCCTAACTGTCGCTGCTGGCCGATGAACTGCTATCGCCGCCGCTGGCCAAATTCTTTTTATTGCCAGTTTTGAAGTCTGTCTCATACCAACCGCCGCCTTTTAAGCGAAATCCTGCCGCTGAAATCTGCTTTTTAAGGCTCGGCTTACTGCAATTGGGACAATCGGTGGCAGGGTCATCACTCAGTTTCTGTAATATCTCTAATTCGTGCTCACAACTCTGGCACTGATACTCATAAATCGGCATGTCTGGTAAAACCTCAATAACTTATAAACCACGACGTTCGCAGCTTCAAAAACGCGCGCGATTATACCCTAAAACAACAGCCACCGTGTAGGTGCAGGCCAAGGGGCAGCAATAGTACCGCAATCCAGACTGGATTGTTATGGTAAACCACTGAAAACAAAGAATTTTTTAAATTTTGTCAAAGAAAGGAAATAAGGCTTGGGAAGGATAAAAAAGGCCGTAAAAGTAAAGCACCTCACCGGTTGGGGAGGTGCTTTGCATCGAAACCGTCAGTGTTGGCTAATTACTTAGCAGCAAACTCTTTCAGTTTCTTCAAAGGACGAACCTTCACTGCGATGCTGGCAGGCTTAGCCTTGAACATCTGCTCTTCGCCAGTAAAAGGGTTGATACCTTTACGCGCTTTCTTGGCAGGCTTCTTAACTGTCGTTACCTTCATGAGACCCGGGATAGTGAACTCACCCAGACCACGCTTGGCAATACTGCGACCGACTAATGACTCTAACTCGTCAAAGACAGCAGCCACTTGCTTACGACTCAAATCAGTCGCTTCACCGATATCGGTGAAAATCTGGCTCTTGGTCATTTTATCTTTGATTGGGCCTGTTGCTTTTTTCTTAGCCGCTGGCTTCTTGGCGGGCGCTTTTTTAGCTACTGCCTTCTTCTTAGGTGCTGCCTTTTTCTTGGCTGGTGCCTTTTTAGCTGCAACTTTTTTCTTAGCTGGAGCCTTCTTAGCTGCTACTTTTTTCTTAGCAGGTGCTTTTTTCTTTGCAACTGCCTTCTTCTTTGGTGCTGCTTTCTTTTTAGTCGCCATGTTGGTTAGCCCTTATGGTTGATAATTGATGTGTTAGCTCAATATTATGTCCAAGATTTTTAGGTCACTCAGACACCGATTTACAAATTTCAAAATGCATTTCAATCTATATATACAGCGTCTGCGATTTTTATAGTCCAGAAAACACTGCAATACAAGGTTTTTTGCGAAAATTAGGGCATAAATTTGCGAAAAAAAGCATTTTTTTTCAAAAACCGGCGATTAGCGGTTTCTGAGCCAACAAAACGATAAAAAACGCTATGACTGCGTCAGAAAAAAAACTCGCCGATTTTTATAAACTGACAGCCTTTGCAGTAAAAAAATCAGCAAATTTTCAGTCATTAAGCCAAGCTTAAAATTGACTTAAAGGTGGCTAACAGGTCATCTAATTCGGTTTTATTATAGGGTTTTGCCGCCACAGCCCCCCAAACGGGGTTAGGCCAACTGGCATCATTTTTGTATCGCACGATATGATGAAGATGTAATTGCGGCACCATATTCCCTAAAGCGGCCACATTCATTTTATCGGCATTAAAATGTGCCGCCATCGCCTCACTTAATGCGCTGGATTCTGCTAATAATTGGCGCTGATCGTCTTCACTTAACTGGAAAATTTCACGGATATCGGAACGTTTGGGCACCAAAATTATCCAGGGGTAATTACTGTCATTCAGTAATAGGACTTTACTCAGGGAATAATCCCCAACTTCAACACAGTCTTTGGCCAATTGTGGGTGGAGTTCAAACATATTCGTTACCGTATTACTCATGATGTGTAGAGTGGGTTGCAACCCACCATTATCTCAGTCTCGCTATTTGGTGGATTATAATCCACCCTACGTGGCATTTTATCGATCAGATGCCACCATTCAGGCTATTTACACTGTACCGCATGAGTGATCAGACGTAGAATGCCTGCTGATTATTTCTAACACACCCATAAAAGAGCCAGTATACACAATGCGCGCCAGTCAGTTCCTTATTGCCACCGTCAAAGAAACCCCATCCGATGCTGTTGTTACCAGCCATCAATTGATGCTCAGAGCTGGCATGATCCGCAAACTATCATCGGGTTTATATAACTGGCTGCCGATGGGCCTGCGAGTACTGCGTAAAGTCGAGGGAGTGGTTCGTGATGAAATGAATAAGGCTGGCGCTCAGGAATTACTGATGCCGGTGGTACAGCCCGCCGAGCTATGGGAAGAGTCTGGCCGCTGGCAGCAATATGGGCCAGAACTATTACGTATTACCGACCGCCACAATAATAGCTTTTGCCTGGGCCCTACCCACGAAGAAGTGATTACCGATTTAATTCGTAACGAGATCAAAAGTTATAAGCAACTGCCAGCTAACTTTTATCAAATCCAGACTAAATTCCGCGATGAGATACGCCCTCGCTTTGGGGTTATGCGCTCGCGGGAGTTTATTATGAAAGATGCCTATTCTTTTCATAAAGACCAGGATTCCTTACAGGCCACCTATGATGTGATGCATACCGCCTATACCAATATCTTTAGCCGTCTGGGTTTAGAATTCAGACCAGTGATTGCCGACACCGGCTCTATTGGTGGCAGCGCCTCCCACGAGTTCCATGTATTAGCCGAGTCCGGTGAAGATGATATTGCCTTTAGCGATAGCAGTGACTTTGCCGCCAATGTGGAAATGGCAGAAGCTCTGGCACCGGCCGGTGATCGCCCCACCCCCACCCAGGCGGTGGAAAAAGTGGCCACCCCCGGCCAGCATACGATTGAAGAAGTGAGTGTCAGCCTGGCCGTCAAACCTGAACAGATGGTTAAAACCCTGATCGTACTGGGTGAAACCGCGGATGAAGAAGCCGAGGCCCCCTTGATTGCCTTGGTGGTCCGTGGCGACCATGAGCTTAACGCTATTAAAGCCGAGAAATATCCCGCTGTTGCCAACCCTTTAACCTTCGCCAGCGAAGAGAAAATCAAAGCGGTACTGGGCTGTTCTGTCGGTTCTATTGGCCCGGTTAACCTGCCTATCGAAACCCTTGTTGATCGCAGTGCTGCCCATCTGGCAGATTTTGTCTGTGGTGCCAATGAAGATGGCTTCCACCTTACCGGTGTTAACTGGGAGCGGGATGCCACAGCGGGCCGGGTTGCAGATATTCGCAATGTACTGGAAGGTGATCCTAGCCCCGATGGCAAAGGCACACTGCAAATTAAGCGCGGTATTGAAGTTGGCCATATTTTCCAGCTGGGCACTAAATACGCTGAAGCCTTAAACGCCACCGTTTTAAATGAAAACGGTAAAGACCAGGTGATGCTAATGGGTTGTTACGGTATTGGGGTTACCCGTATTGTTGCCTCAGCCATTGAGCAAAACAATGATGATAAGGGCATTATCTGGCCCGATAGCATGGCGCCCTTCCAGATAGCGATTGTGCCGTTAAATATGCAGAAGTCTGAAGCCGTTGCCGAACAGTCCAATAAGCTCTATGACGAACTAACTGCATTGGGTTATGAAGTCTTGCTGGATGATCGCAATGAAAGACCCGGTGTTAAGTTTAACGATATGGAATTGATGGGGATCCCGCACCGTATTGTTATTGGCGACCGAGGTTTAAAAGAACAGCAGCTAGAATATAAAGGCCGCAAAGATGCTGACAATCAAGATATCGCCATTGACGATATTATCGATTTTGTGCAAAAAACTGTCGCCCAATAATCAGTAACGCTTATGAGGTTTGCAGCTTTAACCGTTGTTTTTCTCTCTATGCTGGCAGCATGGGCCCATGCTGCCAGCCCCCCTTCCCCTGCGGACCAGCAGGAATTAAGAGACTTTCTTAAAAGCACCATTAATGCCAGTGATAGCTTTGAAGATCGCTTTGCCGCTGAAGTGTGGCTGGTCGATATGTCCGGGCGCTTAAAGCCTTTTATAAAAGACCCCAAAGAACGACTGGAGCTATTAAAGTCCATCCACCGGGAAGCCACCAAAGCCGAGTTAAAACCCGATTTGGTGCTGGCACTGATTCAAGTAGAAAGCAGTTTTAATAGCTATGCTATTTCCAGAGCCGGCGCCCAGGGGCTAATGCAGGTGATGCCTTTTTGGAAAAAAGAAATCGGCCGTCCCGACGACAACCTGACGGATATTAATACCAACCTGAGCTACGGCTGCCGGATTTTACAGTTTTATTTAAAAAAGGAAGATGGCAACTGGATGACAGCACTGGCCCGTTATAACGGCAGCTATGGCAAATACTGGTACCCGGAACGGGTGATGGATGCCTGGCGTAAGCGCTGGTATATCGACGAAAGCCTTTAGTCGCCCTACTGAGCCAGTGTCTGACGCTGCAGAAACAGGGTTTGTATGATCTCACGCAAAGCCTCTTGCAAGGCTTTTTTGCCGCTAAGTTCAGTTTGCTCAACCACCTCACTGATGGGCAATTGCTGCATAACTCTGAGTACCAGAAGCTGTTGCTGCTCTTGGGACAATATGGCGACAAGCGCCTTATTCGATAAAGCCAGCACCGCTAATTTCCATAAGGCCAAATGGCAGGTTTGATATTGTCGATGACCCAGGACAAAGGCCTCAATATCCAACCAGGCTTGCTGATCCAGGTAAATAGACTGGGTGTTGATATCGAGCAATAAGGCTATCGCCAAAGCCGGCTCTAACTGTGGGTAGTGCACCGATAAATCACGGGGCAAATATTCACCGAAGCGTTGGCTGGCTTTCGTTAATAAACTCTCCCCGGCAACACTTAAGGCCGACAGCACCATCGCCGAATAACAGCCACTACTGGCATCACGGGCAGTGCCAAGGCGAACAGGAATGCATTGCACCGAACGCCAAAATTGCAATACATCCGCCGTTGCCGCAAAGCTTGAACCGATACAATCAACACCCTGTTGGCGAGCCTCTAACACTATCTCTGCCAGCAGTTGTTTGCCAATCTGTTGTCGCTGCAACAAAGGGTTAACGGCAATCCGCATCACGCGTTGATAGCGCAGCAGCGGTGCTTCTTTAAAACCACAGTGAGCCGATAGCGACTGGGCGATTAAATGCCCTTGCGGTCTTCTTGTTCCCTGCCAAATCGATTCGGCCAAACTCTTATCAAAGCCCCCTTCATCCGCCAGCAGGGCAGCGGCAATAATATGCCCGCGGTAACGACTCACCCAAATAGAGATATTGGGGCCATCCAGTATATTGCGTAAATCAGCCGGCGTGGTTTGGTAATGGGCAGACACCAACAAACTGAACAGCTGTTCTAAGTCAGCAGAATTATCCAGCAACTGATCACGATTTAAGAGTTCACTAACACATTGCTTAGGGTCACAGGCCGCGAATAGGTCCTTATCGATGGCACTGACTTTTAATAGCAAACTATCAAACAACCAGTTTTCAACCGGATCATTATCTGCCCAACGAATCGCTTGCTGTAACACACAGGATTGCCATTGAGGCGTTTTGTTATCCAGCGTTTGCTTAAAACGAATATCAAAGCCCCGGCCACTCCCTTCATAACCATGAACGGTGGTTGAAAATACGATTCGGTTATAGCGGCTTAGATAGTGCTCCAATATAAACGCTGGAATAGCAGCGGCTTCATCAACCAATAATAAATCGGCATCGGGTTTATTGCGGATCAGTTTATCCGGAGCAATAAACTGTAACCGTGACTGCTGATAGTCAATGCAGTCAATGCAGCCCGGTGAAGGCTCAACCGCTAATAATCGCGCGGCATGCTCAAAGACAGCCTGTACCGATTCAAGCCGCGGCGCAGTAATAATAATGCGGCAATCACGCTGCTGCATTAAAGACGCGCTGGCAATACCCAATGCCGATGATTTTCCACGGCCGCGGTCGGAGCGAATAACCAAGGGGCGCCGGCTACGCCCGGTTAACACATTGGTAATCGCGTTGACCGCCTGAGATTGGTCGGCCGTTAAACAGTGATCAGCCATGGGGATCAGTGGTGCTGAGACAATAGGTGTTACGGGTATAAAGGTGATGGGTTGATTTTGTTCTATTAGCAGAGCGTTTTTATCAGCCCGTATATGGCGAATAATATGTTGGATAAACCGACCAGAAATATCTTCCGCTTGAACAGGGTGAACGAATAAGCGCTGATAGTCTGGGTCATGATAGCTTGGCCATTGATGCAAGGGAGGCACTAACAGAATAAATAACCCTCCACCGACCAAGGCACCGGAGACCGCAGCCAAGGCATCGGGGTCAAATCCGGCCCAGGCATCATAAATCACGCCATCAATTTCCCGCCCCAGGTATTGGCGGGCTTTTGCTCGTTCTATAGAGCTGACATTGTCAGGTGCCTTATCCGAAACCCATAATGGGCTCTGCACCAGATCCAAGTCTTTTAATAACTCGCAGGCCCAATGCCGCTCACCCGCTAGCACCACCAACCCACGCTGTCGTGATTCACGGGCAATGGTGTGCTGCTGTGCTATCGCAGATAAAGCGGGATTAACAGGGGGCAATGGACGTTTTCTCTATTGGAAAAAACTCAGGTTATCAATCATTGCCGGGAGAAACAATCAGACTTACTCAAGCTTTTGGATGACCAGCAGCAACTGCCCAACATGCACACCAAACTTCGACATACTGGATTCATTGATCAGAATATTGGGCGATACCCAATACATGCGGTCATCAATAGCAATATCAATCGTGCCATCGCCATAGGGAATGCGCAGGACATAATCTAAAAACATACTATTACCGGCAAGCTGCACCTCTGACTCACCGATCACATCCCCCGCTGTGCCAATATAGCGGTTATCTCCATTCGGGGTTAAGGTCCAAACGCGGCGTTGTTTTTCACCATCGTCAAAGACAAAATCCTCTTCCAGGGTGCCGACGCCATCTTGCCAATAGGCTTTGATATCCGCGGTAAAATAACGAATCACTTTACCAGAGCGGTCTTTGACCACACCATCTGCCCTTAACTGACCGTCAAAAAATGATTCTGCGACTAGCTTGGGGGTGTTTTGTGCATAGTCGCTAACCTCGATCGAACTGCAAGCAGCCAGTATTAGCAACAGCGCAGGGACAATAGCGATTTTGGTTAACAGACGGGAAATAAACATCGACGATTCCTTCTCATTTATTATGGGTACGCAAACCACAGCAGTGCGGTTTAATGATCAGCGGGGAAATTGATCCAAATATAAAATCACCCCCATACTCGACAGGATTAATACCGTTAAAATCCAACGGCTGCGGATACAGGCTTTACAGGGTGGCTTTTTCTTTACCCCTCTATATTGGCTTTCTCTACTCATTAGCCGTCCGTTTTACTGACGGTAATTCCGCCGCCAACCAGGTTACCACCGACCAGGCTGCAATGTTTTGCTGTAATTTTTCAGGGTCAATTTTATCCAGCGTATCATCAGCAGTATGGTGATAATCAAAATAGTCACTACCATCCTGTTGCAACCTAAACACCGGCACGCCTTGCTGTTGTAATGGGCCAATATCAGGACCACCACTACTGGGTTTTTTGCCCTGCTCTATATTTAAAGCCGCCAGAGCGGTCATAGCTGTGCTCATTAAATCCGGGTTGGCGCTATCAAAGCGCCAGACCAGACCGGCACCAAAGTCTGATTCAGAAGCGATAACATGCCTGGCCAACTCATCCGCATGTTGCTTGGCATAGGCTTTAGCACCCCATAGGCCCTGCTCTTCATTGCCAAATAAAACCAGCCGTATACTGCGCCGGGGGCGCTGTTCTAACTGACTAATTAATTCAGCGGCGGCGGTGGTAATGGCCACACCGGCACCATCATCCAAAGCCCCTGTACCCAAATCCCAGGAATCTAAATGGGCACCAATCAAAACAATCTCTTCAGGATTTTCACGACCATTAAGTTGTGCTATCACATTATGGGTTATCCCCTCAGCTCTTTCCGAAACACGAATATCCAGTGCCAGACGAACGGGCACACCCCGATCTAACATTCGCTGAAGTTGGTCAGCATCCGGCGCCGATAAGGCCGCGGTAGGAAAAGGATTATCACTTCTGACTGAGGCACCGGTATGGGGGAAGCGATGGCTATCGGTACCCACGGAACGAATCAGTGCCGCTTTGGCCCCTTTTTCTTTAGCGGCAGGCACGACGGTATAACGCATTCGAGAGACAGGCGGATAACCTGCCCCCTGCTTATGCCGCTCCATTTTGCGGTTAATAAACACAATTTTACCAGCCACGGTATCGGCATCGGCTTGCTTAAAGGCTTTCATACTGGGGAAGCCAATCACCTCAGCGGTCATTTCACCGTCGGTAGAACCGCTATAACCTAAAGCGGTTATACGCAGAGGCTGGGGATAAGGGGAAACGACCCGTGCCTGTTCATGATGCCGCCGCCAAACCGGAATGCTAACAGGCTCGGTCCACACCCTATCAAAGTTCGAAGATTGCAGTAGCTCCTGTGCCCAGGCCACCGCCCGTATATCCGCCTCCGTCCCCGCCAGACGCGGGCCTACTTCGGTGGTTAATGACTCTACAATAGCCCAGCCTCGGCTTGAGGCCAGAGCTTTGTCACGCAAACTGGCAGCGGTTTGCTCCGGGGTTGTCTCCGGGGTTTGTGCATAGGCCGTCGACGTAATAAGCAAGGCCAGCAGGATTAATAGACGCATGCAGTCCTCTTTATTTAATCGTTGTTAAACAACTTCTCAAGCTCGGATAATGCCGCATCTGATTCAGAAAGGGTTTGATGGTTATCAATGTCCTTATCCTCTGACTCCGGTACCTCATCACCAAATAGAGCTGCCAACTCCTGGCGGGCTTTGGCTTCATCACTGACCGCTGCAGCGACAAAAGCATCACCACCGGGTTGAAAATAATCACAGAAATTAGCCCGCTCTTTATCCGTTACCGCTTCAGCGCGATCCTCGGTACAGGCATCAGCCACTGTGGCTTTATAGTGTTTGCAGAGCTTACAAACATGCTGGTCTGCTCCGCAACGGGCGCATTCTTCGCGGCGGGACATGGGTAAAATAAGTCCCTGCAACGGGCTGCCACATTTCCAGCAGTGAAGAGGATCGGCCATGGTTCAGGGCTCTTTAATCGTGATAATTAATTTACCGCGGGCGCGTACCGTTTCCAGTTTTTGATGGGCGCTAACAATATCCTCCATCGCATAGCTGCTATCGATAATACTTTTTAGCTTGCCCTGTTCCACCCACTCCGCCATCAATGCCAGATCGCTGCCACTGGATTTGCACATCACAAAGTGGGCCTTTTGCTGGCGAAATTTATTGCCAATAAATTTGGCAAAGATAACCCCCGCACTGGGCACTGCTGCTGCAAAATTGCCGGTATATTTGAGTATTTTTCTGGCTTCAGAAAACCGCTGTTTGCCCATCACATCATAAATACAGTCATAGGGTTCCTGGGCGGCAAAGACATCTTCGCAGGTATAATCAATCACCCGATCAGCACCCAGACTTTTGACCAGCTCTGTATTTTTTCCACTGCAAACAGCGGTTACTACAGCGCCCATTGCCTTGGCTATTTGTACCGCATACGTACCCACGCCACCGGAGGCACCAATAATTAGGATATGGTCACCGGATTGTAACTGGCAGTCATCCCTCAAACCTTGTAAGGCGGTCAAGCCCGCCAGAGGAAGTGCAGCCGCTTGCTGAAAATTCATCGCCGCGGGTTTATGGGCAACCACCGTTTCTGATACCGCAAGATACTCGGCACAGGCGCGACCGGTTAGCAGGTCTGAGCGAACCATCACCGCATCGCCGGGTTTAAATTTTGTTGCCTCGGGCCCGGTTTCCCGCACAATACCAGCGGCATCAAAACCCAGTACCTTGGGGAAATCTTTGCCAAAACGGAAAGCCATACTGCCATCGCGGATTTTGGTATCAATAGGATTCAAACCGGCGGCATAAACTTCTATCAACAATTGGTCCGCCGCAGCCACCGGCTTGTCAATCTCGGCCACTTGCAGCACATCCAGGCCACCGTATTGTTCAATTATTATTGCTTTCATCACTAAACTACCTAATGCAATCCATTATCATAGCCCTGATTTAACGAAACCGGTCACGCTAAGTCAATAATAACGGGGGCTTCACTACATTTCTTAACATCCAATACTGCCAGCGACACGTAAATACCCAACACATACCACGCTAATGCCTATAACAAGGGACCAACCACTATGAGTATTCGACTATTTGCCATTATCTCAGGCCTGTTATTTAGCCAGCTAAGTCTGGCCAACTGTGACAGTCTGCTGGATTATGAAACCCGCAAGTTGCGCTCTGATGAAACCATCAATCTCTGTGAAGCCTATCAAGGCAAAGTGATTGTTATGGTCAATACCGCCAGCCAGTGTGGGTATACACCCCAATTTAAGACCCTTGAGGCCCTGTATCAGGAATATAAGGACCAGGGATTAGTGGTACTGGGCTTTCCGTCTAACGACTTTAATCAGGAACATGGCGACGAAGCCAAAACGGCGGATGTCTGCTATATCAATTACGGCGTGACTTTCCAGATGCTCAGTACCTCCAGTGTTAAAGGCAGCAATGCCAACCCGGTCTTTAAATCACTGGCGGAACAAACTGGCAAAGCGCCACGTTGGAACTTCTCTAAATATGTTATCGGTAAAGACGGTAAAGCGATTGCCGCTTACCCTTCCAGTGAACTGCCTATGGGTGGCCAACTGGAAGATACCGTTGTTAAAGCCCTTAAGATGTAGGCCACTCTATGGGTAAAACCATTGTCGTTAATGACTCCATGCAAACTCACTATAGCTATCAGTTAGTAGAACCCGCGGGTAAAAACTTTGAACCGGGCTTTTCCCCGGAGCTAAGCCCTAAAGAACTATTAGCGCTGGGGGTTTTTGGCGGCAAATATCTCAATGACTGTCAGGATGAGTTTCCCAAAAGCTGGTTTAGCCAGGCGGTTTTATCCCCGCTCAAAAAAGACGTTAGCCTGAATTACTTTCGGGTAGACGCCTCACTCCCGCTTAGTCACTGGCGTGGCAAAGGCTGGATTTACCACGAAGACCCCAGAGGTTGGTTTCAATGGTATTGCCGTTATTACCGCGGCCGCCGGATTGAATTAGAAGATCAACGGCAAATAAAACGCTGGCGTAATATGCGTCGCCATATTGGCGCGGTGAAAAAAAACTGCGAACCCGGCGACTGTGATTGCCGCAGAAAACAACGCCAGGCCTTGTTACACTGGGCCTATGACTCGCGAATACTGTAGGTAATACCGGTGCACTGGATTAAACCTTTTGCTTTGCTGATTATTTTGTTGCTCGCCAACGGCCACAGCCTGGCCCAACCGCCATGGATAAAAGCCGCCCCCTCTGATGCCCGCAGCTCATCAACCATCAGTATTGATAACACGACATTTGCTGTCACCTTTAAAGGCGATTTCACTGAAGCGGAGCGTGACAAGCTCACACAATGGCTAAAGCTTGTCGGTCAGTCGATGACAACGGTATATGGCAGGCTGCCGCTGAATACCATTATGGTTGAATTTATTCCCTACCGAAAAGCCAATGAACCGGTGCCCTTCGGCAAAGTCATTCGCTGGCCAAAACAAGGGATTAGCTTTTATGTTAACCCGGCGATAAGCCTTGATCGCTTTATCAATGACTGGACGGCTTATCACGAATTTAGCCATTTAATGATCCCCTACCCCGGCGATGACGCGATGTGGTTTAGCGAAGGGCTGGCCTCTTATTACCAAAATCTGGTGATGGCCAGAGCTGGGGTATTGTCACCGCTGGCGGCCTGGCAAAAAATCTTTGATGGCTTTGTCCGCGGTGCTAATGACACCAAACGACAGGACCTTACCCTGGGTGAGCTAAGTCCGCAGATGTGGCAGAACCGCAGTTTTATGCGGGTGTACTGGAGTGGCGCCTATTATTTTATGGCGGTGGATATTGCATTGCGTGAACAGGGCCAATCACTGGACGAAGTGATGTTGGGCCTACAGCAATGTTGCCTGCATAAGTCCCGTGATTGGACGGTGACGGAACTTATCCAGACGCTGGACCAACTCAGCCATAGCCGCGTGTTTAGCGAGCAGTACCAGCAGAGTATCAATAGCAAGCAATTGCAGGGTTTTGAGCCTGCCTTTAACCAGATAGGCTTAGGCTTAAAAGGGGGCAAACTGTATCAGATGAAGACCAACAAACTCGGCTTATCCCAGCAGATAATGACCCAAGCTATCCCATAATCGTGCTATGATCGCGCCTCGCCAAGGTGCTCATAATCATTCCAACACGGCCTTTTTATTTCACCCCAAACCAACTGGGCTGTATTTCCATGAGTTGTCTCTGTCATGACCGATAAATCTGGCGCCGCACACCTACCCGCCAAGTTTATTGATGGCTCGATTATGCGCCATATCTGGGTGATGACCAGTACCGCATCGATAGGGCTGGTCGGGGTATTTTTTGTCGACCTGATCGATATGCTGTTTCTCAGTATGCTGGGCAGCGACGATATTATTGCCGGCGTTGGCTTTGCCGCCAGTGTCTCTTTCTTTACCGTTTCTCTAAGTATTGGTATTACCATTTCTATGGCTGCGCTGGTATCGCGCATGATCGGCCAGCGCAATGTGGCACAGGCAAAACGCTATGTGGTTAATATCGCTTTTTTGGCACTTACTCTCACCAGCATTATGGCCTGTATTATCTGGTTTAATCTGGCCTTTTTATTTCGCCTTTTAGGTGCCGATGAAGGCGCACTCGCCGTCGGTGTTAGCTACTTACAGATACTTTTACCTTCTCTGCCAATACTGGCAACCGGGATGGCCATGTCGGCCGCGCTGCGGGCGGTGGGTGATGCCAGGCTTTCCATGCTAACCACGTTAATCGGCGGTGGCGTTAATGCGGTGCTCGACCCTATTTTTATTTTCGCCTTAAGTATGGGCGTGGAAGGTGCTGCTATCGCCTCAGTGATTGCGCGTTTTGTGGTGTTGGGCATTGCCTTTTGGGGTGTCACTCGCAAACATAAATTAATGAAGGCTTTTGTCTATAAAGACTTTGTGGAAGATTTTAGACCTATTTTTAAAATCGCCGGCCCCGCGATGTTAACCAATATTGCCACACCGATTGGCAACGCCATTGTCATTAAAGCGGTGGCTCAGTTTGGTGCCGCCTATGTGGCGGGCTTTGCCATTATCGGCAGAATTAGCCCCGTTGCCTTTGCCCTGGTGTTTGCCTTGTCCGGTGCTATTGCGCCGATTATTGGCCAGAATTATGGCGCACTTAACTTCCACCGTATCCGTGAAACGCTGAGTAACTCGCTGGTATTCAGTGCCGCCTATGTCACGCTGATCTCCATTGCTCTGTATCTTTTGCAAGAGCCGATTATTAACCTGTTTAAGCTAGAGGGTGAAGCCGCGGCGCTAATGCGTATTTTCTGTACCTGGATAGCAATCACCTTTATCTTTAATGGCGCTCAATTTGTCTCTAACTCTGCCTTTAATAACCTCGGTAAACCGATGTATGCCACCTGGTTTAATGTAGGGAAATCGACTCTGGGCACCCTGCCCTTTGTGTATTTAGGGGGCGAGATAGCCGGTGCCGGCGGCGTATTGGCCGGACAAGCCTTGGGAGGGATGATTTTTGCGCTGGCGGGTGTCGTGGTGGCCTTTAGACATATCAGCCACCTCGCGAAAGCTCACGAGGCCAAGGCTGATACGCGAGATACTACTGCATAAACAGGGAAGAAACTCTGTTCTCAACCGGGATTTCAGAGCGTTTAATCGCCGGCTCACCGCTTAGCTCGCGGTATAAACGTTCAAATTCTTCCGACAGCTTATGCTTGGGATACAGGTAAACCAAAGGTGTCTGCATCGCATGGGACTCTTTCATCTTCACCGAGGATGAAATATAGCTACCGAGAATGGGGTAAGACTCGCTAATCAATTCACCCACCAACTGCTTGGGAAAGCGAGCCTGCTTGTTAAACTGATTGACGATAATGCCGCCAATCCGCAAATCCGCATTATGATCTTCCTGCAATTCCACCACATTTTGCATCAGACCATAGAGTGCCTGACGGGAAAAAGTGTCGCAGTCAAAAGGGATCAATACGCTGTCGGCAGCAATCAGGGCAGACTTGCTATAGAAGTTAAATACCGGTGCGGTATCAATATAGATATGGTCAAAGGTCTTATTTAACTCAACCAGCGCTTCACGTAGCTTGTAGATTTTGTAGCGGGACTCAAGCTCACGCTCCATTAAATCCAAAGCCGGGCTGGATGCCATCAAATACAGATTTTCAAATTCGGTATCGGTGACATAGTCCATGGGGTCTTGTTTTGGGGTAAACATATCAATGGACTGCTTAAACAGACCCACAATAGACCCTTCACTTAACATTTTATGGCCTTGATCATGAGCATAAGCCAAATTCAAAGGCTGCTCATGGCCCAGATAATAACTACTGTTAGCCTGAACATCTAAATCCACTACCAGTGTTTTATAACCACGGCTGGCACTTATGGCAGCGAGGTTACAGGTAATGCTGGATTTCCCAACACCCCCTTTTTGATTGAAGATCACTCTTCTCATCAGCAAGATCCCTAGTTTTATTTATTATTAAAATATGAGTAAAAACTTGTCGTAAAAGGTTTAACTTAGCTGGGGAATCATTTTAGTTGCTAGTGGGGAAAAGGTCGACAAAAATATGGCACAAGTAAGCAATTATTTTAATTTAAATGAAGAAAGCGTAGAAAATTGACAGGAAAATTTAAAAAAAAGCCGCAGCAAAGTTTGCTGCGGCCATTTTTTATTTCAAATAAGAAAAAGTGTTAGCTTTTGCGAACCACTAAACTACCTATGGAATAGCCCGCACCAAAAGAACAAATCACACCGTAATCGCCGCTCACCAAATCTTCATGGTGTAGATTAAAGGCGATTAAGGATCCCGCCGATGCCGTATTAGCATAGCGATCTAACACAATCGGTGCTTCTTCGGCGCTGGCGTCACGTCCCAGCAGCTTTTTAGCAATCAATAAATTCATATTGATATTTGCCTGGTGCAACCACCAACGGCTGACATCGCTGGAAGCCAGGTCATGGCTTTGCAGATGCTCAATAATATGCTTCGCCGCCATGGGGCAGACTTCTTTAAACACTTTGCGGCCATTTTGATGAAATAAGCGGTCCGCCGAATAAGGGTCGGCATCATTGGCGCGGCTGACATAACCAAAATTGGAACGGATATTATTGGAGTAGCTGGTAACCGCCTTGGTGCTGAGGATTTCATAGCGGTGCTCTGAGGTACAACTCTCCGCCGACTCTACTACTGTGGCCATACCCACATCACCAAAAATAAAGTGGCTATCCCGGTCACCATAGTTGACCTGAGGTGAGGTCAATTCAGGGTTAATAATCAAAACCGACTTTGCAGTACCTGCTGCAATCATTTCATAAGCCCGGTGGATACCAAAGGTAGCCGCTGAACAAGCCACTAACATATCAAAAGCAAAGCCTTCAATACCTAATGCTTCTTGTATCTCAATGGCGATTGCCGGGTATGAACGCTGTGTGTAAGCGCAGGACACGATGACCGCATCAATATCAGCAGCGGATTTATTGGCGGCAGCCAGCGCCAGTTTGGCGGCATTAACCCCAATCTCAGCCTGATCAGATAACTCATCATCACCACGCTCAGGAATATTGGGGCGCAGTCGATTAACATCGAGAATACCGTCCTTGATATAGGCAAAACGGCTTTTAATGCCGGAGGCTTTTTCAATAAATTCGGCGCTGGAATGGGCTTTGGCGGCTAGTTCCCCCGCTTCAATAGCGGCGGCATTGTCGGCATTAAATTGATCAGCATGGGCATTATAGGCTGTGACCAGTTCTTCATTGCTGATGGTATGGGGAGGGTTCCATAAACCGGTGCCACTAATGACGACAGAGTTTGGCATAAAGATATTTCCAGTAAGAGAAGAGAAACGCTAAAGATAGCCTGACAATAATGGCGCCAAGCTTACCGTTTTACACTGAAAAAGTCACTGCTGACGGTAATGCTTAGCCGCTCTTCATAATACCCATCAGGTTCTGGGCATGCTCCGCCGCTTCAATGCCCCGATGGGTTAGATAGCCCCCATCTGACTGGGAAATCAGCCCTTTATCGAATAAGCGCTGGGTCGCACTGATTGCCTCAGGGGCTGCGTTAGCGTGGACTTTAATACCGGCTTGAGTGGTATCGAGATTAAAACGGGCAAGGATATTCAGTTCTTCAACAATATCAGGTGAATATGGCATGCGTATTCCTCTCTTTTTATTGATAGATGCAGCCTAACACAGCCTTAAAACAATAATACAGCCGCGCTGCCGCACAGGGTCATAATAAACAGGAACCATTTAAGGGTTGAGGGCTTGGCGGTAATGGCAAATTTTACCGCGATATAGGCACCGGCCATACTGCCCACCGCCAATATCATACCGGGCAGCCACAGCACCTGCCCTCTGGCGGTAAAGACGGCCAACGCCACCACGGTGGGTACCAAGACACACACCACTTTTAAAGCGTTAGTTCTTACCAGGTCATAGCGCAGCGAGCCTGCCAGCGCCGTAATCAAAATAAAACCTACCCCAGCCTGAATAAAGCCCGCATAAAAACCGGCACCGGCCAGCCACCACCAAGCGGAGGTTTTATCTTTAACTTTATGGGGGATAGTGCCGAGGGGCGGCGATATAACACTGGGCTTTACCAGCATGATCACCGTCATGCTTAACATCACCCCAAGTAGCAACGGCTTTAATACCCACTCCGGCGCATATGAGGCGCCAATAGCCCCAAAAAAACCACCGATCAGCGTAGGCAGCAAAATGGGGATAAGATCATCGGTAGGCAATTTATCGTGTTTATAAAAGCCCTGCATGGCCACAACATTTTGCAAGGTCACCGCCACCCGATTCGTCGCGTTGGCAATATCCGCAGGCATACCCATCACCATTAAGGCTGGCAGGGTTAAGTTAGAGCCGCCGCCCGCAAGGGTATTGATCACCCCGGCCAACAAGCCGGTAATCATCAGTAATACAATATGCTCTAAGGCAATATCCATCCAATCATCTCTTGGTTAATACTGTTAATCCCGCCAAGGCGCATTGCTCTTCGGGATAAATACTTAGCACGTAGGGTGGATTATAATCCACCGGTTATAAGGGCTCTGGGCAGGGCCTTGGTGGATTATAATCCACCCTACCATGTTCGGGTGAATTGCCTGGCCTTATTTAAGGCTTTTATACCGGACAGTATGCGCAAAGGGGGAATCTACAACACAGGGTTGCGCCTTCTGGTAATAACTGTCGCTTAAACAGTCGAGGACTGAATAAACCTCAGGGTACTTGCCGCTAGTAACTCGGGGCAATCTTCAATAATAAAAAAACCGGCACCAGCAAAGGTTTGATGCGCCTGCCCTGCTGTTCCCGGTATCTGCCGATAAAATTCTTTAGGGCTAAAGCCGCGTTTTGATAAACGCTCACTGACAAAAGTGACCGCGGGTTTTGTCCAACCAGCCAGCTGTGCCCAAGCGGCACGGTTGGCTTTCGTTGCCGGGTTAAGTGTAGTCGCCGGTATTAGCATTGGAAAACTGCGCGGGCCGGCTTTATAGCTTTCATCAGGGAACGGCGCATCCAGTGCCATACGCTCCTGTGCAGACAGATCAGTATCGGTCATTTTATCGACCATCTCGCCAATCGGAAAAACCGGCCCTTTTAAAATATACTTGCGCCAACCCGCCACCCACAATGCATTGATAATACCAGCGGCTCTGGGCAAGGTGGTATTAACCAATACCAAGCGTGAAAAGATGCTGCTATTAGCTGCGGCTATAGGCAAACCAAAATACCCACCCCAATCAAAAAAGAAGCCTGTCGCGTCGGTGATTTCAAGGGCTGTTAAAGCCTCAGTCAGCCATTGGATATGTTTGGCAAAGCTGTAATCGCTATCATCCTGTAATTTATCAGAGCGCCCAAAACCAATAAAATCCGGCGCAATCACGCGGTAGCCTGAGGCGACAAATACGGGGATCATGTTACGGTAGCTATAGCTCCAGGTAGCCTGGCCATGCAGGCATACAATCACTGGCGCGGCTGTATCACCCTCATCCAGATAGTGCATACGCAGGCTGCCAAACTCTTTATCCTGAATCTCCAGATAATGAGGTTCAAAATCAAAGTCCTGCAAATGCTCAAAACGGCTGTTATCTGTCCGTAACACCTTAGCCATTATGCTGCCTCTTTATTCAAAGCTATCGCTTTGTTTTTTCTTGGCCTCAGCTAGCGGGCGGCTTAAGCTAATAGCTTTGTTGCTGGCAAATACGGTTTTATTGACGGTAACGGTCATCGATTTTGTAGTCCACCAATGGGGTGAGCCATCGGCATATACGGTGATCTGCGCTTCACCGGCAGGTTTAATGCTTACCAGGTCCGGTTCTACGGCTGTCACCGGATAGTTACGCCCATCCGTATCTTCCACGGTAAAATCACGGGTATTTAATGTCGCTGACAAATCAGCTTCGGCGCTCTTATCGAGGTTTACTGTCAGATAAAAAACTGAGCGCGTTTTTTTGCGGGGGTTTTTACTCCCCGGCGCTTTTTTACCCTTGACGGTTTCAATCACTACATCGCTAAGCACAATATCCAACGACTGTTCATCAATATATTTTTGATCGCTGACCACTTTTTGCCCGGCGGCACTTTTTTCACCGGTATAAGCCCATTGGCCATCGGCGGATAAGCGTACCCGCCTGCCGTCAGCCGTGGTTGCAAAACGATCGGTGGATTTATATTCCCAACTACCATCGGCATTTAACTGCACTTCACGACCGTCATCGCTGACAATCTGTTCGGCGGCTTGTAATGGGGTCTGTAGTAGCAGGCTGAATAGCAACACTGTTGAGAGCAGTACTCTCATAATAACAACTCCGTATCAGGTATATAAGGTAGCGAATCTTAACAAGTGCGAAGGCATAAGTAACTGTTATACTAACGGCCAATCAAACAAGCCAACCTATTATTAGCCACGGGCCAGACACTATGAGACCAGACTGGGACGAATACTTTATTCAGATGATGGATACCGTTGCCAACCGGGCAACCTGTGACCGAGGCCGCTCGGGTTGCATTATTGTCAGGGACAAACGGATTATTTCCACCGGCTATGTTGGCTCACCTTCCGGCCTGCCCCACTGTGATGATGTCGGCCATTTAATGAAGCAGGTTATCGATGACGATGGCACCACCCGCCAGCACTGTATGCGCACCATTCACGCGGAGCAAAATGCTATCTGCCAGGCTGCCAGACATGGCATTCCACTGGAAGGCAGCACCCTCTATTGCAAGATGGAACCCTGTCGGGTTTGTGCGATGCTGATTATTAGCTGCGGTATTACCAAGGTGGTTGCCAAGTCCATGTACCATGCGGCGCAGGAAACCCGGGATATGTTTGCTCAGGCCGGGGTGGAGTTAGTGGTTTTGGACGGTGAAGTGGAGAATTACGCCAATCAGTAACACCCCCCCTATAGCCAAGGTGACAACCGCCCTATCACCCCCAAAAACATTCATTGCGTGAATAGATAGCATCAAACACAGCTATAAGATAATCCGTTATTATCTTGGCTATGAAATCATCAAGCCCCCATAAATCAGTGCCCCGTATTATTGTTATCGGTGCCGGCGCCGCCGGTTTACCGCTGGTCTCTACGCTGGGTAAAGCGCTGGGGAAATGTGCCAGCGCGGAAATCATTCTGGTTGATAAAAATATCAATCACGTCTGGAAACCTCGCCTGCACGAGGTAGCGTCCGGCGCGCTGGATGAGGCTACTGACTTTATTAATCTGCCGGAACATGCTGAGCACTATCACTACCGATTTGAACGGGGCGCTGTAGACCGTGTCGACACCGAGAAACGGCAAATCACTATCAGCGAAGTAAACGATGAGTCGGGCAATACCACCTGGCCAGAACGAAAAATCACCTATGATCACTTGGTGATTGCTGTGGGTAGCCGCACCAATACCTGGGATATCCCCGATGTGGATCAACACTGCTTTTTTCTCGACGGTATTAACCACGCTCTCTCCGTTAGAAAACGCTTAACCAATATTTTTCTCGGTGCCGCCAAGGCCAACCGCCCAACGAGTATTGGTATTGTCGGTGGCGGCGCTGCGGGGGTAGAACTCTGTGCTGAAATTGCCCGCATGGCTGAAAGCATTAGCGGCACCCCTCTGGCAAAAGACCCTGAAAGAAAAATACAGATTCATTTAATTGAAGGGTCGGAACAACTGCTGCCCCGTTTAAACCAGGCCTATGGCGAAAAGTTTTCCTCCTATATGGAGTCGCTGGGTATTAAGTTGCATCTGGGTTTTGAAGTGGTCAAAGTGACCCCGGACTATATTCTTGGCTACGACGGCCAGACAATTCCGGTCGATACGATGATTTGGGCGGGCGGTATTTTAGCGCCACCCTGGCTGGCCAAAATTCCGGGCACGGCCACCAATGCCATTAATCAATTGACGGTAGACAACCGTTTGCGTTGCAACGGTGTAGACCGGGTGTATGCCTTGGGAGACTGCGCCTGTGTCTATGACAATGGCACGGAACAGTTAATTCCACCTCGAGCACAGGCCGCCAAGCAGATGGCCGATTATTTGGCTCAACAATTAATTAACAGCATTCATAGAACAGAGGACAAAAGCCGGTTTAGTTATTGCGATAAAGGCTCGTTAATTGCCTTTAGCCACTACTCATCCTTTGGCCGGGTGTCCAGCCAGTTACTGGGCAGAACCATTGCCTTTGAAGGAGCTATTGCCATGCTGGCTTACCGCTGGAGTTACTGGCAGCATCATGCCGCCGTACGGGGTTATCGCGCAGCGATAGTGCATTTTTTATTTAAGCAACTGACCAAACCCAAGGGCTTGCGGCTGCGCTTGCACTAAGCTTAGTGTTTATACGAAGGGTCTATAGCGTCTATCTTTCTGACCATCGCCGCAAACTCTAACTCACCGGCAGCTGCTCCGGCAGTCTGCACGTTTAATAAGGCTGCCGACTTGGCAGCAATCTCATCACCGATAGCCTGCAAGGGTTTGCCACAGCTATCAGCGGCCACTTGAATTTCACAGGAGCGCTGCAATGCCCAGGTATTTAAAAACATTTCTGGCAGTGTTGAACCACAGCTGAGTAAACCATGGTTGCGCAAAATCATTTGGTTTTTATCACCCAAGTTGGCCACCAAGCGGACTTTTTCATCCGGGGTTACCGTTAAACCCTCAAAGTCATGATAGCCCACCTGGCTATGCAGCAATACCGAGTAAAAATTATCGTGCCGCAAACCCTGTTGCTGGCAGGCCACCGCCATACCCGCATCGGTATGCAGATGTGAAATACAATGGGCATCTTCCCGGGCAGCATGGATGGCAGAATGAATTAACATACCTGCCGGGTTAACCTTATGCGGTGTGTTATCAATAATATGGCCATCGATATCCACCTTGATTAGATTGGAGGCGGTCACTTCACTGTAGTGCAGGCCGTAGGGATTAATCAGAAAGTGCTGCTGGTCACCGGGTAATCTAACGGTGATATGGTTATAAATTAATTCACTCCAGCCCAGATAATCAAATATTCTATAACAGGCGGCTAATTGAATACGCAGGTCTTGCTCGGAATTACCAGACATCGTTAATTATCCTCTTACAGGGTATAACCTGAATCGATAGTAATAATTTGCCCGGTCATTAAATCTGAGCCAGTGATAACAGAGACCAGACTATTGGCAATATCTACAGGGGTTGGCACTTGGGCAATAGCGGAATGGGCTATGGTGTAGTCCTTAGCCGCCTGCCACTGTTCTCCCCTGCCTTCAATACTCCACTTACCTTCAATCAAACCCGGGCAAATCGCATTGACTCTAACATCATGCTGACCCATCACCTTGGCCAGTGTTCGGGTCAAATTATTTAACGCCGCTTTGGAAGCACAATAGGCAATCGAGCTGCCTTGCGTGGTTAAACCGGCAATGCTGGAGGTCATGACTATCTCACCACCACCGGCTTTGATCAACTCGGGCAGAGCTGCCCTGCTCATATAAAAAGGGCCTAATAGATTGGTACCCAGAGTGGACTGCCAAATGTCATCGCTTAGCTCGTCTAATTGATTATGGTCGACAAAAGTGGTGCTACCGGCATTGTTAATCAGAATATCCAACCGCCCAAATGCCTCGACGGCTGCTGCCACCAAAGTCTGGCACTGCTGCTGGTCACTGATATCCGCCTGCACCGCTATCGCTTCGCCACCAATGGCTTGTATCCGGCTTACCGTTTCCTCTGCACCGGCCCTGGAGTGGGCATAATTTACTACAACGTTTGCACCCAGCTCAGCCAACTGCACAGCAGCCTCTGCCCCTACACCGGAACTGGAGCCAGTCACTATAGCCACTTTATCGTTTATCTTCATACTCAAAAAACCTTTAGACAGCGGCAGCCAATGCGGAACCGGCCAGTGTAATGCGGTGCATTAATCGGGCCTGCCCCTGATAATCATTTTGCGCAAAATGCCAGGTAGAACGGTTATCCCAAAATACCACGGAACCCGGCTGCCAATTAAACTGACAGGTAAATTGCGGCTGGTCGACATGGCTATATAAATAACCCAGCAGGGGCTGGCTTTCTGCACGCGTCCAACCTTCAAAACCCAGAGTATGACCGGGGTTAACATAGAGCGCTTTACGGCCACTTTCAGGATGAGTAATCACTACCGGATGCGTGGCATCCCCCACCTCGTCAACACCACCTAACTGATCGGCGATATCGGTTGTGCGGTAGAAACCGTCTTTACCATAGATATGCTTATTGGAATGAATAGCCCGCAGTGATTGCAGGGTCTGTTGCAGCCCCGGTGACAAGGCATCAAAGGCGGCATATAAATTGGCAAAGCGGGTATCACCTCCCGAGGTGGGCAGGTCTCTGGCCACTAGAATCGACCCCATGGCGGGAATATCGTCATAGGAATGATCGGTATGCCAGCCGCCACCGATATTGGTGGTCTGGTGTTTTTCTTTTCTGACTTCGGCGATATCGGGAAAACCCTCAACCGGTTTAAAAAATTTATTCAATACCAACTCGCCCCAGCGATGGGCAAACTGCAAATGATCATGCGGGGTAAATTGCTGGTCACGAAAAAATAAAACACCATGCTCTGCAAAAGCCTCTCGCAAAGCCAATAGCTCATCATCCGTCAGCTTGGCCAATTGCAGATCGCCGACGGTGACACCACAACCGACCGAGAAAGGGGTGAGATTCAATGAAGACATAATGTAATACTCAACAGATATATGCGAACTCAGAGTACCATATAAAGAGGCGGCATTGCGCCACCTCTTTGGCTATAAATAACCGTTTTTATAGTCTTAAAAGAAGACCGCCACTTCCATGCCATAGGTCTCAGGATCAATCGGCCGGCCACTGGCACGAACGCCATCACGCTGGCCACTGACACTATAGCGATTGGCATAACTTAGCTCATCGGTTAGGTTGCGGCCATAGATAGAGATTTCATAGCCGCCACTGGCAGGTTGCCAGGACAGGCGGGTATTGACCACCTCATAGCTGTCAATCTGCTCAATGGAATCATTATAGATACTGGTATATTGATCACTGATATAGCTATAGCTCAGGGTAAAGACAATATCACCGCTATCGAAAGGCTGTACATAATAGGAGGACAGGCTGAATTTATCGTTAGGGGTTCGGTTTAATTCATTGCCTTTAACATTACGCTCAGTATCGGTTTTAAGATCAAAGGCAAAGAAGTCATCCTTGTACTCGGATTTCATATAGGAGTAATTACCTAACAGGGATAATTTATCAGTTAAGTTCCAGCTTGATTCTATTTCAAAACCATAGACTTCGGTTTCCGAGGCATTGGTTAATTTTAATTGTGACAAGCCTGACACCGGGTCAATAATATCCAGCTCTACCTGAATATCACTGTAGTCGTAATAATAGATTGCACTACTAAAAGAAAAGTCTTCACCCAAAAAGCCTTTATAGCCCAACTCGTAAGCGGTCAGCTCTTCATTATCGATAACCGCCTCATTTTCAGGGGTAGAAGGATCATTTTGTAAGCCACCCAGACGGAAACCACCGGGTTTGGAGCCGGTAGATACCGTGGCATAAACCATACTGTCATCGGTGATATCGTAAGTGGCATTTAAGCGCCAATTAAAGGCATACCAGGTCTCTTCAAACTCGTCATCGCCCTCACTGACAAAATAGCCTTCACGAAGACAACCGGGAATATCCGCATAGGGGTCACCTCCCGCCACCAAGCCAGAAAATAACGACTCGTCACAAAAGTCGAGCACAGAGTCAAACAGGATATCCTGTTCTTCATAGGCTTCTTTTTCATCTTCGCTATAACGCAAGCCCGCAGACAGCGTTAGCCTATCGGTGGCGCGCCAATCAAACTGGGTATAGATAGCCTGAGAAGTCGCATCCAGTTCACCCTGTTGAAAATAAAAAATACCTTCGGGGTTAAATCTGGGCGCTGGTGTACCGACAATAGGGCCCTGCACATTATTAATTAAATAGGGGTTGCTGGATTCTGACAGGGTATAAGGCTGCACATTTTCAATACTGAAATAAAACAGGCCGACGATCCAATCCAGATCCCCTTCCCCATTGGAAACAAACTGAATTTCATGCTGGTTATTTTGTTCCGTCTGGCCAATCTTTTCAAACCGGGTGACGGGGCCTGCGGTGCCATCGAAATCTTTTTCACCATACCAGTCGAGGTCATAATCACTGTTCATAATCCGGATGCTAAAGGCATCCAAGTCTATGGTAAGAGTTGACTGAATATCCGTGGTGTCATCGGCCGCCACTTTACCTCTATATTCCGAGCTAATATCAAAGGGGTCATTTTCTGCCGGCTGAATCGCCAAGGGGGAAAACGCTTCCGCATTCATCACCTGCGGCCCATACCGTGATAAGGCATCAACGCCGTTGTGATAGTCATAGCCTTTTAATAAACCCAGTTCGAGACTTTCATCTTCAAACGAGCTGGTGGCATAACGAATATTCCAGTTAATACGATCGCTAAAATCGATATCAAACATCACCTCAGTATAATCTGAGCTAATCCCAATCTGGTCTGGGCCGGATACATTATCAAAAAAACTGTCGCGGTCATTCTGTGTATAGTGCACCAAATAACCCACATTATCGGTAATAGGACCACTGGACGTTAGTTCCCATTTCTCATGGCTGTAGCTACCGACGTTAACCCGGGCAACATTTTCAATCTCCTGACCCGGTTTTTTCGACACCACATTAATCGCACCACCGGTGGTATTACGGCCAAATAAGGTGCCCTGTGGCCCACGCAAAATTTCAACCCGATCAATCCGGTCACTGGAGCCGGTTAATGCCCCCGCCTCATTACTGTAAAACCCATTAACGTAAACACCTACCCCTGGCTCGGTGCCCAGGCTATTCGTTTCACGGCCAATACCGCGAAGATAAATACGGTTTTCTTCGCTACCACCGGCTGCCTCCTGGTATTGCATACTCGGGGTAAAATTGGCCACATCCTGTTGTGAAGCAATACCCAGCTCTCTCATTTGATCAGCGGATATTGCGGTAATGGCAATCGGAGTATCACTAACCGAGGAATCACGCTTCTGGGCGGTGATCACAATTTCTTCCATACGAAAATCAGCGAATACGGGATTAATCGTTAGCCCCGCCAGTGCGGTAAGCATTATTGTCGGTGCAGTTTTTTTAAGTTGGGTTTTCATAAACATAAATCTCTTCGCATTATTGTTCTTTTCAAGCTGCGCATAGTGAATGGTTTAATTCAGGCAGGTATAAGCCGCTAAGATGATAGCTGTAGCATCCTTGCCAGCAGCCACCACCGCCCCATGACGATGGTGTTATCAAGCTCGCTTAAGGCGCCACAAATAACGAGGTTGGCACAACGGTATAGTTAATCGTCGTTTCTACCCCCAGCCCACTGCCGGTGGTACCGACCGAATTGGTGGTCCAACTAAGGTTGTGGATATCCGTAAAGTCGAAGTTAAATACCGAGAGGTTTTCAATCGGCTTGGCGACGCCAGTTACCGGGTAGTCATCACAGAAAACCAGTGCCTGCGCGTCATAACAAGCCAGTACTTCATTGGTGCCATAATCGGAGCCTCCGGTACCATTGGCAACCGGCACGCCATTGTCAGCAAAGCCTGGCTCGAACACATACTCCGTAGTAATAATCTGTAATAGCGCAGGGTCAAATGGGCTGGTAATGGTTACCACGGTAGTCCATCTACCGGAGTAGAAAACACCACCGAAGGTATTAACAAAACCATCATAAGTGACGTCAACCAGTCCGGTAACACCTTCCAGCTTATTGCTAATCTCTGTAAAGGCTACGTTCAGGTTAACGCTTGGCGCAAAGGTTATACCACTACCGCTGACGGTATAGGGCACCAGAGTAACGGTCAGTGCTAGCTCTACAGGCACACTGCTGGAAACACCATCACTGACAATCAGTCGAACAATATAAGTACCGTCCTTATCCATCCCGGTAATAGAGGGATCAATGGTAGAGCTTGAACTTAGCTCGGCACTACTGCCCGATGGCGCAATTAAACTCCAACTGTAAATCAAGTCCGCGCTGCCATCGAAGTCATCTGAACTATTTTCAGCGTTTAGCAGAACAGCCTCATCGGTAACGGTAAATGTTGTGTCGCCGTTGTAGCTGAGAACAGCGGTAGGTGCTTCATTATCCCCACAAGTGGCATCAAAGCGCGCCAGACTTGGGCCGTCATTGGTATCGCAAATCGTCTGAATCGCATCACTGCTATCATCGTAGTCCGAATTAGCGCCCACACCATCGCTGTCGCCATCTAGCCATTCCTGCGGGTTAGAAGGAAAGTCATCGTCGCCGTTAGGAAAGCCATCACCATCATCATCTTCAAGACAGCCTGCGGCAATGCCTTGAGCAACGGTAAGATTGGTATCACAAATCGACTGAATGTCTTTATCGCTATCGTTGAAATCTGAGTTAGCACCTACACCATCACCATCGGCATCAAGCCACTCCAATTCGTTGAATGGGAAGGCATCATCACCATTGGGGAAACCGTCACCATCATCATCATCCAGACAACCTTCGGCAATGGCCTGGGTATCCGTTAACTCAGTATCACAGATGGTCTTGATGGATGAATCACTATCATCGAAATCGTTATTGGCACCGGTGCCATCACCGTCAGCATCCACGCTTTCTGAATCATCAAAGGGGAAAGCGTCGTCTGCATCAACCACACCATCGCCATCGCTATCAAAAGTGGCAGGGTCGCAATTACCGGCCAATTTTTCCGCAGCACTGGCTTCGGCATCACAAATAGTTTGGATCGATGAATCATTATCATCAAAATCTGAATTAGACCCTACGCCATCGCTATCGGCATCTAACCATTCCAGTGGATTGAATGGGAAGTCATCGTCGCCATTGGCAAAACCATCTTTGTCGTCATCATCAAGACAACCCACTTCAATGGCTTGCGCAACGCTCAACTCGGTATCACAGATACTCTTAACCGCCGCATCGCTATCATCGAAGTCCTGGTTTTCGCCGACGCCATCACCATCAGCATCAATCGTTTCTCTATCATCAAAGGGAAAATCATCTTGCGAATCGAGCACTCCATCAAAATCACTGTCCAGATCAACAACAATAGTGAGAGTGGTGGTACTTTCAGCGGAAAAATTATCACTGACAGTTAAGACAATGACATATTCCCCCGCCACATTCATATTGCGAAGGCCTGAAAACACACCCCGATCTTCTGTCAATGAGGCGGTAGAACCTCCTGCGGGTTCCGACTGTATCGACCAGTTATAAAAAAGCGTATCACCATTGGTATCAAAGCTTTCAAGGGCATCAAAGCTCACTTCAGTATTCGTCTCAACCAGGTTTTCTCCCTGATAACTAATGACAGCAACAGGCGCGATATTGTCACAGCCTGCCTGCTCTTTTTCTTCATCACTGGCATTTGTCTGGCAGATGCTTTGAATGCTTGGGTCATCAATGGCAAAGTCACTGCGATCACCAATACCATCGCCGTCACTGTCCATCTGCTCATCAGCATTATCAGGCAAGGCATCGCGCAGATTGATAACACCATCACCATCATTATCACCCAGGTTAACTTCCAAGTGCGCCTGCACTTTTTCCAATGAAGCCACTTCACCGTCACCAGCACCACTTGCCGCAACCAGGTCGGCGACCTGCTCACTAAAATCAACGGCCGAAAAATCTACCGTCGCACCCTGTGCCGCCGACTTACCCTGTTCTGTAATAGTAATACCATTATCCGGGTTGCCATCTTCATCGAGACTAATTAATAGTCGAGCAATATTCTGTACCTTCATATCTGAGATATCGCTAGCTCCAGCGATTTCCAGCGGGGTCACTATCGGGTTAGTCACCACAGCGGGGAATTCAATATCGCCGATCGAGAAAATAACTTGCTCACCAATATACTGATATTCAAATTCACCGGCGCTATTAGTCACACCCGTGCGCAATGTCTCTCCAGCACTATTGATCGTCCGGTACGCTATATTCCCCACCGCACTATCAATAAAAACACCGGTTGTTACAGGCTGATCGCCTGAGCCTTCACCACCTGCACTACTACCACCGCCACTATCACTACAAGCGCCAATAAGCAACGACAATAGCAGTGTCGTCATGACGGACTGCTGTTTGCTAAATGTATGGTACATGGGTAAACCTCAAATAATTATTGTTAGGTAAAACTGGCCGATACGCCCTACTCTAATTGGGCGAGTACTGCGGAGCTGTCTGAAAAGCAGTGTGGTTAATTAAGCAATGGATTGGCCAACAAAGACTGCATCACGCTAAACAAAGACGGCCCAGTAATAAAAACCGGGCCGTCGTTGGTTTACTGTCTGTCAATTATCAACACACAGTGATTTAGCTTATGCCTTGCGACGACGGCCAACACCCGCTAAACCAACCAGCGCAGAACCAAACAACCAGGCCGCGGCAGGAACGGGTACTGCAGAGGGAACGACATCATAAGTACCAGAAGCCGTGTAGTTGATAGTGGTTTCAACACCAAGACCAGAACCGGTTACACCCACTGAGAATGTTCCCCAAACAATGTTGTTCAAGTCTGAGAAGTCAAAGTTAAAGGTAGAAGGATTAATCGCAGCAGGAGGCTGACCTAGTGGGTAGTCATCACAGAACACTAAGTTCTGTGCATCGCTACAACCGGTAACGACAGTTGTACCATTACCCGCAGTATCAGTAATCTGGTAAGTAGTTTCGATAACCTGTAATAAAGCGGGGTCAAAAGGGCTAGTCACGGAAACAACAGTATTAAAAGTGGCTGAAACAAAGTCACCACCGGCAGTAGCTTGTACAGTACCGGTACCAGAAATAGCAGCAGAAGCTACTGACAGGCTTAATGAAGGAGCAAAAGTATCACCAGAGCCAGTGATAACATAAGCAGCATTAGCATTAGCAGCGCCCATAAGTACAGCAGCAGAAGCCAAGGTCATTAATTTTTTATTCATTTTCATAATTCTTTCCTCAAGGATTGATAAGGGTAACTCAGCCATCTTTATGTCATTACTATAAAGACCTGTAGTTTTCCGTCCCGATGTCACCACCGGTTTGGCGCTATCCAAATTGTTAGTTTTATTAATCGAGCAAACGTCTTATCTCGGTTCTTAGTAAGTGGAATGACACTTAGTTAATTTCCGATAAAGGTACTAATACAATTTCGATGCCAGTTTTATTTTTTTTCTGTTTTATGGGTTAAAAACAGGTCTATTTTTTATTTTTTTATGATTTTTTTATGACGCTGTAACCTTGGTGACAGATATGCTGTAAATCGAATAACGTCTATCAGGTCATATGGGTTACAGATAAAAAGTCGCCGAATTAACAGGCTAAAACGGCTTATTTTTAGCTGTCAAAAAAACCGACATAAATATAATCCTATTGCTAAACCACCATTAATATAAGGTTTAAAAGAGCATAAATTTGACTAAAAATAAGATTGAAAAACTTGATCATTAGATATTTTTACTGGTGTTATCAGGAGGGTGTAACTTTGGCGACAGTAAAATATATTCTGTGTTACAACAGAAAATAATCGCTTGTTACAAGCTGATCATTCGGCTAATTATTGCCTGTAAACTTATCCGACAGGAAGGTAAAAAGGTTTAGCCTTAGGTATTTATAGGAAGGATATTAATAGGCTTTTTCTAAGCGCCTGGGAGTGAGGCGCCTTATTTTTTAGGGTTGTTTAAAACCCGTATCGTAGGGAGGGTTACAATCCACCAAGTCCGGCCATAAGCCACTATATGCCGGTGGATTATAATCCACCCTACGGGCTATCTTGTGGATTGGCTCACAAAGTGGCGGTGATAATCAGAATTGGATAGCAATATCGGCGTAATAAGAGCGCGGCTCACCAATAAAATACCGATCACCCGAGAAGGAAGAGAAGTCCGCCCGCTCGGCATAGTCCTCATCGGTCAGATTATTGACCCTGATACCAACACTAATATTACTATTGAGCTGCTGGCGCAGTCTTAAATGATAAAGGTCATGGCCTTCATAGCTATGCAGATTATCAATATCGGTGTAGTACTTGCCCATCGATACCCACTCCAGTTCCGCCCGGGTAGTGTCGGTGGGCTGCCAGCCCAACTGAACCGTGCTCATTCTGCGCGGCGCCGTATCAACATCGTTGCCGTCCAGATTGATAGCGTCATCCGAACCAAACAAACTGACATCGCTGGTATATTCATGACGGGCAAAGGTCCCGGAGGCACGAATATCCCACTGCTGGCCTAGCTGCCAGGACAGGTCGTACTCCACTCCCATATGCTCTGTCTGGCCATCATCGATATTCAGGCGATCAGAGGACTGGAAAATCACATTGGTCTTTTTCATATAGAAACTGGTCAGGCTGTACTGCACTGTATCGTGGCTGCCCCGCAGACCCCATTCAATACTATTGATTTCTTCCGAGTCTAAATCCGCCTCCATTTGGCCATTCTGTAAACGGTACATCTCAGTGGCCTGTGGCGCTCTAAAGCCATGGGCAAAACGGATATAGCTGTTAAGTTGCTCGCTAAACTGATGGTTGATACTGGCATTGGCGGAGATATTATCAAAGTCATCTTTGCTATCTTCAGGGCGGGTATAGCGGCAACCCTCGGCGCCGGAGCGGCTATTAATACATACCGAACCGTCTTCAGCGGTATTGCCCGCTATCATCTGGTTGTCATAGTCGTATTCTAAAAACTCATAGCGACCACCCAGTGACGCCACCGTATTGGAGGTAAGACTGTAATCGGCATTGATAAACGCAGCCAGCATCATCGCTTCCACCTCATAGTCATACTGTTTGCCCGCCGGGAAGGAGGAAAAGCCGCCTTCCTGTGACTGCTTGAGATAAGCATCGGTAAACTCCGCATCAAAGCCCTGACGCAGGCTGAGACCATTGCTGGTCTGTCGCTGGTAGCTGCTCTGCACACCGGCGCTCTTTTGGCCATTGTCTTCCAGTGGTGTGCCGGGTAAAAAGTGCATCAAAAATTCCATATCGGTATAGCGGGCATAGGGTGTGATAATAAAAGAGCCGCCATTATTGAGTGATTTTTCGATACGGCTTTGCAGGCGTACGGACTGGCTATCGCGGTAGGCTTCGGGGTTGGGGTTTTCCCGGCGGCGGTCGCTCTCTTTGTAGGCCTCTTCACCTTCAACATAGCCCGCAGTTTCCTGATTCAGATTGCTGACACTTAACAGCGTATTGATAGCAAGATTGTCCGCGGTGTAATCATGGCGCGCAGTCATCTTCTGCTGGTCAAAACCGGAGTCATCTTTATAGCCGCCATCGTGGGCGCCATTAAGGTTAATGCGGTAGCCATGTTGGCCGTCATTATCGCTCTGGCTGAACTTAAGACGGTAGTAGTCATTGGAGCCCGCTTCGAGATTGAGCTGTTGTTGGTCGGCAGCGGAGGGCTGGCTGATCACATTGATAACGCCATGCAGGGCATCGGAGCCGTGGGAAACGGTGCCGGGGCCGCGCAGTACTTCTATGCGTTGGGCTTGCTCGGTATTGATATCAAACAGTTGGTTCACATTACAAAAGCCGGTAGCGCGCACCGGTACGCCATCTTCGGCCACGGTAAAGGCACCGCAGCTGCCAGCACCGGTTAATACCGGTGAGCGAATGGCGGTCAGGTGTTCCTGACCATTGCCGCGGCTAATCCAGACACCGGGGACTCTGGCCAATGCTTCGCTGATATGGATGGCCGAGATTTGTTCCAGCTCCTGTTCTGAAATAAGCGATAAGCTGGCGGCACTATCGGCGAGTGATTGTTCAGTTCGGGTGGCGGTGACGACCGTGGTCTCCATCACTGAAGTAGTACCGTAAAGCGGCGAGACAGGCAGTATTAGCAACAACAGAAAAAGACTAGAACGATAAGTGACTGACATAAAGAGTGTCCGGATAGATGTAATCGATAATGTTTAATAGCTAGATAAGAATAACGACAACAGAAGAAAGCTGGAGACTGGTTATTGGACTAGATATAGTAATAAAAAGTGCAGGCCTAACACCGATATTCCTAACAGTATTAGGCCCGCCAACGGGACCTGCAATTTGTGGTTTAAAAAAGAATTATGGTTGCGCGAGCTCTAACACAAACAGTGTATTACCGGGGCCAGCCTGATAAGGGCCTGCGCCACCAAAAGAGTCATAGCCGGAATTAATTAAAATCGTATCTTCAGCAATGACCACGCCGACGGAATCGATAGTGCCACCATTACCCGCCACACCATTGACATCGGTGACATCGATAGCCGTATCCATGGACCATAGCTCAGCACCGGTATAGGTTGAAAAGGCTTTCACCACACCATCAAGCGAACCAGCAAACAGCACATCGTTTGTGACCGATAAGGAGGCTGAATACAAAGAGTCCGTAGCCACGCCTTGATAATCATGGGTGGGGTGAACTTCCCAGATCAAACCGCCATTGGTAATATCCAATGCATAGATACCTGGCCTACCATTGGCAACCAATGCGGTGCGGTCTTCCACCGAATCATCAATACTGCTGGCCTTGGCCACCTCTAAATCGGTTGCTGCTACATAAATCGTCCATTCATCGATGGCCATACCCCAATGAATACCGCCTAACTTGGCGCCCTGGCTGATTTTTCGGCTCCAGTTTAAGGCGCCGCTATCAGGGTCCAGTGAATAGACGATACCGCCCTTGTCACCGGCAATCAGGATTTTTCCATCGTCGCTAAGAATAGGCGCCGCACCAAAATCAAAATCGGGGCCCTCAGGTTCAGGGCAGCGATCGTAGAGGTTCCATAAAAAGCCGGGGTTGGCCGGTGACACCGGAATACGTTCATCAGGAAAATCACAGGCGGCATTCCACTGATCATTATTGCGCGCCTGAAATGACCAGTTGACCAAGCCTGTCGTCATATCCAATGAAATAATTGAGTCTGAGTAAGGCGCTACCGGCTCGGTATAACTTTCACCGGTGCCGATATAGATCGCATTGCGCGCAGGATCAATCGCCGGAGTAGACCATACCGGCGCACCATTGGGCCCTACACGGTAGGTATCCGCCGCAATGGTGGCCTCTTCCGTGGTGTGGAACGTCCATTGTTTTTCGCCGGTTACAGCATCAAAAGACACTAACAGGCCGTGGGTCTTACAACAGGGTTCAAAGATAAAGAATAAATTGGCAATAACTTCCTTGGAAGAGACCGGAACAAATAACTGGCCCCCGTAATATTGCATACCGCCAGTAATAAAATGATTGGATTCACTTTTCGCATCGCCGCTTATGCCTGCAAATTGCTGCCACAAAAGGGTGCCGGTTTTGGCATCAACGGCATAGACAATGCCATTGTAATCGCCAACATAGAGTACAGGGTCCTGACCAGGTAAGTTGTCGACCAGCAAGATACTTGAAGAGCGAATCACACCGGTAACCGTTAAGGTCCAATAGCGGCAAGCACTTTCCCGGTCAATCGCGACCAGTTGATTGGTCTGGGTAAAAAAAACTGTTTTTTCAGTGACCGCAGGCGCACCGCGTTTTTCCCTGACGCCGCTTTTTGCCATTTCAAATTTACGCTCTAAATTAGCGACGTTAGCACTGGTAATGGATGAGGCCTGATTGCGGGTATTAGTGGGGTTAAAACCAAAGCCATTCACCACGATCGGTGACAGGGTTTCGATATCCGCCAGGCAATCACCCCCGGTTATCACGGCAGCAGGCTCTTCCACCGGCTCATTTAAGGGTGCCAGAGCAAGGGGTAACGGAGTGCGTAATACAGCGGCGCTGTCTTCTGCGGCAGCGGCGGCCTCTGCGGCTTTACGCTCCTGCCGGGCTTTTATTCTGGCGGCTTTTTTAGCGTCTTTTTTGGCTTGCTTTTCTGCCTGCCTTTTTAGTTTTCTTTCCGCTTTTCTTAGGGCGCGCTTTTGTTCCTTGGTTAAATTCTCCAGATCGCCAGCGTCTGCCGTATTTAGCCTATCCTCGCCCAGGCTAACGGGGTCTTCTGCCGCTTGTAATTGAGCTATTGGCACCAGAGCACACACTGCACAAAAAGCGATAATTTTATTGATTCCATAACGGTACAACATAATCTTAACCTTTTATTGTTATACGTCTGCCGCCAGCGGCAAAACGCTTATTGATGACGTTTGATTCCACCGAGTAAGACCAGGGCACTGCTAAAAAATAACCAGGCCGCCGGTACCGGAACGGGAGTGATAGCATCAGCCACTAACCAACTGCCAATACTGGCATCGCTATAATCAGCACCGTAGATTGGCCCTGTCGCCGTATTCACATCATAGAAGGCAACACCGTCGTTAAAGGCGTGATCAATAATGGCGGAGTTCAGACCGGTTGGATTGCTGCTACCCGTAATCGCAAAGATTTCTACCGTATTTCTAAAGGTTTTAGTGCCACCCATCAGGCTGATTAATGCCTGTGCCGAAGCCGTATTCGCGGCCGAACTGGCATTCACTTCGGGTATACCGGCATGAACAAATAAGGTTTCTACTTCGCTGGAAGTGGCATAGCGAAAACCTTCATATAAACCTCCCTCAGACTGCTCGGCCACCATGGCATTAAACGAAAAGTTAGTCGACAAATTAAGGTCCAGCCATTGCAAGCCCGTGGTTTGATCCAGCGTTAAGCTACCGACTCCCCACACACTATCGTCCTGTGACAGCAGCGCGGCCTGGCTACTAATGGACACTAATAGCCCAACAAGCATTAAACTCACACCGTTACGACACCGGTTTAAATGGAAAAGCGATCTGAGATGACCCATAGCTACGTCCTATTATATTTATTGATTGGCCCTTACCTTCCAACAACCATGCCAAGATAAAAAAATCGCAAGAAAAAACATTTTTTGTTACAAAAAAATGAATTTTCTATAGCGCAAAGTCACCAAGGTGACAGCAATAAAGCAACTCAAGCGATAGCTCTATTGTCATCTTTTTTAGCAGGGGAAATTTTTTAAGATTACGCTGTAAAGCCTGCCGACAAGAAAGCAAGGGCTTGTATTTTTTTAGGCTTTTATTGCGAGAAGGGATACCAACAGTTGTCACCAGAGAGACATGGCACACGTCCCCATAATGACAAATAGTTACTTTTTTTTGAAAAATGCCAGCTATCGCTGTAAAAATATCCGACAGATAATTACTTTTTGTAAGCAGCCATCAATGCATACAATGGCCGTTAAAGTGACAGTGACTAGCCTTTTATTTCATCGCGTAAGGCATTGATATCGACAATCAAATACTGGTCACCACGCATAACCAGAACATCCGCCTCAATCCATTCACGAATAATTCTGTTGATTCGCTGCCGGGAACCCAGGCTCATGGACGCAAAATCATTCTGGTTTAAACGAACGTCCATCAATATACCTTCATCCGTTTGCTCACCATGCATTTCAACCAATTCCAGTATTCTTCCCGCCAGGCGCGCACGCAGCGGCAAAAATAAAATGCCCGATAATAACTGGCTGGAAATCCGGGTACGCTTGGCATACTCGATATAAAAATTACGATAGATTAAGGGATGCTTTTCAGCCACGGCTTCAATAGCGCTGCGAGGGATTAACAAGACTTCCCCTGCCTCTACCACCTGGGCTTCCATAACACGCTCATCATCGCCGGTTAAGGAATCATCACCCAGCCAAAAGGTTGGCCAAACATCGTGGATAGCAAATTTTTGCTCGCCACTACCCTCCATCGATATACGCACATGACCGCTCAGCAAACAAAACACATCGGTCGTTTTCTCGCCGATAGTATAAAGATAGCTATTGGTAGAGTAGTACTTGATTCTTGCCGCCGTCGCCAACGCCTCCAGTTCGCTATCCGGTAAGTCCTTAAACCAAACACAGCGGCTTACTTCTTCATAGATATGTGTTTCATTTTTCTCACACTTCATTGCTCGCCCCTTGTTCCCAGTGTAATTGGCAAACACCAGGCTTTTCTTTATTTACCAGACTAATTTCCGCCAGAACCCTATTGGGTGTTACTAAGAAATTCCGCGTCATTACCGCCCCCAGACTTTGTTTTTATGTGGTTTGTAAGCCAGTCGGGCACCCCATCTATACTTGCTATCAAGCAAATGTATTGACTTTAATTTTGCAAGTCAACATATACTAATAGACTTATATTTGTACTTGTACAAATTTAACTGCTAATATAATCTAAATCAGCTTATATTTTGATCAAAAAATACCTATAAGTCCTTGATAGCTTAGGAGTTATAAGCCGTTGAGACATTAGTAGTTTGGACACTATGACGAGCACAGGCCTACCATTCATGCGTATTATTGGCTTCATAATACTGGCGATATACTCCCTGATGAGCCCCTATGCGGCTGCATTGCTGCCCGAAGCTGCCATAGTGTCGACCGACTCTATCCGCTTTAACCCCCATCAGAACGCCAGCTTTATCAAAGAGACCGAGTCGCCACTAACGATCGGCTTTATGCTCGATAATCTGGACAGCATCGACTGGCAGCAACCCGATATTCGCCACCCCATTGGCAGGACCTCTGATATTTATTGGTTTGTTATCAATTTACGCAACGACGATATAAGGCCTGCCTACGCTTCTATTCGCTTTACGCAATTTCGCGCCCACGCCTTTGACGCCTGGTTAATTAGAGATGGCGAGGTGCAAGAACGTTTTCGCGGCGGCTTAAGTGTCGGACTCGAAAACAACCCTTTTGCTACTTTAAATAGTATCCATAGCACGCTGGAACAAGGTCATAGTTATCAAATTCTTTATCGGGTGGATGCCAGAGAGTACCTCTACGCCCTTCACTTTATGATGGAAACCGCCTCCGAACTGGAACAGACTCGCTATAGCTTTTATCTTCAAATAGGGGTCTTTTGTGGAATTATGTTGTTTATTGCCTTGTGCAATTTTCTGGCTTTCTTTGTGTTAAAGGACTTTTTATATCTGGTAACCTGTATCTGGATATTCTCTATGACCGTGCACCTGATGAGCTACTATGCATCGGGTTTTCGACACTGGGTCGTTGATATCCCAAGCCTTAACTCTGAAATTATCTTTCTGAACTACCATCTTTCTGAAATCCTTGGGGTGCTGTTCCCCATTTTATTTCTCAATACAAAAAGCAACTCACCAAAGCTTCATAAACTGCTGTTATTCGCCGTGGCCGGTCTGGTTATTATGTATCTGTTTATCTATGATCAGCCGCTGGGAGTTGCCACCGCCGCCACCGAAGCCGCCACCGTTTTGCTGCTGCCTATCCTGTTTGCTGTGACCATTATTGCCTGGCGCAATAAACAAGCCTTTGCCCTTTACTACGCCATGGCACTATCCATTCTCTCCTTATACTTTATTGCACTGATACTGACGGGTTATTTTTTCCCGGATAAGATTTCCAGCGTTATTTCTTTCGTGCTTTACGTCATTTTATTCCAAATGATTTTAATCTCTACAGCCCAGATTGCGCGGGTAAACAATATTTTCTTCCAGGCAAAAATCTCGGTGACGGACGAGCTCACCGGTATCGCCAATAGACGGGCGTTTGACCAGCAACTGCAACAGGCGATTAAGCAGTGCAGCGAAAGTGGCACCCCCCTTTCCTGCTTGATTATGGATATCGATTTTTTCAAAAAGTATAACGATACTCTGGGGCATGTTGCTGGCGATGAATGTCTGGTAAAAATATCTGCGGCTATAGCAGCATCACTTAATCGTCAGGAAGACACCGCGGCCCGTTACGGCGGCGAAGAATTTGCCGTTGTGCTACCCGGCGCCGATGCCAAATCAGCCGCCAGAGTCGCCACCGTTATTCTGGATGCCATCCATCGACTGGGCATTCCCCACCCGGACTCTTCGGTATCTCAATCGGTCACGCTATCCATTGGCGCTATGACCCTTTTTGCCGATGAACAAACAGAACCGAAAATGCTGATAGAAGCAGCAGACCAGCAACTGTATCTAGCCAAAAAAGCCGGGAAAGATCGCTATTGCCAACGATCAGAACCTGCCAAGACTGAAGAGTTTGTATAGTGGAGATGTGCCCATGAACCAGAACCTATTCAGTGGAACTTTATATCAAGGTGCCATAGCAGCTTTGCTGTGTAATCCGCTGCAAAGTTTTGCCGATGATGAAGATTTATACGGTCTGTCTTTGCAGGAGCTGGTCAATGTCAAAATCATTACCAACGCCTCCCTGCTGACAGAGAATACGCTAACCGCCAGCGCCACCGTTGATTCAGTCACTCGACAGCACTGGCAGCAGCAGAGCGCACGCTCATTGGTGGATACCCTGCAACATGTACCCGGGGTTTATACCAGCTACAATCTGGTGGCCAATGATGCGATTTCTATTCGGGGCAACAGTAGCTCACCCGGCGTACGGGGTATCAGCATGCAACTGGATGGTGTGCCTCTTAACGGTATTATTTTTTCCACCGCCCTTTATCACTCTGAAGGTTTTTCGCTGGGGCTGCTGGAGCAAGTGGATGTTATCAGAGGCCCCGGCTCTGCACTTTATGGCGCCGATGCCTTTCAGGGTGTGATCTCATTAACATCAAGAGAACTCGAGGCAGGTGATGCTATTGCTGAATTTCAATACGGCGGCAATGACTATCAGGCAGCAACTATAGCAAGCAGCCAAAACCTGGCCGAGTGGAAGCTTAGCGGTATTATTGATTACCGCGATAGCTCTGCTGATATCAGCTACGACTATGGCAACACCCTGATCGATCAGGATCTGCAATATTCTCGCTCAGTCGATTTTGAACGCGAAATCAGCTCGGCCATGGTCAAAGTTTCCCGAGCCATTAATAACCATTGGCAGTTTGATAGCAGCTATGTCAAAAACCAACAGGACCGTTTTGATGTTCGCCATCTTGGCCCAGACATTGAAAACGCCGAACAGAGCCCAGAGCGAACCACCGTTGATGATTTTGATAATCACTCTTCACTGGAACTGCTACAGGCAAGGGTCAAAGGGCAATTGGACAATGGCTTAAACCTGTCGGTACAGGCCTATACCTGGGATGCGGATTGGCGCTGGGGCGTTATTCAACCGGCAATGGTCAACACCTTTAAACAGGAATACCGCGAAACCAGAGACGGCTTAATTGCCTATATCAAACGCGATGATAAAACCCGGGCACTGAACTGGTCAGCGGGACTTGAGTACGCCAAACACGACAATAAACGTGACCGACTGGGGGTTGGCTTTAAGGGCTATCAAACCGAGCCCGTTACCGATACCGGCTGGCCGGTTATTAACGCCGGTGAAGGTTATGACCGCCATGTGCGCAGTGTCTTTAGCGAACTACGCTATGCCATTAACGAGCAGTGGTTAGTAAACCTTGGCGGGCGTGGCGATAATTACTCAGACTTTGATACCCAGTGGTCACCACGGGCGGGCATTATTTTTCAACCGGATAATAGCAGCGCTATCAAAGTGCTGTATGGCCAGGCTTTTCGCGCCCCGGCCATTAATGAAATCAATTATAAACCGTCTGACTCCCGCGGCTTTACCCTTGGCAACGAAGATATCACACCGGAAACCGTCGATACCTACGAACTGGTATTGATGAAAAGCACAACTCAGCAAAGCGTTGAACTGGTGGGCTACTACACAGAAATAGAAGACGGTATTATTCGCCAACCTATCCCTGACAATACACTCAATCAATTCAGTTATTACAATACCGCGAAAATCCGTTCCACCGGTGCCGAATTAAAATATGCCTACCACTGGCAGCATGCCAAAAGTAATATCGCGATTGCCTACGCCGACTCAAAAGACACCGGTAATGAAATATCGTTGGATGCCTACCCGCGCTGGATGATTGACTGGGGCATGAGCTATGAATGGTCTGGGCAGCAGCTTGAACTCACGCTGAATAGCCGTATTATGTTAGACCGCAAAGCCTACCAACGTACCTCCACCACACTATCCCCGTCTGATCTGGATAATTATGTGCGCTTTGACTTACATCTGTTAAAAACGATCAACCCACATTGGGAATTATCCCTCGATATACTTAACCTTCAGGACCGTGATAATAATACTGTGGGCCAGATAGGTATTAACGAAACCAGTATTCCAGAAGACGGTATCACACCGTGGCTGGGCCTGCGCTATAGCTATTAATTTTCTCTCTAGATCTTGTCTAACCAGGAAACACTTTATGCCGTTAAACCCCACTAAACCCCGTAAAAAACCTGTACATATGGCTTATAGCCTACTGCTGGCATTAATCGCTGTTGCTGCTTGCGCCAACACCGTTGCACAAGTCGATAAACAAACCGTGACGATTTGGAGCCAGGGTGTTCGGCTGCAAGGGGATCTGTATAAACCCAAAAACCTGACCGCAGAACAACAGCTGCCGGGGATTTTATTGGTGCCTGGCTGGGGTGGTGTTAAAAAGAATTTAGAAAAAAACTATGCGCCACATTTTGCAGAAAAAGGCTTTATTGTACTGACGCTGGATTTTAAAGGCTGGGGCGAAAGTGACGGCCCTATCGTCGCTACCGAAGCGCTGGAAAAAACCGAAGAAGCCGCTGACATTACGCTAAAAGCTACACACTTTCGCAAAATGGTTAACCCCTTATCCATGTCTGAAGATGTCCGTGCCGCCATCCATTATTTAGGTTCAGAGCCGCAGGTCATGCCCAATAATTTAGGTATTTGGGGCACCAGTATGGGCGGGGGTTTAGCCTTGGTTACAGCCGCCACTGACGACCGCATTAAGGCCTATGTCAATCAAATGGGGCCGGTCAATTATACGTACAATTTGCAAGCTATCCCCGATCAAAGAGTACGCGGCGCCGAAGCTATGGTGGCCCGAGGCCAACTCCCCTCCTACCCCGGTCCGCAGGGCCAGAACAACCCGCTGCTAAGAGGCTACCCAGATTGGATAGCGATGAAGCGCTTTGACCCCATGGCCTATCTTGACCGTTTAACGGCTCCTACATTGATTATTGAAGCGGAGCAAGAAGAGCTTTATAACCGGCAGAAAAACGGCGTATTGATGCACCAGATAATTAAGGACCGTATTGAGTCTCGCTATATCGCTTACCCGGGGAAACATTATGCGATGTATTCCGGGGACAATCTTGAGGCTGGGCGCGAGGCGGCGTTGCAGTGGTTTTTAAAATATCTAAAAGGACAATAAATCGGGATATAGCCTACGCCACAGCTGTCTTATAAATTTACCTCTATATTGGTTTGGTCATTTGATTGCGCGGAGTAGTTTGAGTCAAGCGTGTTTAGGGCATGAATTTTTACAACTATTGCGCTAAGCGTCTGGCAGTGAGGTGTCTGTTTTCAGGGGGCGGTTCTGACATCTCGCCGGCGCCCTCCCTGTATTTTGACGCCCCTTAAAACAAACACCTCACTGCCTTTATTCTTTCAAGTTTTTTGAAACCAGTATCGTAGGGTGGATTACAATCCACCAGGCCCAGCCAGGAGCACCCTATACCGGTGGATTATAATCCACCCTACAGGCTATACCCACCCCCGCTTGCACGGGGGCGATAACTACTAATCATTATTAATCACAATATTAGGAAACACTGGCCCGGCACTGCCGGTACTGGCCAACTGCACCGCCATATCTCTGGCAATATCCCCATAAATCAGCGCTTCATCACTCTCAGGCTCAGCCACAACGGTAGGCGCACCGGCATCAACTTGCTGACGAATGCGTAACGATAAAGGCAAAGCGCCTAATAAGGGCACCTTATATTGCTCTGCAATACGGCTGCCGCCGCCATCGCCAAAGATATGCTCTTTATGACCACACTCACTACAGATATGAATGGCCATATTCTCCACCACACCCAGTACCGGTACCTCAACCTTGGTAAACATCTCGATACCTTTCTGGGCATCCATCAGCGCAATATCCTGAGGCGTGGTAACAATCACAGCACCGGCCACAGCGGCTTTTTGCGACAGCGTCAGCTGAATATCGCCAGTGCCAGGCGGCATATCAATAATCAAATAATCCAGCTCCCCCCACCAGGTTTGCGCCAATAATTGATTTAGCGCACCACCGGCCATAGGACCGCGCCAAACCATCGGGGTTTTATCGGTGACCAGATAACCCATCGACATTGTCTTTAAGCCATGGGCTTCAATCGGCAATAAATACTGCTGGTTTTCCGACTCAGGCCGGGCACTTTCATCCACACCCAGCATCATTTGCTGGCTGGGACCGTAAATATCGGCATCTAAAAGGCCCACTTTGGCGCCATCTTTAGCCAGCGCCAGCGCCAAATTAACCGAGGTGGTGGACTTACCCACACCGCCTTTACCCGAAGCCACGGCAATAATATTTTTTACATTATCCATACTGCGCATATCGCGCTGGCCCTTAATAGACGCAATATTCCAGCTGATTTCAACGCTGACATTCTGCACCCCGGGGATCTGGCCAACCAGCTCCACGATCGCTTTTTGCATAGCCGCTTTAATAGAGGCCACAGCAAAACCCAGCTCAATCACAATAGTGACCATACCGCCGTCAATAGTGATCGACTTGAGAGCATCGGCTACCAAGACATTCTTGTTAAGGTGGGGAACCACATACTGCTGCAGGGCTTCTTCCACCTGCACTTGTGTCACTTCAGACATACTTTCTCCAGGGAGGCTTGACGCAAAAACCGAGCATTTTACTCGGTTATTACCCAAGACTCAAAAATAATAAACGAAACAGCCGCTTAGCCAGCCTAAGTGGATGAAAAGGCAGCTCAAAAAGGCTATAGTAGCGCCCCTTTACAGCGACATAAACAGCCATATAACACACAGACCTCTATGCCCCAGATATCACCCCGTAAAATGCTGGTTACCAGCGCCCTGCCCTATGCCAATGGATCCCTGCATTTAGGCCATCTGTTAGAAACTATTCAGACCGATATCTGGGTACGTTTTCAACAGCAGCGAGGCAATGACTGTATCTACGTCTGTGCCGACGATGCCCACGGCACCGCTATTATGCTGACTGCGGAGAAAAATGGCATCACTGCGGAGCAACAAATTGCCAATGTGCAGGCCGAGCATGAAAAAGATTTGGCGGGTTTTTTAATTAACTTTAATAATTATCACTCCACCCACTCTGAAGAAAATAAACATTACTCAGAGCTGATTTATAAAAAACTGCGGGATAATGGCCATATTGCCAGCCGTGAAATCACCCAGCTTTACGACCCTGAAAAAGAATTATTTTTAGCCGACCGCTATATCAAAGGCAGTTGCCCAAAATGTAAAGCCGAAGACCAATACGGTGATAACTGCGAAGCCTGTGGCGCAACCTATAACCCAGCGGATTTAATCAATCCCAAGTCTGCGATCTCAGGCGCCACGCCGGTAGAGAAAGAGTCAACCCATTACTTTTTTACCTTGCCCGCCTTTGAAGACCTATTAAAAGAGTGGACCCGCAGCGGTCGCCTGCAAGATCAAATTGCCAATAAACTGGGTGAATGGCTGGACGCCGGTTTACAGGAATGGGATATCTCCCGCGATGCCCCCTACTTTGGTTTTGAAATTCCCGATGCCCCCGGTAAATACTTCTATGTATGGCTGGATGCACCGATTGGCTATATGGCCAGTTTCCAAAACTACTGTGATACCGCCGGAATTAATTTTGATGATTACTGGGCAGAAGATGCCGAGACCGAGCTATACCACTTTATTGGCAAAGATATTATTAACTTCCACGGTTTATTCTGGCCCGCCATGCTGCACTCCGCCGGTTACCGTACACCCAGCGCTATTTATGTGCATGGCTTTGTCACGGTTAACGGGCAGAAGATGTCTAAATCCCGCGGCACCTTTATTAAAGCCTCCACTTATTTAGAGCATTTGGATGCGGAATATTTGCGCTACTACTATGCTGCCAAATTATCAGGCTCGGTTGACGATATTGATTTAAATCTGGAAGACTTTGTACAGCGGGTTAACTCCGATCTGGTCGGCAAGGTCGTCAATATCGCCTCACGTTCCGCCAAGTTTATTACCAAAGGCAGTGACGGTGTGATGTCAGCGGCACTGGCAGATGAGCAACTCTGGCAAGAAGCTGTTGCCAAAAGCGACACCATTGCCGAGCTGTATGAACAACGGGAATTTAGCAAAGCCATCCGTGAAATTATGGCCATTGCCGATGCCACCAACGAATATTTTGATAGCCAGGAGCCCTGGAAACTGGCCAAAGAAGCAGGCAAAGAACAACAGGTGATTGAAGTCGCCTCACAGTGCGTTAATCTATTTCGCCTGATTATGATTTATCTCAAGCCGGTACTGCCGACAACCGCTGAGAAAGCCTGCACCTTTTTAAACGCCGAGCTGGATTGGCAAGGTGCGATTGAGCCTCTGCTTAATCACCAAATCAACAAGTTCAAACCCATGATGACCCGTATCGATAAAGATAAGGTCAATGCCATGGTGGATGCTGGTAAAGAAACCGCTGCCCCCAAAGCTGAGAAAAAAGCCAAGAAGAAAAAGCCCGCCAACAACGCAGCCCCGGCCACTATCGAATTTGATGATTTTGCCAAGGTGGATTTACGGGTGGTCGAGATTATTGCCGCTGACCATGTTGAAGGGGCCGATAAGTTACTGCAATTAACCCTTAGCCTTGGCGATCAGGGCACCAAGCAGGTCTTTGCCGGAATTAAGTCAGCCTATGCACCGGAAGATCTGGTGGGCAAGCATACCGTTATGGTGGCCAATCTGGCGCCGCGCAAGATGAAATTCGGCGTTTCCGAGGGCATGGTATTAGCCGCAGGCCCCGGCGGTGGCGATATCTGGCTACTGGAACCCGATAAAGGCGCCAAACCCGGTATGAAGATACAATAGTAGGGTGGATTACAATCCACCAAAACCCGGCCCACAAAGGTGGATTACAATCCACCCTACTGGCCAGATTAGTAATCATTGCAGGCCATTTTGGTCAGTCTTTCACAACAGCGATTATGGTAAGCTAAACCCCATAAATTCAAAGGTTTTAAGCACTTATGTTGGCAGATTATTCACTGCTATTGATCGGAGCCATTCTGGTCAACAATTTTGTACTGGTACAGTTCCTCGGGCTGTGCCCGTTTATGGGTGTCTCCAATAAACTGGAAACCGCCATTGGTATGTCCAGCGCCACCACCTTTGTACTAACCCTTGCCTCCATTGTTAGCTGGATGACCTATGAATGGTTGTTACTGCCATTGGGTTTGGAATATCTAAAAACCATCTCCTTTATTCTGGTGATTGCGGTAGTTGTGCAATTTACCGAAATGGTGGTGCGTAAAACCAGCCCGCTGCTTTATAAAGTGCTGGGGGTTTTCCTACCCTTGATCACTACCAACTGTGCAGTACTCGGTGTCGCCCTACTTAATATCAATAAGCAGCATAGCTTTGTTGAATCTGCCCTTTATGGTTTTGGCGCTGCCTTAGGATTTTCGTTAGTGCTGGTATTATTTGCTGCCATGCGTGAAAGACTTGCCGTAGCCGATGTACCCGATCCTTTTAAAGGGGCTGCCATCGGTATGATTACCGCCGGTTTAATGTCATTAGCCTTTATGGGCTTTGCGGGATTGGTGTAACGCGCAGTGATTGAACTTATTAACCAACAGCCCTTTGTCGCTGCCATTATCGCTCTGGTGATTTTGGGGGTTCCCTTTGGCGCACTGCTGGGTTTTGCCGCGGTAAAATTTAAAACCGAAGGCGATCCAATTGCCGATCAAGTAGAAGCCTTATTACCCCAGACCCAATGCGGCCAGTGTAGCTACCCCGGCTGTCGCCCCTATGCTGAAGCTATTGCCAATGGCGAAGCCATCAATAAATGCCCCCCGGCGGGGAAACCACTATTCAGGCATTGGCTGATTTATTAGATGTTGAAGCGGTCCCACTGGATGCGGAGCACGGTGAAGAAAATATTAAAACCGTCGCCTTTGTCCGGGAAGATGAATGTATCGGTTGTACCAAATGTATTCAGGCCTGCCCCGTTGATGCCATTCTCGGCGCAGCCAAGCAAATGCATACAATTATCGCCAGCGAGTGTACCGGCTGTGATCTCTGTGTTGAACCTTGCCCGGTAGATTGTATTGATATGCTGCCGATAGAAACCACGGTGCAAACCTGGAGCTGGGATTTACCCAAGCCCGCTGAAGTGATTGCCACTGATAAAGACAGTGAGGTGGCCGCGTGAGAAAAGTCTGGGATATCCATGGTGGTGTTCATCCACCGGAAAACAAAACGCAATCTAACCAGCTGGCCATTACCAGTGCAGGTATTCCCGACCAGTTAGTGTTCCCGCTATCACAGCATATCGGCGCACCGGCTGCACCGATTGTAGAGATTGGCCAGAAAGTATTAAAAGGCGAAATGATTGCCGAAGCCAAAGGTTTTGTTAGCGTGCCGGTTCATGCCTCTACCTCTGGCGAAGTGATTGCGATTGAACAGCGCAATATTCCCCACCCCTCTGGTATGGCTGCCCCCTGCATTATTATCCAGGCCGATGGCAAAGACGAGTGGATAGACCATAGCGGTCTTGAGGACTATACCGCCGTCGATAAAAAAGAATTACTCAACCGTATTCGCGAAGCAGGTATTGCCGGTATGGGCGGCGCAGGCTTTCCATCGGCGGTAAAACTCGGCACCCGTGATGACCAGGTTATTGAAACACTGATTATCAATGGCACCGAATGCGAACCTTATATCACCGCCGACGATATGTTGATGCGCGAACGCGCCGAAGAAATTATTGCTGGCGCTAAAATTTTAAAATATCTGATTAAGCCCACTAAAGAGGCGATTATCGGGGTTGAAGATAATAAGCCTGAAGGGATTGCCGCTTTAGAAAAAGCCGCTGAAGGTTCGGGTATTGAAGTTGTTAGTTTTCCCACCAAATACCCTTCTGGTGGTGAGAAACAATTAATCCAAATTTTAACCGGTAAAGAAGTTCCCTCCGGTGGCTTACCTGCCCAAGTGGGTATTGTTTGCCAGAACCTCGGCACCACTGTTGCTATTTACCGCGCTATACAATTGGGCGAGCCGTTAATTTCTCGTATTACGACAGTGACCGGTGAAGCCTGTGAGCAAAACCGTAACTATGAAGTACTGTTAGGTTCACCCATTAGCCACTTATTAGAACTGGCTGGCTACCAACAGAAAAAAGCCTCCCGGTTAATTATGGGCGGCCCGATGATGGGCTTTACGCTAAATAGCGAAACCGTACCGGTGGTTAAAACCACTAACTGTATATTGGCCCCCAGCAAAAAAGAAATTCCTCCGCCTACACCGGCACAAGCCTGTATTCGTTGCGGTATGTGTGCAGAAGCCTGCCCGGTTTCGCTGCTACCCCAGCAAATGTATTGGTTTGCCCGCGGCAAAGAATACGAAAAACTCGAAGCCCACAACTTGATGGATTGTATTGAGTGTGGCGCCTGCTCTTTTGCCTGCCCCAGCAATATTCCCTTAGTGCAATATTATCGCGCCTCCAAAGCGGATATTCGCCAGCAGAAAGAAGATGCGATTAAAGCCGAGCAATCCAAAGCCCGCTTTGAAGCACGGCAGGAACGTATTGAACGGCAAGAGGCGGAAAAAGAAGCCAAACGCAAAGCCCGTAAAGCCGCCGCCGAAGCCCGCGCCGCAGGCAATGCCGACGCCGGTAAAGTTGATGCCGTGCAGGCCGCCGTGGAAAGAGCCAAAGCCAAAAAGGCCGCCGTTGACCCGGCCCAGGCCGCGATTGAAAAAGCCAAGGCCAAACGCGCTGGCGGTGCCGAAGAAGCCCCCACCAAAGAGAGTCTTGAAAAAGCCCTGGCCAGTGTGGAAAAACGCCTGGCTGCCGCCAAAGAAAAATTACAACAAGCTGAACAGGAAGGCTCCGATAAAGTGGATGCCTTCCGCACCGGCGTAGAAAAAACCGAAGCAAAATATCAAGCTGCTAAAACCGCGCTGGATACCTTTATCGCTGACAACCCGGCCCCAGAAGCTAGCACCGACCCTGCGCAACTGGCAATACAACGCGCACAGGAAAAACGCGCTAGCAAGGCAGACTTAAGCCCGCGGGAAAAAGCCCAGCAGGCGGTAGACTCGCTGAAGACACGTATCGAGAAAGCACAAGTTAAACTGGAAGCCGCCAAAGCCGAAGATTCGGACAAGCTGGATATTTTTGAAAAGACGTTAGCTGGCCTGCAAGAAAAACTGGCCAAAGCGGAACAGGAACTGGCAGAGATACCTGCCGAAAAAGCAGCGGAACCCGCCCCTTCTGGTGATGCTGCGCAAGATGCTATCGCCCGGGCGCTGGCAAAACGTGAAGCGGCGTCCTCCATGACGGACGAAGAGCGTTTACTCAATGCCGTTGAGGCACTGGGCAAACGTTTAGATAAAACCCGCGACAAACTGGCTACCGCTCAAGCCGAAGGCAGTGATACCGTTGATATCCTGACCGAGACACTGGCAAAACTGGACCTTAAGTTAGTCGACGCCAAGCAAGCCTACGACGACTACAAGCAGAACAATTAACTATGGCACTGTTTACTGTTACATCGCCCCACGCTACTGGCCCGCTAAATACTGCACGGGTTATGCAGTTAGTGTTGCTGGCCACTATCCCCGGAGTACTGGCGCTAAGCTGGCACTTTGGCTGGGGTGTATTAGTCAATATCGTGTTTGCCTGCATCGTGGCTTTGGGCGCTGAAGCCTTAGCATTAAAACTGCGTAAACGTCCTCTGGGTTTTTATCTGGGTGATTACAGCGCACTGGTTACCGCCGTCTTACTGGCTATTGCTATGCCGGCCTACTCCCCCTGGTGGCTGATTGTTGTCGGCGTTGGCTTTTCAATTTTAATTGCCAAGCACCTCTATGGCGGTATGGGTTATAACCCCTTTAACCCGGCTATGGTGGGCTATGTGGTACTGCTGATCTCCTTCCCGGTAGAAATGACAACCTGGGCAGCACCAAGGCAGGCCTTTGCCGGTGAGATGCCGGGCTTATTAGACGCTATCAATGTGTTATTTGCAGGCCGTGAAGCCGTTGCCGCTTTTGCCGTTGATGGCATTACCATGGCCACACCGTTAGATATTCTTAAACAAAATAATTCACTGCTGGTTGAAGACCTGTGGGCGCAATCTCCCCAGTTTGGTCAATGGGCCGGGCTGGGCTGGGAATGGGCCAATCTTGGTTTTCTGGCAGGTGGTTTATTTTTATTATCACAGCGGGTATTTACCTGGCATGCGCCTATTAGCATGCTGATATCGCTGACCCTTATCTCGGCGCTATTTTATGATGGCGGCAGCTCTGCTTCCGGCGGCTCACCGCTATTTCATTTGCTCAGTGGCGCTACTATGTTTGGTGCCTTCTTTATTGTTACTGACCCAGTCACCTCGGCGGTATCGGTCAAAGGTAAAATTATTTATGGTGCACTGATCGGCGTACTGCTGTATTTAATTCGTGTCTGGGGTAATTATCCCGATGCTATCGCCTTCTCAGTCTTACTGATGAACTTTGCTGCGCCCCTATTAGATTACTATACGCAGCCAAGAACCTATGGCCACCAACCTTCCAGCAAAGAGGGAGGCGAATAATGTTAGGTGAATCGATAGGCCGCAACTCACTGCTATTAGGTTTCTTTGCCATTTTAAGTACCGCTATTATTGCCGGTACCTATCTGGGCTCCCAGGATATTATTCGCGAGAATATTCGCCAGGCAGAAGAACGGGCCCTATTGGAAATTGTGCCCAAATCACGCCATAACAATTCTATGCTGGAAGATGCTCACGGTATTAGTGACAGTGATATGCTGGGGCTGCGCTCAGAGAAAAAATACTATATCGCCCGCCAGGATGGTGAAGCTGTTGCGGTGATTTTCCCCGCCACCGCCAGAGAAGGCTATACCGGCGATATTGATATGATTATTGGTATAAATGTCGATGGCACTATTGCTGGTGCAAGGGTGTTATCCCACCGTGAAACACCGGGCCTGGGTGATGGCATTGATCGTAAAAAAAGCGCATGGATTGATGGCTTTATCAATAAGTCGCTACTGAACCCTACCGTTGAATTATGGAAGGTTAAAAAAGATAAGGGCGTATTTGATCAGTTTACCGGGGCAACGATTACACCCCGTGCTGTGACTCAAACTGTATTGCAAACCCTGCAATATTTTAATCAGCACCAGCACGATATCCTAAAGCAGCCAATCACTGCGCATACCGAGGGGCAGCAATAATGAGTGAGGTAGATTATAAAGAACTCTCGCTTAATGGTTTGTGGAAAAACAATCCCGCCATTGTTCAACTATTAGGTCTATGCCCATTACTGGCGGTTACCGGTTCGGTTATTAATGCAATCGGTATGGCTTTGGCGACCATGATGGTGCTAATTATTTCAAATTCCTGCGTCTCGTTAATCCGCGGTATTGTCTCCGACGCAGTGCGACTGCCCGCCTTTGTTATGATTATTGCGGCGGCGGTTACCTGTATTGAACTATTAATGCAGGCTTATACCTATGAACTATTTCAAATCCTCGGTATTTTTCTACCACTGATTACCACCAACTGCGTGATTCTGGGCCGCGCCGATGCCTATGCCTCAAAAAACTCCCTGCTACCAGCCATGTATGACGGCTTTATTATGGGTGTTGGCTTTGCAGTTATTTTAATTGCCTTAGGTGCCATGAGAGAACTGATTGGTACCGGTGCTTTATTTAATAATATGGATTTATTATTTGGTGAGGCAGCCGCCAACTGGAAGATTGTTGTGTTCTCTGATTACAAACAATTCTTATTAGCTATCCTACCCCCTGGCGCCTTTATTTTTACCGGCTTAATTATTGCTGTTAAAAACCTGATTGATAGCCAGATCAAACAGCGTCAGGATGCGCTAAAAGAAAAACCTGCAACGGGCTCCAAGCGGGTTCGTGTTACTGGCAATATCTCTTAAGCTCTTCGCCGTTATTCCTGCACCGATGCATTACTGGCCGGAACAAACGCTCTAGACCGTAGGGTGGATTATAATCCACCGGTTTTGGCTACTCCCGGCTGGGCCTGATGGATTATAATCCACCCTACAATATCTGGGCATTGAACACTCTTTCTGGTTTAAACATCCGGCGCTACAATAAATCTGGCCTTAATGAAGACATTTATTCCGGGCAGCAATGTGCACAGGTAGAAATAACCGGCATCTTTTCTTATTAAAAATATCTATTCCCTCTTCTCTTTTGGCCTTATATCCGCCATTTTTTCTAGCACTGAAAAAGCAAAATATTGCCACTGCTATAACTTTTTGTGACATTGGTCACAGAAACACCTAGGTTTTAATAGCCTAAAACTTAGGCACTCACTCTTTTTAGAGTATTTCTGAACATAGGTTGAAGTACCTACACTATCCACTATCTTCAGTGTATAACTTGTAACCAATATTTCGATAAGTCGAACTAGCAACAACGGATACTTCACTTAGAAGAACAACGGATTAAAACAACCTGGGAGAGTTTCTCATGACTATAATCAGAACGATAAGCTTTATTATTCTAACCATGCTGCTAAGCCAAGGCGCCTTGGCTGGTGGCGATGCCATGTTTGAAAAAGGTCTCGCGGCCTATCAAAAACAAGATATTTCTAAAGCCGTCAAGCATTGGAAAAAGGCCGCCAAACGTGAAAATATTTCAGCAATGTATAGCCTGGGCTTATTAAATGACCAAGGAAAATATATTAAGCAAGACCTAAAAGAAGCTGAAAAATGGTATTCACGGGCCGCCAAAAAAGGCGCGCCGCAAGCGCAGTATCAACTCGGTAAATTGCTGGCAAAAAAAGGGGATTATGATGGCGCTGCAACCTGGTACGGACGCTCAGCCAAAGCTGACTATGCCAGAGCACAGTATGAATACGCCCTACTTATTGAAGCGGGAAAAGGTCTGACAAAAAATGCCGAGAAGGCTGAGTACTGGCTTAACAAAGCTGGGAATAACGGCTCTGCCCCTGCGCAATTTAAATTAGTCTTAATGTATATGAAAGGTGAAGGCGTAGAGCAAAACAATGAAAAAGCATTTACCTGGGCCAAAGCGTCTTCGGCTTCCGGTGATGCCAATGCTAAATATTTACTGGGCTATATGTACTACTCAGGTACCGGCACGGTACAGAGTAATGAGATGGCGGTTATCTGGCTGGAGGATGCTCTGGTATCCGGTCAAGCCAAAGCGCAGCAACTATTAGATATTATTGCTAAGGAAGGGGACCAGCAGGTTTCTTCTTTATAGACAATCTTTAGCAAGCAAGACTCCCCCACACTGCCAGCCTATTGCTGGCTTTTTTGTGCCCGGTATTTTAAGCGCGCTGTTGATTTCTCTGCTTATTTCGCTCATTTAATTGCTTCATAAAGAGTTGCAACTCAGCTTCGGCCCAGTCTTGGGCTTCCTGTTCTGTACTAAAGCCATCCTGAGCTTTGCTGACTGTAGTCGTTTTGGCGGTCACCTTTCTATGGATTTCCGCTTTCCAACTACCGTTATCTTCCAGCACCTGTGTACTGAATTTTTTTGTTTTGGACATGGTATTTACCTATAAAACGCAGCAAAGCAATAGCTGCGTTATTGTTAAGAATAGCTGCCGGAGCAGAAAAATTTAAAGTACGGCCTTAGGGTAAGAGCCCAGTACTTTTAATACGCGAGAGTGGTCACCAAGGCCTTCCAGTATACCGGCAATATTGTCGTCGTCTTTATGGCCTTCAAACTCTATAAAAAAGACATAGGCCCAGGTATCAGTGCGCGAGGGACGCGTATCGATACGTGTCAGGCTAACACCTGAACTCTGGAAGGGTTCCAGCAGTTTTAACAGTGCGCCCGGCTTATTGTTGGCTTCAACAATTAATGAGGTTTTATCACTGCCACTGGGGGCAACTTCTTCATTACCAATAATTAAAAAGCGTGTGGTGTTATTGGCAAAGTCTTCAATGCTTTTGGCAATTTTCATAAGGCCATACTGCTCGGCAGCAATATCACCGGCTACTGCCGCGATAGAAGCATCATCTTTGGCCATTTTTGCCGCTTCAGCATTGCTGGCAACCGCAATACGATCAACGCCGGGCCAGTTATTATCCAACCAGTTACGGGCCTGCGCTAACGCTTGCTGATGGGCGCAAATCGTTTTGATGGTATCAGAGCTGGCGTTTTCATTGGCCAGTAAATGTAGCTGGATACGCAGCTCTACTTCACCACAAATTTTCAGCGGTGAATCCATAAAATTATCGAGAGTATGGCTCACCATACCTTCGGTAGAGTTTTCTACTGGTACTACGCCGTAGTTGCACTGCCCTGACTCCACCTGTGAAAACACCGTGGCAATACTGGGCTGGGGCAGACTAATCACCGACTGACCGAAATGCTTAATGGTAGCCGCCTGGGTAAAGGTACCCTCTGGGCCGAAATAGGCCACTTCCATGGGTTTTTCCAAGGCCAAACACGCCGACATAATTTCACGGAAGATGCGGGCAACGGTTTTACCTTCCAGTGGCCCGCTATTACGATCAATCACTTTACGCAGCACCTGAGCTTCCCGCTCAGGGCGATAGAACATAACCCGAGATAAATCCCCTTCACCATTTTCAGCACCAAATTCTCGCAACTTGGTTTCTGCTACGCGCTCAGCACACTCTGCGCGCTGATTAAGTAGTTGGTGAATCTGCGTATCGATAGTATCGATTTCCTGACGCAGCTGGTCTAAGTCCTTATTCTCTGACATGGCGTTTAGGCTCTTGATTCAAAGTCTTTCATAAAGTCGATCAGGGCATCGACAGCCGCTTCCGGTACCGCGTTATAAATACTCGCGCGCATACCACCGACACTGCGATGACCTTTAAGGTTTAGCATACCGGCTTGTTCTGATTCCGCCAAAAACTGCTTATCCAAATCGGCGTTAGCCAGAGTGAAGGGGACATTCATTAATGAACGACTGGCCACTTCAACCGGGTTGGCGTAAAAGTCGCTGGTATCAATAAAGTGATATAATTTATCCGCTTTACGACAATTAATGGTTTCGATCGCGGCCAAACCACCCTGATCTTTTAACCACTGGAACACCAAACCAGCCAGATACATACCGTAAGTCGGCGGAGTGTTATACATGGAGTCATTATCAGCCGCGGTCTGGTAATCCAACATGGTTGGGCAATGGGAGCTGGACTTGCCTAATAAATCCTTGCGAACAATCGCAATGGTTAGGCCAGCTGGGCCAATATTCTTTTGCGCACCGGCATAGATAACACCAAACTGATTCACATCAATGGGGCGCGATAAAATGGTTGAAGACATATCGGCCACTAACGGCACATCAACTTCCGGCGTCCACATAAATTCAACACCACCAATCGTTTCGTTAGGGGTGTAGTGTAAATAGGCGGCATCTTTATTTAGGTTCCAGCTATCAAAAGCAGGGATGGAGGTAAAGTTGCTATCTTCTGAGCTGGCCACCACGTTAACATCGGCAAAGCGCTTGGCTTCTTTGATGGCTTTTTTAGACCACTGCCCGGTATTAACATAATCGGCGGCGGTTTTATCGCCCAATAAGTTCAGCGGCACAGAGGCAAACTGTGTGCTGGCCCCACCTTGTAAAAACAATACTGCGTAATCATTAGAAATATCTAATAACTCACGAAAATCCGCTTCGGCTTTTTCAGCTATTGCCACAATCTCGGGTGAACGGTGGCTCATTTCCATAATCGATAAACCAGCACTCTGGTAATCAACCAGCTCAGCGGCGGCTTGTTGTAAAACAGCTTCAGGTAATGCAGCAGGGCCTGCACAAAAATTATATTTACGGGACATTCAATCAACCTCTTTTAAAAACAGAACGTCAGGCCTGAACCTTAGGAAAAGGTGCCTGACGTTACTGGAACTATTGCTAGAATAAAGCCTTAATACTTTATTCTTCTGGCGAGCTTTCACCGGCATCACTAGCAGGGCTGGCACTTACTTCCCCAGATTCAGCGTCTTCTTCTATAATAGCGACTTCATCAGGCTCGTCGATACGCTCAACACCCACCACATGCTCACCTTCTTTCAAGCGAATAACGCGCACGCCCTGGGTATTACGACCCAGCACTGAAATCTCATCAGTACGGGTACGCACCATAGTGCCTTGGTCAGAGATCATCATCAGTTCATCGCCATCAAACACCTGTACCGCACCGACGATATCGCCGTTACGCTCAGAAGCCTGCATAAAGATCATACCCTTGTTACCACGGCCTTTAGTAGCAAACTCGGTAAACTCGGTGCGCTTACCATAGCCATTAACAGAGACTGATAGCATCCGACCACCGTCTTTGGGCACTAGCAAGGAAATCATTTTCTGACCGTCTTCAAGGCGAATACCACGAACACCTTTGGCGGTACGGCCCATAGCACGCACATCGTTTTCGTTAAAGCGCACCGCTTTACCCGCGGAGCTAAACAGCATCACATCGCAATCACCGGTGGTGACTTCGGTACCGATCAGTACATCGCCTTCTTCCAGTTCCAGTGCACGTAAACCTACGCTACGCTGGCGGGCAAAATCAGTGAGGGCTGTTTTCTTAACGGTACCGTTAGCGGTAGCCATAAAGATATAGTGGCCTTCAGTATATTCACTGACTGGCATAATCGAGGTAATACGCTCACCCTCTTCCAATGGCAATAAATTAACCATTGGACGGCCCCGTGCATTACGTCCGGCCAGAGGAATATGGAAAACTTTGAGCCAATACACTTTGCCCACATTGGAGAAACACAAAATCGTATCGTGGGTACTGGCAATAATCAGATGCTCTACAAAATCTTCATCTTTAACCGCTGTTGCTGACTTACCCATACCGCCGCGACGCTGGGCCTGGTAATCACTAAGGGCCTGAGTTTTGGCGTAACCACCGTTAGAGATAGTCACCACTCGGTCTTCTTCGGTAATCAGGTCTTCTTCGGTCAAATCGCGCTGTGACTCGATAATTTCAGAGCGACGCTCATCACCGTATTCATCAACAACCAGTTGTAGTTCTTCGCGGATAATACCCATTAGCTTAAGGGCATCCGCCAATATGCTTAGGTATTCGGTAATTTCGTCGAGTTTTTCCTGGTATTCCTTTAGCAGTTTTTCATGCTCAAGGCCGGTCAGTTTCTGTAAGCGCATATCGAGAATGGCTTGCACCTGAACCGGTGACAGGTTGTATTTGCCATCGATAAAACCGAAACCTTCCGCCAAATCTTCAGGGCGAGAAGCTGCTGCTTGTAAATCACCCGCTCCGGCACGCTCTAACATACCCATCACTTCGCCGGGTTCCCAGCTTCGGGCAGACAATTTTTCTTTGGCTTCTGCGGTTGTATCGGAGGATTTAATCAATTCGATCATTTCATCGATATTGGAAATCGCCACCGCCAGACCTTCCAGAATATGGCCACGCTCGCGGGCTTTTCTTAACAGGTAAACGGTACGGCGTGTGACCACTTCACGACGGTGCAGTACAAAGTACTCTAACAATTCTTTTAAGTTCAATAAGCGGGGCTGGCCATCAACCAGCGCCACAATATTAATACCGAAGACATTTTCTAACTGGGTTTGAGCGTAGAGGTTGTTCAGGCAGACATCGCCCATTTCGCCGCGCTTCATTTCGATCACTATACGCATACCGTCTTTATCAGACTCATCGCGCAGCTCGGCAATACCTTCGATCTTTTTCTCTTTAACCAGCTCGGCAATTTTTTCAATCAAACGAGCCTTGTTTACCTGATAAGGAATCTCGTTGATGATAATCGTATCTTTGTTGGTTTTTTCGTTGCTAATCACTTCCGCCCGAGCGCGAATATAAATACGGCCTTTGCCGGTGCGGTAGGCCTGCAAGATACCCGCACGACCATTGATAATGGCCGCGGTGGGGAAATCAGGGCCTGGAATATGCTCCATCAATTCGTCGATGGTGATATCGGGGTTGTCGATCAGGGCTAAACAGCCGGTAACGACTTCATTAAGGTTATGTGGCGGGATATTGGTCGCCATACCAACCGCGATACCGGAAGAACCATTCACCAGTAGATTGGGTATTTTGGTGGGCATAACCGCCGGGATCATCTCAGTGCCATCGTAGTTAGGCACCCAATCCACGGTTTCTTTATCAAGATCGGCCAGAATTTCGTGGGCAATCTTACGCATGCGGATTTCGGTATAACGCATAGCCGCCGCTGAATCACCATCGACGGAACCAAAGTTACCCTGTCCGTCTACCAGCATATAGCGCAGCGAAAACGGCTGTGCCATACGAACAATCGTCTCATACACCGCAGAATCACCGTGCGGGTGGTATTTACCAATCACATCGCCGACCACACGGGCTGATTTTTTATAGCCTTTGTTCCAATCGTTATTGAGTTCGCTCATGGCGAATAACACACGACGGTGAACGGGCTTCAAACCATCGCGCACATCGGGCAAGGCTCGGCCGACAATAACGCTCATGGAATAATCAAGATAAGACTGTTTTAGCTCATCTTCGATGTTAACCGGAAGGATTTCATTGCTTGCAATATCGGTTGATTCACCCATAGGGAATGGCATTCCTAATTATTTTGGATTTGATCAGTTTTAAGGCGTTTGTTTGTCATTATTATGCCAGGTGTTACACCAGCAATTATCTATCACTTCCCTGCTGAAAGTGCTGCCTGAACAAGGGCAAAATCATACCATAAATCAATACGATATCGACAGTTCTAATCCGCTTAAATCGCCCTTAAATAGCTTCTTTTTCCAGCCGATAAAGGGCAATTGTCAAGGAATCCGGTTATACTCGCCAGCACACAAAAATCCAGACAATATTTCAGCGTTTCTATGAGCCATCAAACACCTCAAACGATCGATACTTTAATCAGCGCGCGCTGGATTATTCCTGTCAGGCCCGCCAAAACGGTACTGGAAAACCACAGTATCGCTATCGACGGCGGCACTATTATTGCCATCCTGCCGAAAGACGAAGCCATGGCCCGCTTTGATGCCAATTACGGTATCGATCTACCGGAACATGCGCTAACCCCTGGGCTAATCAATGCCCATGGCCATGCCGCCATGAGCCTGTTTCGCGGTATGGCCGATGACCAGCCATTACAAACCTGGCTGGAGGAATTTATCTGGCCGGCCGAGGGCCAATGGGTCAGCGAGGAATTTGTCCGCGATGGCACTCAGCTAGCGGTGGCAGAGATGCTGCGCTCAGGCACAACCACCTTTAGTGATATGTACTTCTTTCCCAATGTGGTGGCAAAAGTTGCCAGCGAAGCCGGTATCAGGGCACAAATTGCCTTCCCGATCTTTAACTTCCCCACCATTTGGGGCCAGGACCCAAGCAACTATATTGAAAAAGGTCTGGCGGTAAGGGACGACTTTAAACACAGTGAGCTGGTTGATGTGGTATTTGGCCCCCATGCTCCCTATACGGTTAGCGATGAAGGCCTACAGAAAGTCAGCATGTTAGCGGCGGAGCTGGATATCAGTATCCATATCCATGTCCATGAAACCCAGCAGGAAGTCGATGACGACCTTAAACTGTATGGCCAGCGCCCTATTGCCCGACTGAACGAGCTCGGCATACTCGGCCCCAAAACCCAGCTAGTGCATATGACTGCACTCACTGAAGAGGATATTGCCATTGTTAAAGCCAGCGGCGCCTCAGTGATTCACTGCCCGCAATCGAACTTAAAACTGGCCAGTGGTTTCTGCCCGGTGAAAGTATTGGCTGAAGACGGTATTACCATTGCGCTGGGTACAGATGGCGCGGCTAGTAACAACGGCCTCGATATGTTTGCAGAAATGCGCACAGCGGCCCTATTGGCTAAGGCGGTTTCAGCGGATGCCTCTGCACTGGCTGATTGGCAGGCTTTGGAGGCCGCAACATTGGGTGGCGCCAAAGCTTTATCCATGGATACGAAACTGGGTTCATTGGAAGTTGGCAAGCAGGCGGATATTATTGCCATAGATTTTAGCGCTATTGAGCTACAGCCGGTTTATGAACCGATCTCCCAATTGGTCTATACCGCCTGCGGCCACCATGTCACCCATAGCTGGATTCACGGGCAACAGGTACTGGCCGACCGACAACCGGCCAATCTGGATATTCCGGAAATCGTCGCAAAAGCTCAAAACTGGCGCGATAAAATTATCACCACCAAACACTGATTAGTAAAAGGTAAGCCAAGTGACAGCCTCAGCCAATGTAGATCCCGCGGAAATCGCCAAGTTTGAAGCCCTGGCCAGCCGCTGGTGGGATAAAAACAGTGAATTTAAACCACTGCATGAGATTAACCCGTTGCGCTCAAACTATATTGACCTGCGCTCACCGGTGGCAGGCAAAACGCTATTGGATGTAGGTTGCGGCGGCGGTATTTTATGTGAAGCCATGGCCCAGCGCGGTGCGACGGTTAGCGGTATTGATATGGGCAAAGCACCTTTATCCGTGGCCAAATTGCACCAACTGGAATCGGGCGTAAAGGTAAATTACCGACAGAGCACCGCCGAAGATTTAGCCGCGGTAGAGGCTGGCCAATACGATATAGTGACCTGCTTGGAAATGCTGGAACATGTGCCTGACCCAGGCTCGGTGATTAAGGCCTGCGCTACCTTGGTACGCCCCGGTGGAGACCTGTATTTTTCTACCATTAACCGCAATCCCAAGTCGTACTTATTTAGTATTATTGGTGCTGAGTATTTATTGAAGCTACTGCCCAAGGGCACCCACGATTACGATAAATTTATTAAGCCTTCTGAGTTGGGGCAATGGGTTCGTGAAGCGGGTTTACAGATGCAGGATATCACAGGGATGACCTATAACCCCCTGAGTAAACACTACCGACTTAACGATGACGATATCGATGTTAATTATTTAGTCCATACCCGCAAACCTCTGTAAGCGACTTTTTTATGACAAGCACCGCACTACAAGCCGTACTCTTTGACCTGGACGGCACGCTCATTGATACCGCGCCAGATTTTGCCGTGGTGGTTAATCTGTTATTAGAGCGCCACGGTAAAGCTGAACTGCCCTATAGCGCTATTCGCGAAACGGTCTCACACGGTGCCAGAGCCCTGATCACTCTGGCGTTTGAGCTGCAAGAAGGCGATGACGGCTTTGAAGCCTTACGACTGGAGTTACTGGAGCTATACGGCCAGCACCTTAGCGTCGAAACCTCGCTATTCCCCGGCATGCATGAATTGTTGCTATGGCTGGAGTCCAACAACATCCCCTGGGGCATTGTCACCAATAAGCCACGCCTCTATGCCGAGCCCATTCTCAGGGACTTGCTATTGAGCGAGCGTTGCAGCGCATTGGTCTGCCCGGATGACGTCACCCATACCAAGCCAGACCCGGAACCACTGTTGCTAGCCTGCGAACACATCGGCTGCGAAGCGCAACAGACGCTCTATATTGGTGATCATCGCCGTGATATAGAGGCTGGAAAAAATGCCGATATGAAAACTATGGCGGTTAACTATGGCTATATAGAAGCGGATGATCCTGCGGAAAACTGGCAGGCGGACTTTTATGTCGATCACGCCGATGAGATTCAGGCCTTATTAATCCAACACTTTTAATCCACCACTGTCCATCGATAACGGTAATCACCATGTCCGACACCCCCCACCTCTATCAAGCCCCTGATGATCTGTTAACAGGCCGTATCATTCTGGTAACCGGTGCCGGCGATGGCATTGGCCGCTGCGCTGCCATTACCTTCGCCGCCTATGGAGCAACGGTGATTCTGGTGGGTAAAACCATCGAGAAACTCGAAGCGGTCTATGACGAAATTGAACATGCCGGCTATCCGCAGGCTGCCATTTACCCTATCCATCTGGGCGGTGCGGTGATGAAAGATTACCACGATCTGCATGACACTCTGGAGCAGGAGTTTGGCCAACTCGATGGTTTATTGCATAACGCCAGTATTTTGGGTGACCGCAAACCGATAGCCCAAACTGATAGTGAAGAATGGCTGGAGGTGATGCAGATTAATGCCAATGCCCCCTTTATGATGACTCAAGCCCTGCTGCCACTGATGGAAAAATCCCCGGACGCTTCGATTATTTTTACCGCTTCCAGTGTTGGCCGCAAAGGACGTGCTTACTGGGGACCTTATGCCATCTCGAAATTCGCCACCGAAGGCCTGATGGAAACACTGGCAGATGAACTCGCCAATACCAGCAATATCCGGGTTAACTCCCTCAACCCCGGTGCAACCAATACCGGGATGCGCCATACCGCCTACCCCGCTGAAGACCCCTCGGTAAATCCCTTACCCAAAGAGATTATGCCCTTATATCTATATTTGATGGGTGCTGATAGCCAGGGCATTAATGGGCAAGCGCTGGATGCCCAACCTAAAAGCTAGCCTAAGGTAGGGTGGATTGTAATCCACCTGTTCCAGCTGCTCTGGGTATGACTCTGGTGGATTACAATCCACCCTACAGTGTTCGGGCCCTGATTTGAGTCGCGCAACCTTCCACAAACCGCTGTACAGACAGCATCAACCAAAGCGGCAAAGCCAGCGGCAGAACTTTGACTGACGGCAATCAAACATTGCCGCTTTTGCCGCCCAAGCCCCCAAACACAACCCTCTTTAATATTTTTTCTCTTATTTATCATAGACTTAATAAGACAGTGTGATTTGTGGCACAGTTTTCGCTATTTAGCCTTTAGTAGACCGTTTCAGGTGTGTTTTGCCATACCTGCCACCGGATAATATGTAGTAATGCTTTGAGGCTTTAGAGTTATGGTAACCACAGTACAAAGTTCAAATACTGTTGCTTTCCCCACCCCGAAATCACCGGGTAACCGGAAACGTACTGAAGCTATTCGTGTTGAACAACATGCCGAATTACGCCTCCAGCTCAGCAATATCCTGCAAACCACACTGGAACTGCCGCTGGTTCTGCAACTATTTTTTGATGAAGTGCAGCGCACCTTATCCATCGACAGCCTGACTTACCGCAACAGCAAACTGACCTCTAATATTGAGCTTGGCATAGGCGCCCGCCATAACTGCCACTACAAACTGGTCACCAATAAAGACTCACTGGGTGAGGTGGCCTTTAGCCGCGGCAAACGCTTTAGTGAAAAAGAATTACAGTTACTGGAAATGCTGATTGGCTGCCTGATCTGCCCTATCCGCAATTCCCTGATGTACCGTGAAGCCGTGCAAAGTGCACTGCGGGACCCGCTTACAGGTTCCGGCAACCGTATGGCACTGGAAAATACGCTTGAACGCGAAGTGGCGCTGGCCAAACGTCATAACCAGGCGCTATCGGTACTGGTTGTTGATATTGATAAATTTAAAACTATTAATGACAACTATGGCCATACTGCCGGTGATTATGTACTGAAAGATGTCGCGCATATTTTGACACTTTGCAGCCGCGAAACCGATGCAGCCTACCGCGCTTATCGTTTTGGTGGTGAGGAATTTGTGTTAATTCTTAACAATACTGAAGCCAATGGCTCCGCGGTTGTGGCAGAACGTATTCGTCAATATATTGAAAATATGACCACCACCTTTGAAGAGAACTCGCTCAATGTAACGGTGAGTGTCGGTGTTGCCACGCTGGAAGACGAAGATGATATGGCGACGCTATTTAGCCGTGCCGATAAGGCGCTCTACCAGGCCAAGCGTGAAGGCAGAAACCGGGTGGTTAACGCCTAGCCGTTAACCCTTAGGCCTGACTGCCGTTCTTCTAACAATTTCCTTGTAAAAAGCGACGCCCTGAGTTTCCGGGTCGATCTCGCAGGTATGCTGTTTTTCATCGTAAAGCATCGGTGTACCCACATAGCTATCCAACTTAATCAGATATCTATTATCCGTTTCATTAAAGCGGCTGGAATGCTCATTGAGCACTAGCTGCACCAGATTTTTATTTCTGGAACGGGCTTCATTCATGCATAAATCGACCGCATCACCAAAGTTAAAATGCACACTGTAATAGGCGTCCAGCGGATTGACTTCGGCAGCGTCGGCAGTTTCATTGCCTGCTTGTTTCTGGGTGGTGGATGCTGATAAAGCAGCGGCAGTAGCGGCATCGTCTTTATCAACAGAAGGAGAAAAATACAGAAAATACACCGCTAAAAAAACACTGTTAACCACTAACAGCGTAGCGAGAGTAATGATGATCAGTTTTTTCTTCTCTGACATAAGCTACATCTAACAGATAGTGTGAACTTAGCGTCGGCCTCGTGTGGGACGTTTAATACCACGATTTTTACGCTGCATACGCTCCATGGTTTCCAACTCTTTGGGTAGAATTTTTACCGGCTTGGGCGCATCCATGGACACCATTTTGTAAAGCTCTTGCATATCCTTATAGTTCATCTCTTCCCACTGCCCCTGCTTAAGCTTGGGGGGTAAAAAGACTTTACCAAAGCGCACCCGCTTTAAGCGGCTGACCTGAACCTCCTGGGATTCCCACAGGCGGCGTACTTCTCGGTTGCGACCTTCCATTAAGGCAACATAGAACCAGCGGTTGGCGCCTTCACCGCCACCATCGACAATATCGGTAAACTTGGCCACACCGTCATCCAGCAAAATGCCATCCATCATCCGCTGTAACATCGCCTCATCCACATTGCCTAACACACGGCATAAGTACTCGCGGTCAATTTCTGATGAGGGGTGCATTAGTGCATTGGCCAACTCACCATCGGTGGTAAACAATAATAAGCCGGTGGTATTAAAATCGAGACGGCCCACTGCAATCCAGCGACCATCTTTGACTTTAGGTAGACGGTCAAAAACGGTTTTGCGGCCTTCAGGGTCATTGCGGGAACAAATTTCACCTTCGGGCTTGTTGTAGACCAGAACGCGACCGACGTTTTCATCGGTTAGCTTGACCAGGTGGCCATCCACTGAAATCTTATCGCGGCGAGAGGCACGATCACCCAGCCGGGCGATGGTGCCATTAACCTGTACGCGTCCGGCACTGATCACCTTTTCCATCTCACGGCGAGAGCCAACGCCGGCTTGGGCGAGGAGTTTTTGCAGTTTTTCGCCAGCAGGAGAATCAGTCATAACATTTAGCTTTTGTTTACTTTAAAAGGGAATAGCAATTAAGCAGGGATATCGCTTTCATCGCCCGCTTTGGTCTCGTCGATGGACTCGCTATCGCCAGCGTCTGTCTCAACCGCTTCAACGGTATTACTATCATCGTTTGCATGGTCATCCAGCTCATCAATAAATTCCATTTCAACGGTAGCATCGTCAGTATTGGCCGTATCGTCGTTATCTAAATCCGCAGCAGGGCTTTCTTCACTGACCGTATCTTCACCCAGAGTATCTTCAGTACCCGCAGCAACGGCTTCAGGGTCAAGCGTATCAGCCCCTTCAAGGGCTAACTCTTCATTCATGGTATCAAGGTCACGAATTTCAGCCAGCGTCGGTAAATCTTCCAGATTTTTAAGATTAAAATAATCCAGGAAACGCCTTGTAGTCGCATACATGGCAGGGCGACCCGGTACATCTTTATGGCCTACTACACGAACCCACTCACGCTCTAACAGGGTTTTAATAATATTGGAGCTAACCGCAACACCGCGAATATCTTCGATATCACCTCGGGTAATAGGCTGGCGATAAGCGATTAAGGCCAGTGTCTCCAACAGGGCACGAGAATATTTCTGGGGTTTTTCTTCCCATAAACGACCCACCCAAGGGGCAACCGTTTGCACTACCTGAAAGCGAAAACCACTATTCACTTCTTTTAATTCAAAGCCGCGGCCTTCACAGGCGTGTTGAATATCTTCCAACACCGCGCGAATCACATCATTGGCCGGACGCTCTTCCATTTCCTCATCAAACAACTCGGCCATTTGTGCCACGGTCAAGGGTTTTGCCGAAGCCAATAAGGCACCTTCAAGAATATTTTGTAATTGTTTGCTATCGATACTCATGATGATCTTGCTTTAACGTGGATGGGGCCAAAAGGTTCAGACTGAACAATTTCAACCAGTGATTCTTTAATTAATTCCATAACCGCCAGAAAGGTAACCACCACACCCAGGCGGCCTTCTTCAACGGTAAACAGGGATACAAATGGGGTAAAGGAATTATCCGATAACATGGTCAATACCTGCGACATACGCTCACGGGTAGACAGCTTTTCTTTTTGTACCTGATGGCTTTCATACATATCGGCGCGGCGCAGCACTTCACCCAGGGCTAATAGAATTTCTTTCATTTCAACCACCGGCTCCGGGCGTTCCTTTTTAACATCCGGTGGCGCAGCGCTGGCTTCAAAGATTTCACGGCCCAGACGGGGCATCTCGTCAATATCTTCAGCGGCTTGCTTAAAGCGCTCATATTCCTGCAAGCGACGAATCAGCTGTGCCCGCGGATCTTCTTCATCTTCTTCCGCATCGGCAGAACGGGGTAAAAGCATACGGGATTTAATTTCGGCCAGCATCGCCGCCATTAGCAGATATTCCGCCGCCAGCTCAAACTGCATAGAATCCATCATCGCCACATACTGCATATATTGATGGGTGATATTGGCGACATTGATTTCGAGAATATCAATATTCTGGCGCTTGATCAGATAGAGCAACAGATCCAGGGGGCCTTCAAAGGCGTCCAGAAAGACTTCCAGCGCATCGGGGGGAATATATAAATCCTGAGGGATCTCGGTAACAGCCTCACCCTGAACAACAGCAAAAGGCATCTCACCCTGCTGTGAACCACCGCTGCGCAACTCTTTTAAACCCGGTGAGGGCTGATTCTCCGCCGCCGCAGTTTCCGCCACAGCGTCCACCAGCACGGGTTCTTCTGGGGCAAAAGCCTGATCTTCAGGGGCCTTGTCTATTACTAGCTCGTCATCCACGGATTTATTGTTATCTCACTGCTTGGGGTTGTTGGGCTAAAGGGTGCTATTTCAATGGCAGCCATTATATAGGCAATGCTTATCTGATCACAGTAGCCAGACCGATTAATCCACCTCAAAGTGGCTTACGTCACCCTGGCCGCGGCGGATAATTTCCGGGGTATCTTCCACCAGATCAATCACCGAGGTAGGCTCCATACCGCAGTATCCACCATCAATCACCAGATCCAGCTCATGTTCCAGAGTCTGGCGGATCTCATAAGGGTCGGTCATGGGCTGGTCATCTCCCGGCAGCATCATCGTAACACTCATCATAGGCTCATTCAGGCCCGCCAATAGCTCACGGGTGATATTGTTTTCCGGCACCCGCAGGCCAATGGTTTTACGCTTGGGATGCATTAAGCGTTTGGGCACTTCGCTGGTGGCTTTGAGAATAAAGGTATAAGGCCCTGGGGTATGATTTTTAAGCAAGCGGTAGGCGCTATTATCAACCCGGGCATAGTTGCCCAACTCCGATAAATCCCGACAGATCAGGGTAAAGTTGTGCTTGGCATCCAGCTTGCGGATACGGCGGATGGTTTCCAGCGCCCTTTTATCGCCCAAATGGCAGCCCAGAGCATAGCCAGAATCCGTGGGGTAAACCACCACCCCTCCTTTGCGAATAATATCCACCGCCTGGTTAATCAACCGCGATTGCGGGTTATCCGGGTGTATTTGGAAAAACTGACTCATTAACTCACTCCGTCGGGTGGATTATAATCCACCATTATCACCGCTTATGCATCATGATGGATTGTAATCCACCCTACTTGAATACTGACCAAACGGGTTGGCAACTCTTGGGCAAAACGCCTGCCTGCCCTAACTCATTCCATGGCATGCCGGGGCGGTGGAAATCACTGCCAATGGATGCCGCCAAGTCAAACTGCTCGGTTAGTTGTGCCAGGTACTGGGTGCGGTCTTTGGGCTGTTTGCCACTAATCACCTCAATAGCGGCGCCACCTTGTGCTTTAAAATCTGTCACCAGGGCCCGCAGTTTAGTGGCTGTCATTTTATAATGTAAGGGGTGGGCCAAAACCGCGACCCCACCGCTATCATTAATCCACTGGATAACCTTGGCCATCTCCGGCCAGCTGGATTTTACATCGCCAATTTTGCCAGCGCCCAGATAACGCTTAAAAGCCTCTTTCTCCGAGCTAACATGCCCTCGCTCAACCAGAAATTGAGCAAAATGCGGGCGGCCAATTTGGCTGTCACCGGCCAATTGCGCAACAAAGGCATACCCCCCCTCAAAGCCTTGTTTAGCCAGCTTATCGCCGATCAATACCGCCCGATCAAGGCGCGACTGCTGCTGTTCGGCCAGACCCTGTTGCAGGAGCTGGTTATCAATATTGATATTCAGGCCTACTACATGAATCAAACGTCGCCCCCAGAGGCAGGACAACTCCACCCCGGCGATTAACTGCATCGTATCGTCCTGCCACTGCTCCCGCACAGACTGATAGCCACTGACCGTATCGTGATCAGTAATCGCCATCATCTCAACGCCCTGCTCTCTGGCACGGAGTAATACATCCATTGGGGTCAGGGCGCCATCGGAGGCGGTAGTATGGCTGTGAAAATCAATATTCACCGGTAGATACCTTGCAGTCAGAAAAATAAATCGCCAATTGGAGAAATGGTGGACAACATAGTAACGCAATTTGTGGCATTATTTGCCTCCATTAATGCCTAGCAGCACAATACCAGTGATTAAAGCGTGATTTAATCAGGAGCCGTTTACTCAGTGACCACCGAACCAACACAGCAGCAGCCCAAAAAAGAAAAAAAGCCCAGCATGCTCGCCAATTTGGCCTTTAATATCATTATCCCTACCCTGATTATGACCAAACTCAGCTCCGAGGATTATTTGGGGCCGGTTTACAGTATTGTGGTGGCGCTCAGCTTCCCGATCATCTTTGGAGTCAAAGATTATCTGGAGAACCATAAAGCCAACTTCTTTTCTGCTCTGGGTATCCTGAGTGTGGTATTAACAGGCGGTATTAGCCTGTTACAACTGGACCCGCAATATATTGCGATTAAAGAGGCCGCTATTCCCGCTTGTTTTGGCCTTGCCACCCTATTCTCCGTTCGAACCAAATACCCGCTGGTCAAAACCTTTCTGTTTAATGATCAAATACTGCAAATCGACAAGGTCAAAGCAGCGCTGGAGGCCAACCATAACCAGGATGCCTTTGAGCATAAACTGGTCAATGCCTCGTATATGGTCGCTGGCTCGTTTTTTCTATCATCGGTACTCAATTATATTCTGGCCAAAGTCATCCTGGTCAGCGAGCCGGGCACCGTAGCCTTTACCGAGGAACTCGGCAAAATGACCGCACTTAGCTTCCCCGTTATAGCTCTACCCAGCACCATTGTACTCATGGGCGCGCTGTATTATTTGCTGCACCATATTCAAAAATTAACGCATTTAAAAGCTGAGGAAATATTTAACGAGGCTTAAGCGTCGCACCCCTGATCAGGGTCTATAATAGCAAGATAAAAAACGTATAATTCTTATTAGCAATCAGCACAGCCAGACCAGAAGGAAAACCCAGTGAAAAACCTTGTTCTATGGTTGGCGTTATTCGCCGCCAGCAGCCAACTTTACAGCCAAACCCTTTATGTCAGCGACCAGCTAACGGTGGCAATGCGCAGTGGCCAAAGCAATGAATACCGTATTGTTAAATATCTGGTTAGCGGGACATCACTCACTCAAATTGGGACAAGCGAAGATGGCAGTTACATCCAGGTACGCACCCGCAAAGGTATCGAAGGCTGGGTTCAAAATCAGGACTTAAGCCAACAACCTTCCGGCAGGGCGATGTATAAAACCGCCCAGGGCACGATTGCCAACCTGGAAGGTAAAAATTCAGCGCTTAAACAGCAGCTTAATGAGATCAGCAGCAAGCATGCCAGTACTCAGGATAAACTGACATCGCTTACCAGCAACAACAACGAAGTCAGCAAAGAGCTGGAAAATATTAAAGCGATCTCTGCCAATGCGATTCAACTGAATGAAGACAACCAGCGCTTACTCGAAGAAAATCAAATGTTAAAAAATGAAGTCGAGGTGCTCTCTACGGATAACCAACGTCTGGTAGATAATCAGGAGAGCGATGCTTTTCTGAATGGCGCTTTTGCCGTGTTGATTGGTGTTATGATTACCTTGATTGTCCCCAGAGCATGGCCCAAGAAAAGTACTGATTGGGCATAATGTATTAGTGTGGGTGGGTGGTGGATTATAATCCACCCTACAGTAGGCCGGATTATAATCCGGCATCAGTCATTCAGAAGAACGGGATACAGTAATGAAAAAACAGACGCTCTTATTATTATCTTTAATTTTTTCAGGCTTGGCCTGTATGCCTGTCTTTGCAGCCGATAAGGACAGTACGCCAAAAAATCCAACGGCGATCATCCACACCACCAAAGGTCCAATCACTATTGAGCTATATGCTAAAGAAGCCCCCATCACCGTAGCCAACTTTATTGACTATGCCGAGTCTGGCTTTTACAACGACACGATTTTTCACCGGGTGATTAAACGCTTTATGATTCAAGGCGGTGGCTTTACCAAAGAGATGCAGAGAAAAAACCCCAAGGCGCCTATCGCTAACGAATCCGGCAACGGCCTGCACAACGACCGCTGGACTCTGGCTATGGCAAGAACCAACGACCCCGACAGCGCCACCTCGCAATTTTTTATTAATACCAAAATGAATTCCAGTCTGGATAAAAAAGGCAAAACCCCGGGTTATGCAGTTTTTGCCATTGTTACCGACGGCCAGTATGTGGTTAAAAGCATTGAAAAAACACCGACCATGACATTAGGTAGCTACGCCGATGTGCCGGTTGAACCGGTCTATATCGAACGCGTTGAAATTATTAAGTAACTGAAGCCATTAAGCGGGAATACTGTGAGCCAATCCAAGCCAGCTGATCTTAGCGTTAATCTGAATAAAATCGCCCTGATTAGAAATTCCCGCGATACCACCTACCCCAGCGTTACCCACCATGCGCAAATCTGTATTGATGCAGGCGCCGATGGCATTACCGTTCACCCCCGCCCAGACCAGCGTCATATCCGCGTGGATGACTGCTATGATCTAGCCACGATGTTAAGCGTGGAGTTTAATATTGAGGGCAACCCTTTTGCACCCGCTATGAAGAGCGATCGACCTGGTGTTAGTGATTACCCGGGTTTTATTGATTTAGTGAAAGATATCAAACCGGCTCAATGCACCTTGGTGCCGGATAGCAATGAGCAACTGACCTCTGACCATGGTTTTGATTTAACCCAAAGCGGTGATCAACTGGCCCCTATTATTCAGGAACTGCAAAAGCTGGGGGTCCGTGTCAGTCTATTTATGGACCCGGATTTGCAGCAAATTGAACTGGCCAAACAGGTAGGAGCTGATCGTATTGAGTTATATACGGGGCCCTATGCCGATGCTATTAAGACTAATAACAATGCCGATGCCGTGTTCGAACAGTTTTACCGCGCTGGGGAAAAAGCTCAGGATATTAATATTGGCCTTAATGCAGGTCATGATTTAAATCTGGATAACCTGAGCCGCTTTGCCACTATCCCGCAACTGCTAGAGGTTTCAATTGGCCATGCCATGACTGTCGATGCCATCAGCATGGGGCTGGCCAATGCCGTCAAAGCCTATCAACGCTGCTTAGGTAAGACCTAGCGGTTAACCCAGCCGCCACAGACAGGAAATACCTGACCAACAAAACAGTTGGCGGCATCGCTGCAAAGATAAGCAATAAACGTTGAATCTTCCTCCATCGTCACCAAACGACCCAGCGGGACTTCCCGCTTTAGCCTCTCCTGAAACGCCGGCATTTGCTGTACCTCTTGCGGGAAATAGGTGGGGTTATCGACAAAGTTTTGTGCAATCGCATTAACCTGCACCCCCTCTTTTGCCACCTCCAGAGCCAGCGATTGCGCATAGGCTAACTGCGCACCCCGTGCCGCACTGTATGTGCTGGCACGCTTAATACCTCGCAGGGCCGAAGCACTGCCCACCACCAGTATTTTACCCGCCTGGCGCTCAATCATCTGTGGCAAGACAGCACGACACAGGCGTGGCAAAGGGTCCACCAAATGGGCAAAGGTATGGGCCCACTCCTGATCGCTAGCTTCAATAGCCAATGAGGTCGGTGCCGGTATCGCCAGGCTGGCAATTAATATATCAATATCACCTGCGGCTTCTATCAGCGCGGCAGGCTCATCTTTATCTAGCAGAGAGTGGGTATCAGCAATAACGGTAGCCCCCTGCTCGGTTAAGACCTTACATAAGGTAGGCCCCATAAACACATCGGCATGGGTGATAAAAATACGTTTTCCCGCTAATGGCTGATGGCTCATAATCAATAATTCCTCAATAAAAACAGTAAGCTATCGAACTACAAACGCTGGCTCCATTGGCCGCCATGCTCCAACTCACAGGCTTCTTCCGTATCAAACTTCAGTTGATAAGCCGCATTTTTAACAGGAATAACAGGCTGTAGCTTTTCTTTGATTAATTGCCGTAGATAATGGTCTTTGCCTAGCTCTATCGCCGTTGACAGCTCGGCCTTGCTAGCGAAGACACACACAACCAGCAGGGAACCCGGAAACCTTTTATAATCAACCCGATGGGTAAGCCACTGAAAACCGGCCACCTCAGCCAGAGCTATATCGCAGACATCCGTCAACGCGGCAATAATAGCCTTATCTATTTTCTTATCGGTTTTTTTCATACTTCCAGTACTGCTAGCCTGCTACTTCCAGCCATACAGCCATTGCCTGGAATCTTTTAACGCTCGCCATTCAATAGGGCTTGAGCGCTTGGAGATAACCGCCTCAATCATGCAGTGAACAACGATACCCTCTTCATCAAATTCAACCTCGGTCACGATAAAATGTTTTTCTTTTTTAGCGGGTGATACCGAGGTCCATTTACTGTTTAAGAGTTTTTTAGGGTTAATAGTCTTCAAAAGATTTCGACGGTATATTACTTCATCAGTGCTTCTGTAGCCTTTTTCTTATCAATGGAATCCGCCGCTTTTTCTTTATCGACTGAGTCATACGCCTTCTTATAGTCGACCTTATCACCCTCGACAGCGTCTTTTAATTTGGCCCCATCAACAGAGCCAGCAGCTTTTTCTTTGTCGACAGAGTCAGCCAACTTACCGTAATCAACCGCGGAGGCCAGAGCAGGAAAATATAAGGCGATGGCAATTAATAACATAAACTTTTTCATGGCAGGTCGTCCTGGAAACATCAATGAATGAAACCGCAATATACACTAAGTATTTTTATGACAGAAGCCCCCCACGAAAGGCCTGCCGACTAGAAAACCGGGTTATATTTTAAAATCCCGCTAAATCTGCTTTACTTAAAGAAACTGACAACTCAACAGTGCCGATCACACTTATGTCATATCTATACACCTTCACCGTGCAAATAGCTCTTTTATTCACTCTCGCAAGTACTGCCAGCGCTCAAGCTGAAGAACCCCTCAAGGTCATCGTCACAGCAGCAGGCAAACCATGGAGCTATATCGACGACCAGGGCAAACCCCAGGGTATTAGTCGAGAGCTAATGGGCGCGGTGTTTGATGATATGGCGGTGCCAGTCAACTATAAAGCGCTGCTATATACCCGAGCATTGCACAGTTTAAAAACAGGTAAGGCGGATGTAATGGCACTAACCATAGGTTCCACACAATCGATACAGCCCCCACCTGATACTTACGTCAGCCCAGCGCCGGTTGGTAATATTCCACTGTCGATTTATAAGTTGGCTTCAAGGGATTTAACCATACAAACGCCCAGGGATTTAGCCAATTACCGGGTCGGTTTAGTACGGGTAGAAAAACAACCCGCCGGTCAGGCCGACAATGTCTTTTACTATCCCCGCAACGAGTTTCTGTTTAAGGCCCTGGCAAAAGGTAAAATTGATTTTGCCATTGGCGCCTTATACTTTGATCATGTCTGGAGTGAAAAATTTGAGGTTGAAATTGAACGGCTGCTTCAGATTGATACATTAAATATTTATATCGCGTTCTCCAGCCAAACTCTGGGCGAAAAAAAGGCTGCCAGCCTCTGTCGAGACTACTTCCTGACCAATAAAAAATTGAGTAATAACGGCAAGCTTGAGCAATTATTGCTGGGGATGGATGCACCGGACTTAGTCCCCCACCTTAAAATTACCGATAAAGTGGAAAACCCTGACTGTGTTACGCAGATTGCTAAAGATAATACGGGGAACTAAGCGTGAGGGCAGCACAGCACCCACAGTTTAAAATACCGATATTCAGCTAACTATTAGTTATACCCAAGCTCAAAATACTGGCTATCTTCTGCCACCATAGGCTTAACCTGCTCGCTAACCGGGCGCTGTTTAACCAACACTTCTGGCGGTTTTTCCCAGGCACTATTTTGATCTATCTTGACGGCAACAGAACCGTTGCCACCGGAAGTTTTTGACTTAAATTTAACGGCCATACTGGCTAATGCTTTCATCGATCTACCTTTACCACTTCACCCTAAAATAATGTAGCTTTAGTCTAGTCCAATATTTAAAATTTACGCTATTTTTGCTGATATATTTCTATTCAACGCGATAGCAAGCTGCAATACCAGCCTGATAACTTCAAATAGCGGCAGTCATCACACTATCTACCAGATCTCCTGCACAATGTTGTCTGTGCAAAGCATAAAACGGCAGCTATGCTAAAAAAATCATTATATTTCTTCGCAGTTTAAATTTTAAAACCGAATAAATTAAACCTCAGCTTTATAGGGCTCTCGACTGAGCCCAACCCCACCATGAGCTGCGCTTTTAAAAGCACTAAAAACAATAGTCGAACTCAGCACCACTTGAGCACTGCTGAAACGACATAAAAAACCGCCTTGGTCGAGCAGGAGCCTTGATAGCAAAATACGGAGAGGGAAATTAGAAATATGCTTACAGACCAAAAGCAAAAACCCCCGTGGCGGTTAGCCGGACGAGGGTTTTGACTTACTACTGCTATCTACAAAAGAGTGGTGGAGCTAAGCGGGATCGAACCGCTGACCTTTTATGCCCGGAGGGTACAACACTGCCAGAGGCATATTAGAATTTCATAATGCTTAAAATTCTTTATTTTTCAATCACTTAAAAAACTGGCTTCTGTGCAATTTGGTCACGTTTAATCAGCAAAAGGCGCTTTTGTGCAGGTGGCTTGTCACGTATTTGTCACGCGAATATCAGTTTTGAGATTCCAGGCTTTGAGCATAGCGCACCCTGGCAATTCCTTGACTATATTGGCCGCCCGTTATCAAACATTACTCCCTGAGATGTATCTCAATATCTGCTTTAACAGCCGCTTTTACCAGATTTTTATCCAGAGTGGCTAAGGGCAAGCCCTCACGAATAGCCAGCTCCAAATAAGCAGCATCATAGCTGCTCAACTTATAAGCCCGCGCCAGTGTCAATGTTCGATTAAAAGCATGATGCGAGGTCATCGTATCGGTTTGAATTGAAAGGTTTTCAAGTTGAGAGATAAAGCCTTCAATTTCACCAAGACCAATCTCGTCGCGCCTCTCTGCCGACAGCAACACATTGGTCGCTTCAAGGTGCCACAAGCTAGGCACGATAGCAGTTCCATCTACCAAGCTATCCAGAACATCTAATGCATATTGCTGGTCAGCTGCCTTTTTCGTATTCAATAGCCAACGCATGGCGACCGAGTTATCTAAAACGAAATCCGTCATTTCCGGCCTGATTCCATCATATCCTTAAGCTCCGAATCAGACACTTCATACTTCTTGGCTTTTTTGATGTTGGAAATGGCAGTCTTGCACTTCTGGCGACTAGTGGCACGACTTGGCACAACATCAGCAATGGGCTTACCGCGATTGGTTATCGTAAAAGATTCCCCCGCCTCCACTCGGCGAAGTATCTCAGGCAGCTTGGTCTTGGCGTCATAAGAGCCGATTTCTTCGAGCATGATTATTCCTCCATACATTACCAGACCAGAATACTAGTCTAGTTATAATAAATCAAGGCCAATATATTGAAGCAGCCTGTTCAATAGAGACTTGCCAGATACTCCATCATTAAGCACCCGCCTGAATAGTAATATCAGTTTTTACTGAATTAGCAATAAAGCACTGCTCATGGGCTTCATGATGCATCCTGTCAATTTGCTCAAGTGAGGGTTGGTTATCACCTGAAAATTGGATTACCGGTGATAATGTAGCCTTAGTCATAGCAAACTGGCCCTCTTCATTCTTGGCCATCACTCCCATGGCATTATCAATATAACTATCCACAATAAAGGATTGCCTGGCCGCAATAGAAAGAAAAAAGAGCATATGGCAGCTAGATAGCGCTGCAACAAAAGCCTCTTCTGGGTCTACACTGTTTTCGTCCGAGTAAGGTAGAGGCACTATATGGGGCGATGATGATGCGGGGACAGTTACTCCACCATCAAAATGCCACTCGTGCGCCCTGCTGTATTTATTGTCGAGGTATTTTTCATCTTCAGCGCGTGACCAGCTTACTTGGGCGGTATATTCAGACATAATAGCTCCTTGGATTGTATTGATAACGATAAAACTTATTGGCGGGAAGCAAGAAAAGCACCCGCACCCATCATGGTTGCTCCAGCCGTTTTATTGAGACGACCTATTGCCGATTTCGACTGGAAATACTGTCTGGCCGCAGCTGCACCTGTCGATATAATGATTAGCGACAAAAAAAGCCCAGCAAATGTCAGAAACCCCATCAGTAATAAATCTGAGCCAGTAAGATTGCTTAAATCTATAAAAGTAGGAAGAAAGGCCAGATAAAACAGGATAACTTTCGGGTTAGAGGCCGAAATCAGAAAGCCTTGTAAAAATGACTTGATATGATCGTTCGCCTGATTTGTTGGCTTTTCATCCAGATAAAAAGTCACTGGGGTATTCCATATATTCCAACCCAGATAAATCAGGTAGGCTGCACCGGCCAGCCGTATAATAGTGAATACTTGCGACCAGTTTTCTGCAATATACGATAGCCCTTTGCATGCCATCAGCAAATATACGATATCGCTAATCACGATACCTATAATCATTGCCAAGCTACGATGAACCCCAAAAGCCAAAGAACGGGCGAGTACAGCAAAAACCCCAGGTCCTGGTGTAACCGCAAAAATCAGAATGGCAGTAAAAAATAGAATTCCCGTTTCTATTGTCATGCCGGACTACCTCTTAGCTAGAGTACACATAACCTAGTCAGGCACTCCATCCATTGGCCTCACAACCTTTCCCCGACTAAACTTGGGCAAGTCATCAATCGAACGATATAAACAAGGCACTAAAACCAAAGTAATCGCTGTTGCAAAGACAATACCAAAACCCAACGACAGCGCCATGGGGATAACAAATTGCGCTTGTAAACTGCGCTCAAATAAAATGGGGAGTAAACCCGCAAAGGTGGTCAGGGTCGTCAGTACAATCGCTCGAAAACGCTGGGTTCCCGCCTTAACTAGAGCCGCCTCCACCGAGTCGCCCTTGGCGCGGGCACGATTGGTAAACTCCACCAAAATCAGGCTGTCATTGACGACCACGCCAGCCAAGGCGACCAAGCCAAACAGTGACATCAAACTAAAGGAAACCCCAAATAGACTGTGGCCGATTAGCGCACCGATAAAACCAAAAGGAATCGCCGCCATAATAATCAGCGGCTGCACATAAGAGCGCAAGGGAATAGCCAACAGTGAATAGATAAAAAACAACGACGCGATAAAGCCAATAATCATTCGCTTCATCAAGGTTTGCTGCTCCAAGCTAGCCCCACCCAGACCAAAAGACACTGAGGGGTAACGCTTTAACAGTTGCGGAATAAATTCCGTCGTTATTTCATTAATCACTTTGCCACTTTGTGCCAGCTCCGAATCCACATCGGCCGTAATGGTAACCGTGCGCTTACGGTCTAGCCGGGAAATCGCTGAAACCGTATTCCCCAAGTGCAAATTAGCGACCTCTCTAATATCCACAGCCCGACCATCGGCAGCGCGAATTTGCATACGCTCCAAGCTAGCCAGAGAGCGCCGCTCGTCCAGCGGGTATCGCACCATCACTTTGACCGTATCTGGGCCTCGTTGCAGACGTTGTACTTCTTCGCCATAGAAAGCCTGCCGCACCTGCCTCGCCACATCCGCCAGTTGTATACCCATTTGTTGCGCGTGGGGCTTCAGGCTGATTTGCACCTCGCGGCCACCGATACCCTGAGAGTTATAAATATCATAAACTCCTTTATATTCTGCCAGTTTATTCTGTAATTCACGGCCAGCTGCTGTTAACTCTGAGGTATCCGCCCCGGATAGGGACAGGTTAATTTTGGCGCCCCAAGCGTTGCTTGTAGAATAGTAGCGCTGCTGCCTCACACCCACCTGCGGCCCCATGGCTTCCCGCCACAGCTTTTCAAATTCGGGGGCATTAACACTTCTAAGTTCTGAGCGATTTAAGGAAGCGTTAAAACGTACACTGTTATCATCCAGGCTATAGAGTAATAAATGTTCCAGTAATACCGGTTCCTGCGGATATTGTTGTTGATGCCTCTCACTAACTCGATAGGCAGCCTGCTCCACCGCTTGCAGAACTTGCTCTCGCCGGTCACGCGAAGCCCCCTCCTGCATAACGATATCTGCCATCACCATATCGCCGGGGACATTGGGGAAAAATTCATAAGCGACTAAACCACTACGCACCGCATTAATGGCAATTAACAAGCAAGCCAAAAAAGCGGCAAGCGCGGTATAGCGATAAACTATAGCTTTGCTTAGCAAGGGACGATAGCCACGCTCAATCAGTTTGCCAAGCAACACTTGAGTGCCTCGCTGGCAGCTGTTGAGCCAACTAAAGCGCGGCGAAGTATTGATCTTCGTCGACATACCTACCAAATGAGCGGGTAAAATTAGCTTGGATTCGATCAATGAAAACAGCAGGCACAAAATCACCACCACTGCGATGCTTTCCAGCATGGGCGCCATGGTACCGCCAACAAATAACATCGGCACAAAGGCGGCTACCGTAGTTAGTACACCAATAGTGGCGGGAGCGGCCACTTTTCTGGTGCCGCGGATAACCGTATCAACGCTTGCACGCAGCTCGGGTTTGTTGGCAGCCTGTCGTCGAGTTTGCGCATAAATACTTTCGCCAATCACTATCGCATCATCCACCACGATACCTAGCACCAGTATAAAGGCGAACAAACTGGGAATAGTTATATTCACTGGAAAGGGGTTAACAGGCATCAACCATAGCGCACCTAAAAAACTTACCGGAATACCAAGCATGACCCAACCGGCAACAGACAGGTTGAGAAACAGGCTTAGCACTATCATGACTAACAGCGCCCCCACCGCCAGATTATTCAGCATCATATCCAAACGCCCTTGCAAATAGAACGCGGTCTGGAAGTTGGTATCCAGACTGACACCTTCAGGCAGATTGGAACGTTTATTATCAACATAACGGACTACAGCCTGATCAATAGCCAACAGACTCTGACCTTGCAGTGCAAACACCCCAATGCTTACCGCTGATTGTTGATCGAAGCGTACCTGACCATTGGTTTCCACTAGCGTGTCACGCACAGTAGCTACGTCGGACAAACGCAGCTCTGTACCATCGCTATGACTGCGTAGCACCAGAGCAGAGAAATCTTCGGCGGTATAGGCCTTACCCTGAGTGCGAACCATAATATGGCCTTCCCGAGCCCTGATCATTCCCGCTGGTAGGTCAAACGAGGAGGCCCGGAGTATTGAAGCTACCTCGTTGAGAGTGAGGTCAAATTCACGCAGCTGTTGCTCGTGCACTTCGATGGCGACTTCGTCATTTTCCACGCCCCACAACATCAAGCGTTTTATCTCTGGCAAGGCTAGCAACTCGTCGTGAACCTGCTGCCCCAAACGCTTGAGCGCCTTGCGCTCCAAACTACCTGCCACATTAACGCTCAGTACAAACCTGAAGACCTCCTCTTTGTTTATCGTTGGCTTCTCTAAATGCTCGGGGAAATTGACAATACCATCAATCCGGTTTTTTACCCTGCCCAGTACTTCATTCAGGTCTTCGTCACTTTCCAACTCTAACACCACCGATCCCATATCGCGGCTTGCTGTTGAGCGTATCTGCTTAATACCTTTTTCACCTTGAAGCGCCGCTTCAATCGGCAAGATCACCCCTGTCTCCACTTCAATCGGAGCCGCACCGGGATAGCTGGCCGTAATTTGAATATTGCCTGTTTCGGCTTGGGGGAACATCTCTTTGCTGATACTTTGGGCTGAGAGCAGCCCTGCTACAACAATCAGTAACATCAGTAGATTGGCCGCCACTGGATTATTGGCAAACCAACCAATTAACCCATGCCCCTCAGCCTTCATAACACAGACCTTGGAGATTTGGGCGTCAAAGCCAGCGCGGCATCTTCCTCATGCTTATGCTCGGGGGCGCAACCGGTTTCACCTTCATACCCTCAATCGGCAGGCCAACAGGACTAACGATTATCGACTGCCCCTCATCGATACCGCTAGCAATATAGGCAAACTGGTCGTCTCGATGCTGCACATAAACTCCCTGAAGGTGCAAGCGCTGATGCGCATCAACCAGCGCCAGCTGGCTGCCTTCAAGTACGGCATTGCGGGGAACAACAAACAGGGTATGCTGTTGTGGGCTTTGGATACGGGCGTTAACAAAGCTGCCAATAACCAAAGCTGTGGGCCGCGCAGATTTTAAACCATAGGGGTCGGTGATACTGGCGATCAGGTAATGGGAGCGATTGCGGGTGTCTACAACACCCTCAGAGCGCACAATGGTTGCCTGCCACTGTTGTGATTTACCCGCTACCGTCGCGCTTAGCTGCACAGGCAAAGGGGTTACCGCCAAGTCGCTGGCGACCATCGGCAGGGACAAGCCCATCAGAGCCAAGTCACTATCGGTCAATGGCAGGCGTACTTCGACGCGGTCAACCGCAAACACTTCGCCCATTTCTGTAGCGGTACTGACGTAGTGCCCCACATCAACCAGCTTGTCTACAACAATCGCATCATAGGGTGCACGAATGCGGGTTCTCGCCAACTTGACTTGCGCTTGTTGTAGCTCTGCCTCAGCCCTTTGTACATTGGCTCGCGCCTCGTCCAGATAAGGCTGACGCAGGGCCAGCACCGGCGCTTTGTTTAAAGGCTGGCCAGTCAGCCGCCATTCTTTTTTGGCTTGGGTTGCCTTGGCCTGCTCCAAAACAAACTGGGCTTTTTTACTGGCCAGCTCGGCTTCGGCCCGGTGCAGGGCTACTCGATAATCACTGGGATCGAGCCGCAACAAAACATCACCCTGTTTGACCACACCCCCGCTCACAAATTGCTCAGCAACAAATTCAACCCGACCAGAGACCTCAGAAACCAGAGTGGTACGGGTGCGTGGCTCAACCGTACCCTGCGTATTAATATGAAACTGAACAACCCGCTCTTTAGGGCTAAAGGTTTCTACCGGTAATGCGGTATCCGGCGACTCAAGTTTGGGAGGTGCCGGTTTGAATTGATTCATTGCCACACTGACTGTTACCGCCAACACCACTAGCGCTAAGGGAGCAACATATTTTGAAGTAAGTTTCATCTTTTTCTTTCCTACCTTATCGGGAGTCCATCTATCTAAAGTAAGACACTTAAAGTGCATAAAACCCCACCCCACCTATGTATTTTTTAGGCTCACGGGCTTAATTTCATTGCTACAACACTTTGAGCAAGGTATTTGCATCTTCTACGATCCGGCCAGGTCTGTTTTACTGTTTTTTCCAATCACGACTGTTTTGATCAGACGCCATAATTTCAATGACTGCTCTGAACAGACAATCAACCGTTCAGAACAGTCGCTAATGGATAAAACCGATAGGTGTTAGAGGCTTAGGTTAGTGTTAATGACTACCCAGACACCACGGCGGCTGGATAACAATCGATAATACGGATTGCTAATGTCTCGGGACACCAATCCCACAAAACCTGAATAATGACATAATCAACAACGCCAATTTCCGGATGGATACGACCCTGTTTAGTTTTCACGCATCAGACAGTTTTACTCTTTTTTGCTAGGCATTCCTCCTCTGTTAAGTGATAAGCCGCTTATTGCTGTTGCATAAGCCAACTTGAAAAGCCCTTTCGGGCTGGTTTACTACTGAAAGTGCAGTAGCCACACATCGAGTTTGTATTATCGGAAAAATCAGGGAAAGAGCCCCCCATAATGCTTTCGGCATGTCAGAAAGGTTTCTGTAGACCAGATACCGTAAGGGTTCGCGCTCCGTGTCACTGCATTTTTTTGCAGTGACGCGGAGCTGGGTCTCGCAGTAATCAGCAGAGCAAACGCTGCAAGGGCTCGGTAGTCAGGGCCCCTTTGGGTCCCCTCTCTGGGTGTTGAGTTAACTCAACACCCAGAGAGGGGAGGATTTGAAACCACTGTCCGCCTATTGAACAAGATAGACGCCAGCGGGTTCTTTAATCTCGTTAGCACCATTGTCTTTCTGCTCAACCATTCCCAGGAATACTTCAACATCGGTACTGGCTACATTCAGGAGAGAAGCGATTTTGCTGCATACCTCTGTTCGTTTATCACCAGTTGATTGTTGTAGGGCTTTTAAAAAGACAGAATGTTGTAACTCTTTAATGGAGCCCTGCCCTTCCTTTTGCCGCCATGCATTGTCTAGATTGTGACCTACATACTCCAAGGTATCTTCCAGCATTTTAGCCAGATTAAATAGTGCGCATGTTGCCCCCGAAGACAATCCGCCATGCTCACCGTTTTCTTCCAGATCTAGATGTCGAAATAAATCCAGCAGGTTTGCTGCATTGTCCAAGACATCCAGACAGTCAAAGTATGAATAAGAGCTAGGAGTATGAACCAAAGGATGGCTCAGCTTTTTATAGTGGGGAGACACCTGGGATGTCGCTTGTGTAGAATCTTTGTCGATCATAACGGATACTCCTGTATCGGTTGTGGTAAGTCGTCCGTCTGGTGAGGTGCGAACTCGCCAGATGGGCGCATTGATAAACCAGCTCAGGTAGAGATGACAGTGATCGATTAAATATAAGTACGTCTCTATATCAATTAATCGATACGCTGTATCATAAGTGAAGCAACTCAATGAATCAATTATTTATATCAAAATATTGATACAGGATATCATTTTGACCCCAAAGCAATGTAAAATGGCCCGTGTCGGACTAGACTGGACTGTAAGAGAATTGGCCGATAAAGCTAAGGTTATGCCAAATACCGTTTCTAATTTCGAGAAAGGCCGCGGCGCACAAACCAATACTGCCAAGGCACTTGAGCAAGCCCTACTCTCTTCTGGTAAGGTTCGCTTTGAAGGTAATAACTGCGTCTGTATAGAGGAATAAAAAGGCAGCTACTATGAATTCCATTATTCATAATCACCGGCAAGAAATATTAGATATTGCCAACCAACGGGGCGTGATGAATGTCCGCGTGTTCGGCTCTATGTCACGCAATGATGCCGGGCCAGATAGTGATGTTGATTTACTGGTGGAGCTACAATCTGGCCGTTCAGGATTAGCTCTGGGTGGCTTCTTGATGGATGTCTCTGAACTCTTAAACCGTAAAGTCGATGTTGTGACAGAAAAGGCACTGCATCCAAAGTTACGTGGAAAAATTGTTCAGGAGGCTCAGCCCCTGTGAGTCACAAGGACGATGCAGTCTATGTAGAGCATATGCTGACTTGTATTGACCGGGTCCTGGACTATATCGGTAATGACAAGGAGGCATTTTATCAATCTACCTTGGTTCAGGATGCCGTTATTCGCAATCTACAGATTATGGCTGAATCCAGCCAGCGTATGTCAGATGAGTTAAAATCCCAATTCCCTTCCATTCCCTGGCGAGAAATAGCTGGCTTCCGAAATATTTTAGTTCACGATTATTTAGGTATTGATTGTGATGCTGTGTGGTCAGTTGTGGAGCAGGACTTACCCGCACTTAAAAAAGTCCTGCTTACTATTTAACTTAAATAATTAACTCCTATTCCGAAGGTTAACTGGTCTCTCCCACCGGAACTTATATTCATAAGTGAAAGGCCGGTGCACCACACCTCTTTCCTCATGCGTTAAGGCATACGTTTTGTAGCTGGCTGCTTCAGGCAGGCGTTTCTATTTACTTGGTGAAAGACTGCATGCGTCACGCATCAATCACCCAAACGGAAGAGTACGGGCATTTGGTCCCCATAAACCGAAGTGACTCCGTGTCAAAGCTCGATGGTGTTTTGTCACGTATTTGTCACGCTGGGGATTAGTTACTAAATCTGGCAGAGCATTTTTGAATGCTCCAAAATGACAAAACCCCCGCGGTTACTAACCTACGAGGGTTCTGAATATGGTGGAGCTAAGCGGGATCGAACCGCTGACCTCAACACTGCCAGTGTTGCGCTCTCCCAGCTGAGCTATAGCCCCTGAATTTGGGAGGCAGCATCATAAGTAGGGAGGCCCTTATTGTCAACAATTGTTGGGAAAAAGTTTAGCAATTCAACGGCTTGTACGATTATCCAGCAGAATGCTGACCCTGGCGTAGCTGTTCTACAAATTCCAGCGCCAATTCAATGCGGGAATCAATTTCACCTCGGTCACCGCTAGGGTCACGGGCCTGGTGGGTTCGCTCTGCTACCAGCAGGGCTTCGGCCACATCGAAGGCCCCTCGATTGGCGGCTTCAATAGCATCTGAGATCAGTTCATCGACTTCGTCATGGTAGGTTTTGTCGCTCTCTTGCAGCTGGGGTGGGCTGTAGGTTTGGGTTTTGGCTTGAATACTCTGTTTAACGATATCATCGGGGCGGCGGTCAAAGCGGTTCGACGGAGGTTGGTTTATCGCATCAAAGACATCTTTGCTGCCACTGGACTCGGGGGCGGATGCGGCGGTATTGGCGGTAACATCAAAGGCGCTCTGGGCATCGATAATGTCGTCCAACTCTTGCAGCAACTCGCTTTCCTGCTGTGTATTTTCGCTAGCAGCGGCTGCGGCTACCGGGCTTGACTGTGAGCGCCAGCGCAGTAGAAAAAACAGCATACCCAGCAAAGCAGTCACTAGTAAGATAATCGCCAACCACAGTTGCTGTACCGTACTGGATGAGTCTTTAGCTGGTTGGGCGGGCTCTACCGTGGGAGCGGCTGTTGGCTCCGGCGCTGCCGGCTCAGCGGCAGGAGCTACTGCTGGCGACTGGCTTAACCTTTCCTCTAAGGTCGATATTTCCTGTTCTTTTAGCAGGACTAAACGCTCCAGGGAGGTCACATAGCCAGATTTCTCAATAGCAATTAATCGCTGACGCATCGCTTCATTTTCGCGGCGCAGGCGCTCAACCACCTCGTTAGTGACTGCCATTTGTGTTTGCAAGGCTTCGAGATTATCGGTCTCGGCGGTTTTGCCCTTTGCTACTGCGGCCCGATCAGCCATAGGGGTAACAATGGTGAGCCGCTGCTTAGTCTCTGGCTCTGGTGGTGCAGGCTGTGGTGCCGCCTTTGGGGCTGCTGCCACAGGTTGGGGCCTGGGCTGTGCGGCGGGCCGGGGGCTAATATCTTTGGCCTCATTACCTGCCGGGAGCTTAAGTTGGACTCCGGCTAATAAACGATTCATTTCGCCATTGATAAAGGCCCGAGGATTATTTTGCAGCAGCCATTGCATCATATTGCTACGGGAGGTATCAGTGCCCTCTACCAGACGGCTGGCAATTTTAGACAAGCTATCGCCGCTGCGCACACGGTAGGTTCCACTACCGGCTTGCAAGCGGCTATTGGGCTCTGGCGTGACAGTGGGTTTTACCGGGCTGGTAGCTTGCGGCTGGGGTGCAGGTTCGGCAGACGGGCGCAAAGTCACCGGATCTAAAAATACCGTGTACTCACGATAGACGGTGCCTGTTGGCCATTTCAGTTCCACCAGCATATTTAAAAACGGTTCCCGCACGGGCTCTGAGCTGGTTAACTTAATGATTAAGCGGCCATTGCGGGTAATGGGTGTCAGGCGGTAAAAGGATTGATAACCAGCCAGGTCAATGCCGAGCTTGCTCGATTCTACACTGTTAAGCTGGCGTACTTTAATATCGTCGGGGCCATAGTCTTCCCCCTCGAGTAACACATCAATCGTCGCCACCAGAGGCTCCCCAAGAAAGGAGCTGGAACGCAGCTCACCCAGGCCAAGCGCATGGGCATAGGTAGACGCCAAAAGGCCCACACAAAGTGCTGCGGCTCTGATAATACGGGCGACTACTGACTGCGCCCCTCTGTAGTTGGGATGTCGAAAAAGCACCTGGCTATCCTTTGACTATGTGACTACGACTTAATAGTTATTTCCGTATGCAAAGCATAGCCCAACAGCTAGATTTCGCAGTGTGAAAATGTCCTAGATTTTCCCCTAGCTATCACCAGCCCTTAGCTGCTGGGCAGTGCAGCATAGGCTTTTTCCAACTTCTTCAGCTTTTTCTTGCCAACGCCGCCGAGCTGGTCGATGGCATAGCGCACTCTTGCCCGCGACATATCAGGGCCTAACAGGGTCATTGAGTCAATCACTGATACGGAGGCTGTGGTGCCAGCAATCGCGATAAACAGTGGCGCAAAGAAGTCTTTGACTTTGATATCCAGGCTATCGGCCACGGCTTTCATAGCTGCAAAAATATCATCCCGCTCCCAGTTACGCAGAGCTTCAAGCTTCCACAAGGCAAATTGCAGGGCTTGCACCAGGTCGTCATCTTGCAGCTTTAAACTCGCAAAGCTGTCGGCATTAATCGGCAGCATGCCTGACGCAAAAAAGGCCGCCAGCGGTGCAAAGTCGCTCAGGGTTTCCATTCGCTGTTGGGCGTGGGGCAGTATTTTTAATAGATTATCCTTATTTAGGGCCCAATCATGTAAACGCTCTGCCAGTTGCTCATGGCTCAGGTCTTCGCGTATCCATAGGCCATTTAGCCAGCTGAGTTTCTCAACATCAAAAATGGGGCCGCCCAGGCTGACGCGCTGAATATCAAAATGGTCCAGCATTTGTTGCAGGGTAAACTTCTCGCTTTCATCGGGCATGGACCAACCCATCCGGCCCAGATAGTTCACCAGAGCTTCGGGCAAATACCCCATACGCTGGTAGTACAAGATACTGGTTGGATTTTTACGTTTGCTGAGTTTGGATTTATCGGGATTGCGCAGCAGGGGTAAATGGCAGAGCTGTGGCATATCCCAGCCAAAATATTCATACAATAATTTATGTTTAGGGGCCGAGTTAATCCACTCTTCACCACGCAGCACATGGGTGATTTTCATCAGATAATCATCCACCACATTGGCCAGATGGTAAGTCGGCATACCATCAGATTTCAGCAGGATTTGCGCATCGACCAGAGCCCAGTCCAGCTCCATGGTGCCCCTTAACATATCCTCGATATCAACCTTGCCTTCCATCGGTACCTTCATGCGAATAACGTAAGGAGCATTGGCCGCCTCTCGTTTTGCCACTTCGTCTTTGGGTAATTCAAGGTCATAGGGTTTAAGGGCCCGGTTATAGCCCTGTTCCTTCAAGCCAGCTCTAAGCGCATCGAGCTCTTCTGAGGTGCGGTAGCAGCGAAAGGCATGGCCTTTTTCGATCAGTTGCTCGGCATACTCGGCATACATGCCCTTGCGCTCACTTTGGCGATAGGGGCCATATTCACCGCCAACATCCGGACCTTCATCCCATTCAAGCCCCATCCAGCGCAATGAATCGAAGATCGCCTGCTCAGACTCAGGGGTCGAGCGGGTCTGGTCGGTATCTTCGATCCTCAATACAAACTGGCCACCATGCTTACGGGCAAAACACAGGTTAAACAAGGCAATATAGGCGGTGCCAACATGAGGATCGCCGGTTGGGGACGGTGCAATACGGGTGCGTACGGTCATGGCGGGATTTTTCTCTTTACTATCGTTTACTTAAGGCGCACGATTATACGGGCTGAAGGACGATTTCTCACCCCCTTAAGGAGCGATAGGGCTGATTAATATTAGCACCACCGATATCAAGTCAGCCGCTATCATGACCGCAATGGGCGGCGGATAAATCAAAGCCAGATAACATACCTGGAGTGAACCTAGTCACATCCTCAGCAAGCAGGCAGGGCAAAGGCAGGAAAACCCTTGAATACCCTTCTGCGGCCTCTATGATTGAAACAGATTCATATTCGGCGATACGACGACTTCAAAAGTAAAGGACGCGTATACTTTCGGGGAAACAACATGCATACAATCAAACATCTGGTAGTGATTGCTCTACTCGCTTTTTTAACCACTGCCTGTGGTGGAGGCGGTGGCGGAGGCGGTGGCTCGGAAGCTAGCCCCCAGAGCAATACGTCCCAAAGCCCCGCGTCAACAACCGGTTCTACTGGACAAGCGACGCCATTAACCAGCAGCGCCGACTCAAGTGCTAACACAGCGGAAGCAGAACCAACTGAGGCCACTGAGACCACGACTTACACCGCGGTTAAAAGCATGGCGGTTAAAGGCCCCTTAACCGATGCGATTGCATCGATTTATCTGATTGATACCAATAACGACGGCTTTAAAGGCCAACTGGCGGCTGAGGGTTTTACTGATGGCGATGCCCAGTTAGTCATGGATATTGACAATAGCTTTTTAACCGAGTCATTTTTTATCCTTGAATATACACTGGGCCAGGAGCTTAATGGTTCAACTCCGGTTATCCCTACCCTGCGCACGCTGGTTAGCTCTGAACAATTAAACAATGGCACCGCGGTTTACGCCACCCCACTCACCACTCTGGCTATTGATAATGCTATCGAAGGGTTGCTGCAAAGCTCCGGCACAGATATTTCAGTCAGTGAGTTTGTCGCAGCGGTTAATGCTTCTGCCACGGTCACCAAACAAGCTACTGGCCTTGGTATTTTAGGCAGTGATCTCAATATTTTTACTACCGCCCCTATCCTGTCAGACAATACCGACCAGGAGCAGTCTTTAGCTTACCGAACGACTATAGAAGTGTTTGCAGCTCGGGCCGATAATGTTAAGACGGAGTCTGAACAACAGGGCAGCACGATTGAACCGGAAACACTGGTACCTCTCTTTGCCAAAGATATGCTGGATGGTGATTTGGACGGTGAGAATAACGGCCAGCCCATCAACGAACTGGCAGCACTGGATAACAATGAGTTGAGGGCAATTCTGAATGAAGACCCGGCTAATCTAAAAATTCCAGGTACAGAAATAGCGATTAGCGACCTGAATGATGTTCTCGCTTCAGAAGCCCAGCAGGTGGCTCCCGAGGTAACACCACGGCCCTTAGCGAAACTCTTTGCAGCGACAGATGCCTCTGGTGACGAAGTGGTGACAGCAAGCACCACAGTAACAGACACTGCCCAGGAGCAAACAGAAACTGAGTCGGCTGCCTCCACAGATCAGCAAAGCACCCACACTGAAAGCCAGCCCTCGTCAGCCAACTCACCACCCGCACCTCAGCAACAGGCCACGGTGTCAGAGCAACAAAATTCTGGTTCCGAGCAAAACAGCACCGAACAGCAATCACAAATTGAACAAGAAGTGGTTGAGCAGCAAACTCAAACGGAGCAGCCTGAGCAAGAAGTTACTCAAGAGGAAGTCACTGAAGAAGCAGAGCCATTTAGCACCTCTGTTACCCTCTCCTGGTCAATCCCAACCACTCGCCTAAATGGTGACCCACTGACTATCGCGGAGCTTGCCGGTTACGAGATTTATTACTATCTGGAAGGGGATGACAGCAACGGTGATATCATTACCATTAATGATGGCTCCGCGACCAGCCAGGACATCATACTCACAGCACCAGGTACTTATAATTTTGCTATTGCCACTATCGATGCCGATGGTCTGGAAAGTGAAATTTCATCACCAATCAGTTTACTGGTTGAGTAGTTAGATAGCGCGCTGCCACTGAAGAGCTATGCCAGCCCGGCCCGGCGCAGCTCGCCAGCCTTTGCATATCCAGAGGTCGGCCACCGCCACCAGCTTATCGCCGCAATAGACTAAGGGGGCTCTATCCCTTAGCCACTGCTCTAGCTCGTACTCCTGAAATAATTTTTTTAAACTCTGTGAATGTTCACGCTCATCGGGTTGGCAGCGTTCGCCACCCTGGCGAAAACGCACGGTAACCGGCTCACTGGCCAATAAGGCTCGATCGATACCCTCACCACTCACCGGCTTTGCCAGTAAGCAACTCCCCGGCTCCAGTGCCAGCGGTGCAGACAGATCCCAATGAAACACCTGCTGCCCATCAAATTCAGCCAGTTGATCCATTGCATAGAGCAAGCCATTAAATCGCCGAATTTGTACCTTGCCCCAGCTGATCAGAGGTTGTGCCTGAGAGTCGGCGTTGAGCACCTGTTCTAATAGCTGCTCTAACTGGCTGGCCGCCGGCAAGCTAAAGCCGTTAGTGTTTAACCAAAAGCGCAACAGGTTTTTTTGCCGCGCCGGGCTGAGAGCTTCTAATAAAGTCAGCGGGATAGAGGCTTGCTGTGAAGAGACCGCAGCGCGCTCAAAGTCCAATAAGGCCAGTTCATCATTTAACGCCGCAGACTCTTCGCTAAGTGATGCTGCTCTGGCGAGGGTTTGGCGATATTCTGGCCAACGCGCAGCCATAGCCGGAAGCAATTCCAAACGCAGGTAGTTACGATCAAAATCACTGGATTGGTTGCTGGGGTCTTCGACCCACTGTAACTGCTGTTGCCGGGCATAGCCTTCAATGGCCTGACGAGGGATATCGAGTAAAGGTCTCACGACACTGCCCTGCCCCAATGGGCGATTGGCGGGCATAGCCGCAGCACCGCGGCTGCCACTGCCGCGCAACAGGCGCAGCATCAAGGTCTCTACCTGATCATCCTGATGGTGACCCATCATTAAGATATCACCGGCTTTAAGCAGCGATTCAAAGGCCTGGTAACGCACCCGCCGCGCCTGCTCTTCAGGACTGCCCTGTGCCGCAACAGTGACGTTGACCGTATGCAGCGGGATACCAAGCTTATCCACCTGGTGCTGGCAATGGGCCGACCATTGACCGGATTCATCCTGTAGCTGATGGTTGATATGCACTGCTTCAATAGGGGGATGATCGGGGTACTGCAACAGAGCGTGCAGCAGCACATGGGAATCAACACCGCCACTATAGGCTACCAGCCAGCGCGGCGCATTGCGGTAGGGGGAAAGCTGTTTAGCCAACTGGCTGGATGAAAAAGACATAGACTTCTTCGCCGGGTGGTTAAGCGTAGCCCCCTGGTTTTACTCGTTGCCGTAGGACATTAGACGCTGGTAGCGCTTGTCTAATAACTGATCTTCTGGCAACTCATTAAGCGTGGCTAACTGTTCAATCAGGTGCTCTTTAATTCGAGCCGCCATCACATCGATATCACGGTGAGCACCGCCCAGTGGCTCTTTAATGGTGGCATCTACAATCCCCAAACCCTCAAGAACAGTTGAGGTTAAACCCATCGCTTCAGCAGCATCAGGAGCCTTTTCCGAGGTTTTCCAAATAATATTGGCGCAACCTTCGGGGGAGATAACAAAGTAGGTGGCATATTGCAGCATGGCCAAGTGATCACCTACACCGATACCTAAAGCACCGCCGGAACTACCTTCGCCAATCACCACGCAGATAATCGGGGTTTTTAACCGTGACATCACGGCCAAATTCTGGGCAATAGCTTCGGAAATACCACGCTCTTCTGAATCAATACCCGGATAGGCTCCCGGTGTGTCGATCAGGGTGACGATAGGCAATTTAAAGCGTTCGGCCATCTCCATTAAGCGCAGGGCTTTACGGTAGCCTTCAGGCTTGGGCATACCAAAGTTACGTTTGACTTTTTCCTGAACACCGCGGCCTTTTTCCTGGCCAATCACCATGACTGGCTCACCATTTAATCGGGCCAGACCGCCGACAATAGCGGCATCATCGGCAAAGTGGCGGTCGCCGTGCAGTTCTTCAAAGTCGGTAAATACACGGGAGATATAATCCAGTGTATAGGGGCGCATGGGGTGACGAGCAACTTTGACCGTCTCCCAGGGGCTGAGGTCAGAATAAATTTTCTCGGTTAGTTTGGTGCTTTTTTCACGGAGTTTATTGATCTCTTCGCCGATATTGATGTCATTATCGGAGCCCACTAGCTGCAGCTCTTCTATCTTTACTTCCAGCTCGGCGATGGGTTGTTCAAAATCGAGGTAATTGGGGTTCATAATGTCAATTCAGAGTCTTTTTTGCGTCTGCGAATGTCGTATTGTCTTGCGCTGTTTCCAAGGCTACAGGCTAATAATTTTATCTGCGCAACGATACGCGATTCTGGCCTTATAGTCGACCTTATGTCGCGGTAAAAAGCATTTTACTCGCCAAAGTTCAGGCGGACGCTATTGTCCCCAAACCGGTCTTTTAAACGTTGAATAAGCTCATCACTGGGTTGGATCTGCCATTCACTGCCCAGCCTGACCTGGCCTTTGGCGCCATCGCGCTGGTAATCGATAAATACCGGGCAGCGGCCATTTAAACGGCTCGGCTCCAATAAGCGCTTAAACTCATTGCTAAAGCCGTTGCTGCCATTGATGCCGTTAAAGTCGGCGGTTTGCAAGGTCAGCTCCAGCGCCTTCACATTCGACTGACGAGCGTCTAACAGAGTTCTTACGGTGCTGCCGCGCACCTTAAGCTGTCCAGAATAATCATCAAAGCTGACCTTGCCTTCTACCACCAGGATGGCACCTTTGCTGATTTTTTCTCTGGCTAGCTCAAAGGCCTCTGAAAATAAGCTGATTTCAATACGGGCCGAACGGTCATCCAGAGTTAGAAACGCCATGGTATCGCCGCGCTTGTTTTTCATGGTGCGTAAATCGACCACCAGGCCAGCCATGGTCTGGTTATTAAAATCGGCTTTTAAATCAACAATGCGATTGCGCACAAACTGGCGCAACTCTTTCTCATATTCATCAATCGGGTGGCCGGTAACATAAAGGCCCAGCGTATCTTTCTCGCCACCGAGTTTTTCTTTGGGGGTGAGCGGCCTGACTTTATGATGGTCGGCATAGACATCACCGCTATCATCAGCCTGTACCACTTCGCCAAATAAATCCATCATCCCCGCATCGCGGTTACCGGCACTTTGCTCAGCCGCTTTTACCGCTTCGGGCATAGCGGACAGCAATACGGCCCTTTCAACACCCAGGGTATCAAAGGAGCCGGAACGTATCAGGGCTTCAATCGCACGCTTATTCACTTTGCGCGGGTCGGTACGCTCACAGAAATCAAACAGGTTGTTAAACGGGCCACCCTCTTCCCGGGCGGCAATAATATTTTCTATTGGGCCTTCACCCAAACCTTTAATCGCCCCCAGACCGTAAACAATCGCCCCCTCCTTGTTCACGGTAAACATATACTCGCCTTCATTCACGTCCGGCAGGCGATAGTCCAGTTTCATCGCCCGGCATTCTTCAATAAAGATAACGATTTTATCGGTGTTTTGTAATTCCGAGCTCATGGTGGCCGCCATAAACTCAGCGGGGTAATGGGCTTTTAGCCAGGCGGTCTGGTAGGACACCAAGGCATACGCTGCGGAGTGGGATTTATTAAAACCATAACCGGCAAATTTTTCCACCAGATCAAAGATTTTGATCGCCAGGGTTGGATCAACCCCTTTGCTTTTCGCACCCTCTTCAAAGGTCTGCCGCTGCTTGGCCATTTCTTCAGGTTTTTTCTTACCCATGGCCCGGCGCAACATATCTGCACCGCCCAGACTATAGCCCGCCAATTCCTGGGCGATTTGCATAACCTGTTCCTGGTAAACAATAACGCCGTAGGTAGGCTCAAGAATCGGTTTTAGCCACTCATGCTGGTATTGGGCATCCGGGTAGGCCACTTCGGCGCGGCCGTGCTTACGGTTAACAAAGTCATCCACCATCCCTGAATCGAGCGGCCCGGGACGAAATAACGCCACCAACGCGATCATATCTTCGAGATTATCCGGTTGCAGGCGTTTGATCAGGTCTTTCATCCCCCGGGATTCCAGCTGGAATACCGCGGTGGTTTCTGCACGTTTCAACAACTGATAAGACGCGGGGTCATCGAGGGGAATGCGCTCTATTTCGACATTCACCGAACTGCCATCGTCTTTCGGGCGGTTGATCATTTTTAACGCCCAGTCGATGATGGTCAGGGTACGCAAACCCAGGAAGTCGAACTTAACCAGACCGGCCTCTTCTACATCGTTTTTATCGAACTGGGTGACCAAACCACTACCGCTTTCATCGCAATAAAGCGGGGCAAAGTCTGTCAGCTTTGAGGGCGCGATAACCACACCACCGGCGTGCTTACCCACATTTCGGGTAACACCTTCCAGTTGCAGCGCCATATCCCAGATTTCCTGAGCCTGCTCATCATCGCGTAGAAAGTCCCTTAAGACTTCTTCCTGCTCAAAACCTTTTTGCAAGGTCATGCCAACTTCAAAAGGGATCATTTTTGAGAGTTTGTCCGCCAGGCCATAGGACTTACCCTGGGCACGGGCTACATCACGCACCACCGCTTTTGCGGCCATGGTACCAAAGGTAATAATCTGGCTTACGGCATCACGGCCATAGTTATCCGCCACGTAGCTAATCACCTGGTCGCGGTTATCCATACAGAAATCAACATCGAAATCCGGCATGGAAACACGTTCCGGGTTTAGAAAGCGCTCAAATAACAGGTCGTATTCCAACGGATCAAGGTCAGTAATTTTCTGGGCATAGGCCACCAGTGAACCGGCACCGGAACCTCGCCCGGGGCCGACGGGAATATCGTGGTCTTTTGACCATTGAATAAAGTCCATAACGATAAGGAAGTAACCCGGAAAACCCATTTCCAGAATAATATCGAGTTCAAAATCCAGTCGTTCCCGGTAGGTAGGCGCCTGTTCTTTCGCCTGTTCACCAAATAAGAAATCCAGCCGTTCGTTTAAGCCTTCAATAGAAATTTTTCTAAAAAAGATGCCGGTAATTAATTCCTTGGCATACTCGGGGGTATCTTCCTTACCCTCCCACTTGGCTTTTAAAGACTTCTCTGTTTGTTGTTTCAGGCCGTCATAGGATTCAATTTTGAAAAAGGGATCACTTTCAAAATCTTCGGGAATGGGGTACTCCGGTAAATAATAAGTACCCAGAGAAATTTCTACATTACAGCGCTTGGCAACTTCCACGGTATTGGCCAGAGCCTCGGGAATATCACTAAACAACGCCTGCATTTCTTCCGGCGTGCGCAGGTACTGCTGGTCACTATAGCCGCGGTTGCGACGAGGGTCATCCAAAGCTCTGCCATCGTGAATGCAGACGCGGGTTTCATGGGCTTCAAAATCACTGGCGGTTAAAAAGCAAACCTCGTTAGTAGCAACCACAGGGCAATCCAGCTCCGCCGCCAACTCTACCGCCGCATGTAAATAGTCTTCTTCGTATTCACGGCCCGTTCGCTGTAGCTCAAGATAAAAACGGTTGGGAAACAAGGCCATTAACTCGCCAAGGCGCTGTCTGGCCATGTCATGCCTTGAGGCCAATAAAGCTTGCCCTACCTCACCTTTACGCCCCCCTGAGAGGGCAATCAAACCATCCGCATATTCAGCCAACCAGGAGCT